>NZ_DJDT01000094.1 GCF_002432345.1 Pedobacter sp. UBA5917
TCGGTGTGACACCGACCGATAGAAGTAGTTTAGTTGGTCGGGATTTGCAATCCCGACCCTCGAACTGTAGATTTGTAATCCACCATCTTTACAAAAATATTGGTCTATCCAGTTTAATCGCAATGCGGTAAGCGGCATTCATTAAACCTACATGACTATAAGCCTGCGGAAAATTACCCCACTGACTACCGGTTTTTGCATCAACATCCTCACTGAACAAAAGCAGGTGGTTGCAATATTTAATGATGTTTTCAAATTCTTTAATCGCCTCATCGGTTCTGCCTACACAGGCTAAGGCTTCTACATACCAGAAAGCACAGATTAAAAACGTGGTTTTCGGTTTTCCAAAATCATCGGCATGCAGGTAACGGTAAAACAGTCCGTCTTCTGTTTTCAATTCCTTTTCCAAAGCAATTAAATGGTCTTTAGCACGATCTGAGGCAGGATCAAGATAATTCATCATAATCAATTGCAAAGTACTTGCATCTAAATGCTCACTTCCTACAGCATTGGTATATACTTTTCTTTCCGGATCGTAACAGGCTTCGATATGTGCAGCAGCCTTATCAATTAAAACCTGTGCACGTTTTTCAAAATCTTCATTACCTATTGTTTTGGCCATTTTTAAAGCGGCCTGTGCACCTGCCCACTGGAACAGATTACTATAACAATGCACGTTGGCAATATTCCTGAATTCCCAGATACCTGCATCCTTTTCATCAATGGTCCGTTCAATTTTAGACAACACACTTTCTATCCATTTTACCGAATCGCTGCGTTCAGAAAATACAAAACGGTGATCAGTATAAAGTGGCAACATCGAAATTAAAACCTGACCGTAAATATCATTCTGAATATGCTCGTAAGCCTGGTTCCCGATCCTAATCGGTTTTTCGCCTTTATAACCTTCCAGGTGATCCAAAGTACGTTCGGTAATTTCCCTCTCGCCAGCAATGCCATACAAAGGCTGGTAACGCGTATCTTCCGCATGCGAAATATCAGAAAGGTAATTAAAGTACTTCTCCATTTCTTCAAAATGCCCAATGTGGTTTAACGAAGTGAGCACATAGTGCGAATCGCGCAACCAACAATAACGGTAATCCCAATTACGTGTACTTCCCGGCGATTCGGGCAAACTGGTGGTACTCGCTGCGATGATTGCACCCGTATCTTCGTATTGATGGATTTTTAAAACCAGGGCCGAGCGGATTACAAAAGGTTGGTAAAAACCTGCAATTGAAGAGTGTTTAATCCATAACCGCCAATAAGCAATTGTTTCACGTAAAAAGTTTTCGGCTGTACTTACCACCGGGGCTTCAAGGTTTTGACCGTAAGTCATGATGAGATATTTGGCTTCGTTCAGTACAAATGCCTTTTCATCGATGATATAGGTAAGCGATACATTGGTGCTTAAGCGGATATTTTCATCACAGCCCAGATAATCAATGTGGTTGCTGCCCCTGCTCGATTTCATTTTGGCTTTTCCATAATCGCAAACCGGCTCACATTTTATGGTAATACGCGGATTCCCCTCTAAAGGCTCGATCTTTCTGATGAACATTAAAGGCTTAAAATAGCGTTCGTACAGGTGAAAACGCGGCGCAAAATCGGTTATACGGTATTTTCCGTCTTCAGCGGTAATTTCGGTCCTTAAAACATTCGTATTTTCGATATAATATTGGTTTGAGGTAAATTCACCCTGCGGCAGGATTGAAAACTCCCCTCCTTTTTTCTTATCCAATAAACTACCAAAAACAAACGGACTATCGAAACGTGGCCAGCAAAGCCATGATATATCGGTATTTTTATTTACGTGTGCGATGAAAGCGCAATTTCCTATAATTCCTGTTTGATAAAGGTGTTGTTCGGCCATAAGCTATTTTTTCGTTTATTTTACAAACAAGTTCAGGGGCAAAATGTTGGGTAGAAAACGAAAAAGACCTAAAAGCAAAAAGACCTTATAGGTTTTTGAAACCTATAAGGTCTAGAATTTAAAGTAGTCATCTTGACTGAAGCAAAGTCCCGAACATTCGGGAGATCTATCTCGATAGATTTCTCGACTTCGTTGCACTTCGCTCGAAATGACGGTATTTTGGGGATGACAAATATTTACTAAATCACTGTTCCGCTAGGTACAACAGCGCCTTTTTTTATGACTACAATACCATCTTTAACGGCATAAAGTTCAAAATCGCCATCTTCTAAATGGTCACCGCCATTAATTTTTACATCGTTCCCAATGCGGCAGTTTTTATCGATAATGGCATTATTAATATAACAACGGTCGCCAATACCGATCAGCGAATTGCCTTTGCTGTTTTCATCCTGTATCTCTTCCAAAGTCTGGTACCTATCACTGCCCATAATATAGGCATTGGTAATTACCGTATCTTTTCCAATCCTCGATCTGATCCCTAAAACAGCATGTTCTACCTTGCTGGCCTGGATAATACAGCCTTCGGCAATAATGGTTTTGTCCAAAGTAGTACCCGAAATTTTTGACGGCGGCAACATCCTCGCTCTGGTAAAAATGGCATGGTTGCTATCAAACATATTAAATTTAGGGATTTCATCTGTTAAGCCTAAATTGGCTTCAAAGAAAGATGAAATGTTACCGATATCGGTCCAATAGCCTTCGTATTGGAAGCTTAAAACCCTGCTTTGTGTAATAGCCCTTGGTAAAATTTCCTTACCAAAATCCTTTTCATCTTCATTCTCGTTTAAGATATTGATCAGGTATTCGCGGTTGAAAACATAAATACCCATTGAGGCCAGGTAATTACGTCCTTCGCCCTGCATTTCTTCACCCGTATCCGAAATCCAATCTTCCAAACCTGTTTTAGGTTTCTCGATAAATGAAGTAATCATGTTTTCATCATCAGCCTTTAAAATACCAAAATCAGTTGCATCTTTTGCCGTTACCGGAATGGTAGCGATGGTAATTTCTGCATTGGCTTCGATATGCTTTTCGATCATATCTTTAAAATCCATCTGGTACAACTGGTCGCCCGATAAGATTAGGATGTAATCGAACTCATGCGAAACAATGTGATGCATGCACTGACGGACCGCATCTGCTGTACCTTGAAACCAACCAGAGTTCTGTACGGTTTGTTCGGCCGCCAGAATATCAACAAAAGCTGTACTAAAGTGGCTAAAGTGATAAGTGTTTTTAATGTGTTTGTTTAGGGATGCCGAATTAAACTGTGTTAACACAAACATACGGTGGATACCTGAATTGAGGCAGTTCGAAATTGGAATGTCTACCAAGCGGTATTTACCAGCAATCGGAACTGCCGGTTTAGAACGTGTTTGTGTTAGTGGCGATAATCTAGAGCCCTGGCCACCGCCAAGGATAACGCCTAAAACTTTGTCAGTCATGTTTAAGCTTATTTTAAATTTTGGTATAATTCTATATAATTCAAGGCTGCCCTGTCCCACGAATGGTCTATTTTCATCATGGTTTTTCTCACAGCTTTAAAGGCTTTTTTATCATTGTAAAATTCAACTGCACGGTTAATCGAGTGTGTAACATCCCAAATGCTGGTTTGGTCGTGGCAAATACCAAAACCATTATCGCCAATATCAATCACGGTATCCCTCAATCCACCAACCCTGCGTACAATCGGAACCGTTCCATAACGCAAGGCATAAAGCTGGTTTAAACCACACGGTTCAACCCTCGATGGCATAATCAGGAAATCTGCTCCGGCATACATCTCGTGCGAAACCTGTTCGTTATAACCGATATAAGCATTGTATTTACCACCAAAAACATCTTTCAGTTGGTTTAAACGTCCTTCAACCCAATTATCACCGGATCCTAAAACCAGTATATTGATATTGTCGCCATGTTGTTCTAAAGCGGTATAAAAAATATCTGGCAGAATATCAGCTCCCTTTTCATCAACTAATCTACCGATAAAAGTGAACAGGGGTTTAGAGGCATCTAGTTGAAAAACATTGCAGAGTGCTGTTTTGTTTGCCAGTTTTCCGGCTTCTACGGTTTTTAGATTGTAATTTTTGCCAAGCATGGGGTCGGTTTCCGGATCCCATACTTCATTGTCGATACCATTCAAAATACCAACTGATTTCCAGCGCTCCTGTCTTAATAAACTTTCCAGTCCACGGGCATTGCCCATCATTTCTTCCAGATAGGTTGGCGAAACCGTGGTTACTTTCCAGGCACACTTAATGGCAGAGGCCAGTGGATTTATCGCATCGTCCCATCCCAGCAATCCACCTTTCCATAAGTCGAAGGCAGGCAGGTAATATAATTTATCCCAGCCAAACTGTCCCTGGTACTGTGCATTATGGATGGTTAATACACTCGGAACGCTACTAATCGGTTTATATTTAATACAATTGGCCACCATAAAGGGTATTAAACCGGTATGGTGATCATGACAGTGGATTACATCCGGACGATGTTCCCACTGTACAATCCAATCAAGTGTAGCAATCTGGAAAGCTACAAAACGTTCCGTATCGTCATTATAACCATATACATTTGGGCGATCGGTTAAACCCTGAATATGGATTACATACAAATCGAAGCCCAGTTTATTGGTTTTCTCTTTTAAAATACGGTATTGAAAATGGTGATTGCCATAGTTTGTCCAGGCATCGTAAGTAACCTCGAATTCGCTTTCGCGGATAAATTTTGTGTCGTATGCCGGCACCACCACTTTGGCAATGTGGCCCAGCTTATTCTGATATTTTGGTAAGGCCCCTACCACATCGGCTAAACCACCAACTTTTGCAACAGGGTAACACTCGGCGCTTATATGTATAATTTCCATCAACTATTTGGTGTAGATAACTCAAGTAAGTTACTAATTGTTTTGAGCTTTGCAAATAATGGAAATTATATTTTTAGTTGATTATTTTACAGGAAAAATCGTCAACTCGACTGAAGCAATGCGGAATGGAGAGATCTAATTCTAACAAATTACTTAGCTCTTTTTATTAAAAAGTGAATGTTCAGTTCTTTGTGGCGGTTGGCAGCCCTGCTATTCGCTACAAAGCCTCGATTCGTGCCTCACCTTCGGGTTTTCCGCTGCTATCAGGCTTAAAAACAACGTTGGTTCCTGCAAAATGCAAAAACATATCTTCTGCGTTAATCATCTTAAATCTGCGGGAACAAAATATCAATAGTTAATGAAAGTCCTTCGACAAGCTCAGGATGACAATTCGGGAAACCCTTCAGGGTAAAAAACGAAAAAACCGCTTAAATCCATAAGCGGTTTTTAACAACAAAACAAATATATTTTTGGTTTAAAAATATCTAGTACTCTTCTGCGATGATTTCGTAAAAGTCGCGGATGGGTTGAAATTGTGGATGAAGTGAAACCACATCGCCAAAAACCAATAGCGCAGGTGCATCAATTCTTTTATCTTCAACAATTTCGGCAATGGTATCTACAATACCTATTGCAATTTTCTCCTGTGGGGTAGAACCATTTTGGATTACCGCTACTGGTAACAGGTTTTTATTTTCTGCCTGAAAAATAGCAGCAATTTCTTTTACCTTTTCAATGCCGTTTAAAACTACGATGGTAGCTTTAGTTTTTGCAGCAATATATAGATCCTCAGAAATTTCGCCTCTACTATTGGTTCCGGTTACTGCCCAGAAACTTTCGCTTAGGTCTTTATAAATCATCGGAATCTTTTGTAGGCTTGGCGCGCCGGTTGCACTCGAAATACCCGGGATAATTTCGGTTGGAATGCTGTACGATTCTGCCGCATCAATTTCCTCGTATCCTTTTGCGAAGAAAAACGGATCGCCGCTTTTTAAACGTACCACATGACCGTAATTTAAAGCATAATCAATGATCAACTTGTTTACTGCATCCTGTGAGAATGATTCATCATCAGAACGTTTGCCCACATAAACTTTCGGAATACCATCTGGCGCATGACACAATAAAGCTTCGTTCACATTTGCATCGTATAAAACAACATCTGCTGTTTTTAATGCTTTTACACCTTTTAAACTAAATAAATCCGGATCGCCAGGACCAGCACCTATTAAAGTAATTTTTGGTTCAATGTTCGCTTTTTCTACTTTATTCAAAATCATAACAGAAAATTTATGCTCGTTATACGTTTGTTTAATTACACAAATATATAAAGTCTATGGGAATAGTAGTAATTTATTTTAAATTTTTTTTTAGCTGTCATTCTGAACGTAGTGAAGAATCTGCTTCAGAGTAGTTTTTAGCTTAAAAAAAGATCCTTCACTGTGTTCAGGATGACAAGATTAGAGATTAGCATGATGGATCCTGATCCCGATATAAAACCGGGACAGGATGACGGGGAGCAAGTAAAAATATATCCATGTTTTCTGTACCTCTACGGCAAAAACAATCAACGGTGCCAAATAGATCTTATCGGAGCGTTAACACCAGTAAGAGAAATTAAAGTCATTAATTAGAATTCTACTTTTGGGGGACCTTCACTTAAATCGCCAAATTTCAAATCCATTCTGTTTAAATCTCTACATGCTTCGTTGTATTCTATCTTTGCAAGATAAATTCTATTTCCATAAGCCTCTATTCTGTATATCATATCCAATATCTTTTTATTTTTAGATGCCTTCACAGATGATTCAAAAAAAACGTAAACGTTACTTAAGGCTATCGTGAGCCCATTATTCTGATTATTTAATAAGTTAATTGCTGTGCTATCTTTCTTCCACTTAATTTGCACACTGGCATAAAGACTGTCAGATAAAACCGCTAAGCTATTTAACTCCTTAGCAGGAATTTCTTTAATTTTATACAATTGTTTAATCAGGCTATTTATAGTTTCACATCTGGCCTTAATTGGTCCCATTAATTTCAGCCAATTGGAATCCAATCTCGATGAAGCCTCTTGTCCAAAAATATTAAATGGGAGTAAAAAAGCTGACAGGATAATAATTCTCAATAATCTCATTCAAATAAATATACCGTGGGTTTATATAAAATTATTCAGAAGTATCTGTTAATTAAAGATCCTTCACTGCGTTCAGAATGACAAGTTGAGAAAAAACGTCTCCGCATTTTCTGTGCATCCGTGGCAAAAATAATTATGGAGTATAAATTAGGCCTTAGCAGGACGCTAAGACCAGTATCTTAATATTTACAATTCACTTCTGAAAAAGTAAACTTACCAGCTTCATAATTAATGGGTTTGCCTTTAACAAAATACGATCGGCCCAAAGTAGTTTCAATCTGCGCAACGCCCATAATCAATTTCCCGTCTTTCTTTAAAAATGCCAATGGGTTGGTAAATGCCTTGGTGGTATCTTTACCAGTATTAAAGCGATAATCAACCAATAAGGTATCACCATTAAACTTCCCAGTTATCTTTCCATTATTCTGTGGCTTATCGGCATACTTCACCAATAGCGATCCTGTTACTTTACCCGAAGACATGGTCTTCACAATCATTGCAGCACTATCTTTCTCAAAAAAAGCAGCATAACAGCTTTGATTGATAACGGAATCTTTTTTTGCGGTATCGGCCTTTTTCTCTGATTGGTTACAGGCAAAAACAAATGGAACAGCAGCAAAAACGAGGTATAAAAGATTTCTTTTCATATGGTTTCTAATTAGGTTGTATGTACAATATACGAAGAAGATGATTGATTTTAATTATTTCCATAAGCTTACATAATTAAATTATTCATTTTTTGTCCCCTCGATCAATTAGGATGAGAGAAACTTGTTGCGCCGGTCGATGAGATACCGACCCATACGGAAAAACGGGAAACCGTTATCCGATATCCCGTTGAAATTGCTTTCACTTTAGTTTTATCCCAAAGTTTTCATTATTATTAAGATTTTCAGGATTGTAAGATTTTAGGATGATAGTTGAAGATTCCCATCATCCATCTTACATTATCCATTATCCATTTTCCATTTTACTCCACAGCTGCCCTAAACATTAAGGCTCCAACAGTTAAATTGGTACGGGTATCAACCAAAATGGCAGAACCATTTGCGCGGTTATCATCGTATAAATCAAATGCCAAAGCATCAGCAGTTTTAACAATTACGCGACCGATATCATTCAATTTAAATTCATCTGCAGCATGTTTCTCGAGTGTATTGATATCAACTTTGTGCAGAATTTCACTGATTTTACACTTAGTGATCTTGCTGTTATGCTGAATGTTGTACATGATAGAAGTATCCAATGCACGGGTATCCATCCAGCAAAGATCGGCCTCAATCAGTTTTGTTTCCTGTGGCAATGCCGAAGCATTTACAATGGTATCGCCACGGCTGATATCTACATCATCTTTTAAATGGATAATCACCGACTGACCAGCGTGTGCAGCATCAAGTGTCTGATCAAAAAAATCGATTTTTTCTACAGTAGAGCTTGCTCCTGATGGAAGAACGGTAACTTTATCATTTAAATTAAAGATTCCGCTTAGCACACGGCCAGCATAACCGCGATAATCGTGCAGTTCATCTGTTTGTGGTCTTACCACCCATTGCACTGGCATACGTGCCAGTTGCGAACGGTCTAAATGATCGGTATCTACTTTTTCTAAGAAATGTAATAAGCTTTCACCTTCATACCAGTCCATATTTTCGGAAGCCTGTACCACATTGTCGCCCTTTAAAGCACTCACAGGAATATAAGTGATATCAGCTAGTTTTAATTGCTGGGCTAGGATTTTGTATTTCTCGATGATAGAACTATAAACGGTTTCGCTATAATCAACCATATCCATTTTGTTGATACACACCACCACATGTTTTATGCCCAATAAAGAAACAATATACGAATGGCGGATGGTCTGCTCAACCACACCATTACGGGCATCGATCAAAATAATAGCCAAATTCGCTGTAGAAGCACCTGTAACCATGTTTCTGGTGTACTGAATATGCCCAGGGGTATCGGCTATAATGAATTTACGTTTCTCCGTTTGAAAGTATTTATAGGCTACATCAATGGTGATACCCTGCTCGCGCTCAGCCCTTAAACCATCAGTAAGAATAGCCAAATCTATTGATCCGTCGTCGTTTTTGCGGTTAGAACTCTGCAAAGCTTCTAACTGATCGGCCAAAATAGAATCTGTATCGTATAACAAACGGCCGATCAAGGTACTTTTACCATCATCTACGCTGCCTGCTGTGAAAAATTTTAATATGTTCATTTTATTTATAGAATTAAGATAATAGTATCAAGTATCAAGACCTAAATGTGACCTAAGAACTCTATTACTAATTAATGGTACCAATATAAAGTATCTGTATTAAGGTTGATTGTCAAATCTTGATACTTGATACTAACCACTTGATACTCCCTAAAAATACCCACCCTTTTTTCTGTCCTCCATTGCGGCTTCAGAAACTTTATCGTCCATACGGGCGCCACGTTCTGAAATTTTAGAGGCACTGATTTCTGAAATAATATCGTCGATCAAAAATGCATCAGATTCTACCGCAGCTGTGCACGACATATCGCCAACTGTACGGAAACGCACCTGCTTACGCTCAACAACATCTTCATCATCCATATTTAAAAACGGAGAAGCGGCCATCAATTGTCCATTTCTGGTAATGCAATCGCGTTCGTGCGAGAAATAAATACTTGGCAGATCAATTTTCTCCCTGCGGATATAATTCCAAACATCAAGTTCTGTCCAGTTACTGATCGGGAACACACGGATATTTTCTCCTTTATGGATCTTACCGTTGTAAATGTTCCAAAGCTCCGGGCGCTGGCGTTTTGGATCCCACTGACCGAATTCATCCCTTACAGAGAAAATACGTTCTTTGGCCCTTGCCTTTTCTTCATCCCTGCGGGCACCGCCAATACAGGCATCGAAGCTGTATTTTGCAATAGTATCGAGCAAGGTTACGGTTTGTAAAGCATTTCTACTGGCGTTTTTACCGGTTTGCTCTACCACTTTACCCTGATCTATCGATTCCTGGACCGAGCCCACAATTAGTTTTTCGCCGATTCTTTCGACCATCTGATCACGGTAAGTGATGGTTTCCTCAAAATTATGGCCGGTGTCTATGTGTACCAAAGGAAAAGGAAATTTCCCCGGACGGAAAGCTTTTTCTGCTAAACGAACTAAAGTAATCGAATCTTTTCCCCCCGAAAATAGCAGGGCCGGTTTTTCAAACTGCCCAGCTACTTCACGTAAAATGTGAATCGCCTCAGCCTCCAGTTCATCTAAATAATCAAAATTATATGTACTCATTACAATTGTTGAAATGTTTAAATATTGAATGTTGGAATGTTCCGATCATTCAATATTATATTTGTTGTTATTGTTGTTTTGTTAAAAATTGTTGGAAGGTTTGAATGTTGTAAGGTTGCCGTTCATCTGCTCAAATGCATAGTTCCCATTATCCATCTTCCCTATTCCATCTTACATCAACCATTAAGTTGTAGCATGTAATCCGCATTCTTTTTTGCTCTGGTCTTCCCACCACCATCTTCCGGCCCTAAAATCTTCGCCTGGCTGTACTGCTCTTGTACATGGTGCGCATCCTATGCTGGGGAAACCCTTATCATGCAACGTATTGTATACAATGTTGTTTTCTTTGATGTAGGTTTTCACATCTTCTAAAGTCCAATCGAATATCGGATGGAATTTAACCATTTGGTTGCCTTCGTCCCATTCTAAATCGTGCATATCCTCCCGGTTGGTACTTTGATCGGCCCTTATGCCTGTGATCCAGATTTCGTTGCCTTTTAATGCTCTTTTTAAAGGTTCGATTTTACGGATATAACAGCATTCTTTTCTATTTTCTACCGATTCGTAAAAGCTGCTCGGGCCTTTGGTATTTACCATATCCTGTAATAGCTCATTTTGCGGATAATAGGCATGGATCGGTTTGTTATAAATTTCGAGGGTGCGGTTCCAAACGTAATAGGTTTCGGGGAACAGGCGTCCGGTTTCTAAGGTAAAAACTTTAATCGGGATGTTATTGGCAAAAATCAAATGGGTTATGGCCTGGTCTTCCCAACCAAAACTCGTCGAAAATATAATACGGTCGGCATATTTGGCTGCCAAAAACTTCAATTTATCAATTGTACTTAAACCTGCCAGTGCTGCCTTTATCTCCTCAAGGTTCTCCATCACTAAATTATTTTAAAATAAACATAATCACGCTGCGCAAGCTTACAATCATTACAATAATCCCAACAGCCACCATAATGGTTTTTGCCGAAATTTTGTTTGATACTTTTGCGGCGATCGGCGATGCAATTGCACTACCGATAATTAAACCCACAACAGCTTCCCAGTGTTTACCGCCTAACATGGTAAAAAAGGTAAGTGAACTTAGGGTAGCAATAAAAAAACGGCTGATTTTCACGGTTCCCAATGAAAACAAAGGGTGACGTCCACCGGCAATTAAGCTCGATAAAACGATCGATCCCCAGCCACCACCAAAGGCTGCATCGATAAAACCGCCCAAAAAGCCCAGCAAACCAATTTTCTTGATTTTCTGATCAGCTTTTTTCCTTTTGATGTTAAAGGCCTTCATTAAAATGACAGCCCCTAAAAACAGGGTATAAACCGCTACAACCGGTTTAACATAACTGCTATAATGTTCTAATGAAGATAAAATATAGGCACCTAATACCGCACCTACAATTGCCGGAAGGATCAATATTTTAAAAAGCTTCCAGTTTACGTTACCCATACGATAATGCATCCAGCCGGCAATACCATTGCTCATTACTTCTGAAATGTGGATTGCCATACTTGCCGATGCAGGTGGTAAACCCATAGCCAGCGAAAAAGATGCTGTGGTAACGCCGTACGACATGCCGATTGCTCCATCAATTAAGGCAAATAAAAATCCTGCTCCTAAAAACCAGTAGAATAAAGGATCGATATTGATTAAAAAAGACTGGAATTCTGGTTCGGTATTCCATAAGGAAAGACCGATTGCTCCTAACAGTAAAACCGCGGCAACCCAAATCAGCCATTTAATGTTGCGTTCTGCAAAGCTTTTTTTAGGATTGATCAAACTCTGGGTAACTTTATTGAGTTTTTTAACCTTTGCAGAAAAATCGCCGTTTAAAGTCTGGCGCAAAGCACTCATATTCTGTAGTGTTTCGTCCAGTTCTTCTGGTAAACCTTCGTTTAAAATCTGTTTTAAACGTTTGGCAATGGTTGGCGATTTACCGTTGGTAGAAATCGCAATCTTTAAATCGCCTTTTTGAACGATGGATCCCAGATAGAAATCACAGAGTTCGGGTTTATCGGCTACATTAATCAGTAAACCACGCTCATGCGTAACGCTCCTGATCTCTTCATTTAAGATATTGTTATTGGTTGCGGCAAAAACAATGTCGATATCATCCAAATCGTTGATATCAAAACTTTTCTGTTTAACCTTTATCTGTGGATAATTTGCAATAAGTGCATAAACTTGGGGCGAAACAATTTCTGCCACGATGGTAATGGTAGCGCTATGGCTGTTATTTACAATCGCCGTTAATTTTTCGAGCCCGATATTACCTGCTCCAATTAATAATGTACGCAGCTTGTTCAGCTTTACAAAAACTGGAAATAGCTGATTGCCTTTTTCTTCATCCGAAAAAGACGATGCATTATCTGGTTGGTTAGGCAATACTTGCATATTGTTTAATTAAGTTCTTAAATGATGGATGTAATGATACAACTTCTCCAAAAATTAATAAAGCCGGGGCCTTAATATTTTCCTGTTGCGCCAAACTTTCTATGGTTTCTACTACGCCAACAACCAGTCTTTCATCTTCTGCCGATCCGTTCTGTACCACTGCTGTTGGTAAATGATGTTTACCTGCGGCTTTAAAAATCTCCACGATTTTTGGTAGTTTTTTAAGCCCCATAAGCACCACTACCGTTGCGTTCGATTGTGCTGCCTGGTAAATATCTGCCGATACCTCTCCTGAAGTAGTAGTTCCGGTAATTACCCAGAAACTTTCGCTCATGCCTCGGTGTGTGACCGGAATCTGCTGCAAACCCGGTACACCGATAGAACTCGAAATACCCGGAATTACGCTTACCGGAATGCTATACGATGCAGCATAATCAAGTTCTTCGTATCCCCTGCCAAAAACAAAAGGATCGCCACCTTTTAAACGCACCACATGGCCATAATTTAAAGCGTAATCGATCATTAATTTATTGATGGTATCCTGTGGGTAAGAATGCTCGCCCGAACGTTTTCCTACATAAACCTTAATGGCGGCTTCAGGGGCATGTTCTAATAAAGTTTCGTTGGTTAAGGCATCATACAATACTACATCTGCGGTTTGTAATGCCTTTACACCTTTTAAAGTAAGTAAATCCGGGTCTCCCGGACCTGCGCCTAAAAGGGTAATTCTTGATTCCACGTTTAATCTCTGCTCTCCCATATTATGCGTTTACTAAGCTCCTTTTAGCTTTAATCTGATTTAAAAATTGATTGGCTTCTTCGAAATATTTCTTTGCAAACTCTTCAGTTGGTTCATTTTTGTTAATCTGTAAAACCAGGTCTGAGAAATTGGTAGGTAGGTTAAATTCGCCGGTTTCTACGTAGTGGTTATCAAACTCACGGATCACGCCAACCTGTGTACTGCTATTTACGCCTTTATCCAACAATAAAGATTTTGCTGCGCTCACAAAAGTGCTGTAGGTATGATAAATGGCATCGGCATAAGCTGCTTTATCTAAATTCTGTTTCGCCCAACCAAATTTTTCGTCGGCCTCTAATAATAAAGTAGCTACTAAATCGATCACTACACCGGCACATTCGCCAACACCAATGGCAGTTACAAATTCTTCAACATGGCCCCAATCCACAAATTCTTCTGTCTGCAGGTTTGTTAAATCGGCCAATGGTTTTAACAACTGATAAAAATGGTCTTTACCTTTTCTATCATAATATTGGTGGAAGTTTTCATCTTCGAGGTTATTGGCTTTAAAATCATTTAAAATGAAATGTAAAACACTTGTAGCCCTTTTCGATGGCACTTTAATTACACGTTCGGCAACACGGCCAACGCCATTACCAACCGTACCACCACCCAGCATTACCTGCACCGCCGGAACCACTTTTCCTTCAGCCTTTACCGAGCTTCCGTGGAAACCGATTTCGGCCAAACCATGCTGACCGCAGGAGTTCATACAACCGCTGATTTTGATCTTGATGTTTTTCTCGTAGATAAATTCAGGGAAATCGGTATAAATTACGTCCTCCAAAACCTCAGCAAGTGTCATCGAGTTCGAAATACCCAAATTGCAGGTATCCGTACCCGGACAGGTGGTAATATCGGCCAAACTATCAAAGCCAGCTGTGGTAAAACCAATTTTATTTAGCGCTGCATATAATGAAGGCAATGCTTCTTTACGCACAAATTTTAATAACAAACCCTGGTTTTGGGTAATCCTGATCTCATCGGCAACATATAACCTGATGGCATCAACAAAAGCCCTTGCTTTGTTGGTTTTAATATCGCCAACCTGCACTTTTACATAAACGCCATAAAATCCGGCCTGTTTTTGCTCAATAACATTGGTAGCTAACCAGTGTTTGTAATGGGTTTCGTTTAATATTTCTACCGCAGCGTACTCTTGTTCTAAAGGCAAAGTAGGCTGTGGAACGGTATTAAGATCTATTTTAAATTCTTTTACTTTATTGGCAATGCGCTCTTCGGCAACCAAACGCAATACTTCTTCTAAGCCTAATTTCTGAACCAGGTATTTTAAACGTGCTTTGTTACGGTTACTGCGTTCGCCATAACGATCGAACACACGCAGCACCGATTCGGTAAAAGGAATGAGTTGATCTTCAGGCAAAAATTCATGTACCGAATTTGCAAGGAAAGGTTGCGCACCTAAACCACCTGCAAATAAAACCTTAAATCCGCGTTCGCCTTTCTCGTTTATTTTTGGGATAAACCCCAAATCGTGTATATAACTGAAAGCGGTATCCCTATCGCTCGAAGAAAATGAAATTTTAATTTTGCGGCCCATTTCCTGACAGATTGGATTACGCAAAAAGTATAAAAATACAGCCTGTGCATAAGGCGAAACATCAAAAGGTTCTTCGGCATCGATGCCCGAATTTGGAGAAGCGGTTACATTACGTACCGTGTTTCCGCAGGCTTCGCGCAGCGTAATATCATCTTGTTCCAGTTTTGCCCAAAGCTCGGGTGTTCTATCTAAACTCACATAATGGATCTGGATATCCTGACGCGTGGTTAAGTGCAGGTTACCGCTTCCGTATTCGTCTGCTATATCGGCAATGCGCAATAACTGTTTAAAAGTTACCTTACCAAATGGCAGTTTAATACGCACCATTTGTACGCCTGGCTGCCTTTGTCCGTAAACACCACGGGCCAAACGAAGGCTCCTAAACTTTTCGTCGTGGATGGTTCCATCTCTAAAAGCTTTAATCTTGTTCTCTAAATCGATGATGTCCTGCTCGACGATCGGATTTTCGAGTTCTGTTCTGAAACTTTGCATATATGTTGTTAGCTTTATTCAAAAAATGCTTCCCTGTTACCGAGAAGCATTCCATATTTTATACTTAAAATTATCTGTAGGCTCCTGTTACTGCGTTTTACAACAACAGCACATTATTTGCTTAGCGGTTAACTGGTTAAGTATAAAATTGAAGTTCATACGCCAAATATATAAAGTATATAGGAATAGTCGTAATTTATTATGAAAAATTTTACGATATCTTGTTAAATCCTTCACAACTTCGTCATTTCGAGCGAAGTGCAACGCAGTCGAGAAATCTATGAATTAAATTTCTTAAATAATGTAGCTTAAACTGCCAACCGATAACTGTTAACTGATTTGGGCGTTCCCCAAGGGTCGGGCTTTTCAGGGCTGCGCTTCGCTCCGGTACCGATGAAAAATCGGTACTGAACCCTTACAATCCCTAACGCGGAAGTATTGTTTTTAAACCTATCAGGTTTTAAAAACCTGATAGGTTTCTTAAAATATTATAAATTAACGATACCGATTTTCAGGGTATCTTCCCTGCCGATTACGTCTGCGATGCTGGTTTCGGTTAAAACCTTTAGTGTGGCATCCCTAACATCAATAAAGGCGCTTCTTATGCCACATGTTTTTTCATCTACACACTCATCACATTTGTGGTAAAAGTTTAAACTTGCACACGGCACCATGGCAATAGGGCCATCGGTTACACGCATTACGTGCACCAATAAAATTTCTTCAGGTTTTTTGTTTAGGCTGTAGCCGCCGCCAGCACCCTTTTTACTGTATAAAAAGCCGGCATTACGCAGATCAAGAAGGATCTGTTCCAGGAATTTTTTTGGGATATGCTCCTCCTCTGCAATTTTCGAAATCTGCATTGGTGGTTTATCTAAATTTTTACCCAGCGCAACAAGCGCTTTAATGGCATATTTTGTTTTTTTGGACAGCATATTCGCACAAAGCTAATAAAAGAAAGTAAATTATAAAATATGCAACAGGAAGTTGATTTTAATTCAACATACTATCATATTCATAAATATAACGCATAATAACGATAATTGCTTTAATCAAACGAGCGTAAAAATAAAGGTCAACCGTAACAGTAGGCAATTATTGGCGTTTAAATTCTATTTTTACCATATATATTCTGATTACAGATTTTTAACAATGAGAAGAAAACTCAATCTATTGCCACTTATTATAGTCGCAATTATATTTTTTGCCTTAAACGCCTATGTATTATCGGGTCTGGGCACACTCAATCAATCCAGCTTATTAAGTCCTGTTTTCTGGGTATTTATCGTTGGTTTAACGTTTGCGCTGTTTTTCGCCATCCAGCAAATGCGTATTCAAGGGGTTAACCGCTTTTTCCAAATCGTTAGCCACGCTTTTTTAATCACTTTCGTTGCAGAAATTGTTTTTGCTTTTTTTCTGCTCCTTGACGATATTTACCGCTTACTGATTGGCCTGGCCACTAATTTTGAGCCCGGTGGATTTCATATTTCGGGTCGCAGCAGTTATTGGGTCGATTTTGCCTTTGTAATGTTCTGTTTAACCATAGCTTTGTTTGCCTATGGCATTACCCAGGGCAAATATGCCTACCGGGTAATTAAGCATACGTTGTACTTCGACGATTTACCTGCTGCTTTTGATGGTTTTACACTCACGCAGATTTCCGATGTGCACGCAGGCAGTTTTACCAACCCTAAAGCAGTACAAAAAGGTATCGACATGATCAATGCACAAAAAAGCGATCTTTTTGTTTTCACCGGAGACCTCGTGAATAATGCTTCCTCAGAAATTGTGCCTTATATCGGTCATTTCTCGCAGATTAAAGCGCCTTTCGGACAGTTTTCTGTTCTTGGCAACCACGATTATGGCGATTATATTAAATGGCCAACGGAAGAAGATAAAATACAGAATTTAAAGCAGTTAAAAGCTTACCACAAAGAACTGGGCTTTAAACTTTTGCTGGATGAAC
This sequence comes from Pedobacter sp. UBA5917, assembly GCF_002432345.1. GTDB lineage: Bacteria > Bacteroidota > Bacteroidia > Sphingobacteriales > Sphingobacteriaceae > Pedobacter. The sequence goes on from NZ_DJDT01000094.1 coordinate 17,433, forward strand.
ATGTAGAACTGCACAAAAACGGCGAGAAAATTATCCTTGCAGGCATAGAAAACTGGGGCATTGGTTTTGGCGAGCGCGGCGACTTGAATAAAGCGCTGCAAAATACAGATGTTAACGATTTTAAGATCCTTTTATCACACGATCCTTCGCATTGGGATGCGCAGGTAAAAAATTATCCTTCTAAAATCCAGCTATCCCTTGCCGGACATACACATGGTATGCAGTTTGGCATCGAAGCTTTTGGTATTAAATGGAGTCCTGTAAAATACCGCTATAAACATTGGGCTGGTATTAAAACCGAAAATGGCCGGTACTTAAATGTGAACCGTGGCTTTGGTTTCCTTGGTTTTTCAGGTAGGATCGGTATCTGGCCGGAGATTACGGTGATAGAATTGAAAAAGAAATAAACAAGAAATGCCGTGGTCTGTATCCTCACAGACCACCTGGCATAAATATTCGGAAATTATCTTTCCTTGCAATTTTAATAAAAAAGGTCGTCATCTCGACTGGAGCACAGCGGAATAGAGAGATCTGCCTAGATAGATTTCTCGACTTCGTTGCACTTCGCTCGAAATGACGACCGATAAAAATTAAACGCGGTGGTCTGTGTCCCCACAGACCACTTGATATAAACATCTGGATTGGTTTGTGAGACACCAACCAAGGAATTCATTTAGTAATTAAGCGTATACGTTAAATTATACGTACGGCCGCGGCCTGCATAGTAAAACGTTTCTGGTCTGGCTAAAGATGAATACAGATACTGTGAACGCTGGCTCCATATCGTCTGGTAGTTTTTGTTCAACAGATTTTGTACACCGATTGATAAACTTCCGGTAAATATTTTAACCGAGCCCAATAAATCAACAGTGGTATAACCTTTTATTTCCCTGCCAGTTCCAATATCATCTTTCGAATCGAATGAATGGAAAATTTGTGCTTTCAAACCAAATACTTTACCATTATAACCCAGGTAACCTGCCAATTTAGATGGACTAGCCACAGTTACATCCTGTAAAGCCCAGGTACCATCGGTATTCTGTTTCTGTGTCTTAATGTACAAACCGTTAGCACCTGCTTCGAAACCATTTCTCAGGTTTAGTGATAATGAACCTTCCAAACCGATATTTCTTACTTTTTCGTCAAAAACTTCGATATTGAAAGTGCTGTTGGTTTTCACATTTTTATCAGATAAAGCATAAAAACCAGCTACCTGTGCATTAAATACGCCTGTACGGTAACGGTAACCTGCCTCATATTGTTCTGTTTTAATACCTGTTAACGGAGAACTTGCTACATTGATAGAGTTACCTAAATTATAGTTGGTGCCTACCAAAGTGTAGCTTCCCTGTCCGTAATATTTAGCCGGATCGGCTAAGTTAAATCCTTGCGAAAAGTTAACCCAAACCTGTTGCGGTGCATTGATTTTAATCACCAAACCACCGTTTAACAGGTTAACATCATAATGGTTTTTACCACCTGCAATAGGCGTAGCTGTTGTACCTACACCGTAAGCCAAAGGCACTGAAGCGGTAGTACCCACAAAATCGCCCACTTTAACAAACATCCGTTGCTGACGTACACCACCCGATAGACTCAAAAAGTCGGTTACCTTAACCTGTGCTTGCAAAAAGCCAGATAAACCATTTACCCTGAAATTAGGATAACGGGCAATTGTGGCTATTGTGCTGTTGGTTAAACCGCCTGAAGCGAAGGCTTTTGCCCTATCGAACAAGGCCTGTTGAGCATTAAAGTTTTCGTTATCAGCATCTACACCATAAGTAAGGTTAACCCTGTTCCAGTCTTTGTTCAAAACCAGTTTTAATGCACTGTAGTTCGTGTTTTGAATAGATGAACCACTGTAAAGTCGCTGTGGTATTGCAGCCTGTCCAGGAAATGGGTGAAAGCTGAATTGCTCACTTCTGGCAGCTGCCTGCACATAAAGCGTTTGTCCGCCTAAAATCTCACTTGCCTGATAGTTGGCATTGATATTAGCCCTGCTTGTTTTTGGATCAACATCAGATGAATAACCGTTTCTCATTTCTAAAAGCGCCGGATTAGCTAACAATCCTCCATAATTTGCACCTAAAAACAAGTCCTTATCTCCACGGTAACCAGAATTATAGTACTGGCCATTTACCGTTATTTTTTGATAATCGGTTAATTTAAATTCGGTACTTCCGAAGAAATCGAACGATTGGTTGTATTGTAAATCGGTTTGCGTGATATCGGTAAAAATCTGTTTTCCATCAGCGCCATAAGCTGCGTTATTTTTCTGGAAAGCAATACCAATACGTCCGTTCCAATCTTTGCTACCGCCCGAAATCGCTTGTGCAACACGAACATCATGGTCGCTTTTTTCTTTCAAACCGCTGCGAACACCAACCTGCGTGGTAAAACTCGGCTGACTATCCTGACCTTTTTTAGTGATGATATTGATGATACCACCTGTTGCACCACCGCCATAAACAGCACTTGCACCAGATAAAACCTCAATACGTTCGATGTTAAACGGATCGATGGATTCGAACTGACGGCTTACACCACGCGTACTGTTTAACGATACTCCATCAATCATTACCAGGGCATCTCTTCCACGTTGGTTCTGTCCGTAGTTGGTACGTCCTTCCGGTCCTGCGTCCAAACTTGGGATCAACTGGGCCAATGTCTGCTTTAAAGGAATACCTGCCCTTGCCTGCTCCTGGATTTTTGCGCCATCTACCACCCAAACCGTTCCTGGTATCTCGCTGATTTTGGTCGGTTTACGTGATGATACTACAACCACTTCCTGCATATTTGAGGTTGGGCTTAAGCTAAGGGTTAGATTAACCGTTTGGTTTTTAACTAAGTTAACTTTTTGTTGCACAGTGGTATAGCCTACATAACTTACCTGTAAAACGTAAGCACCTTCAGTTAATTTTAATTCGAAAGTACCATCTGCATTTGTTGTAGCAGAGGTGCCCTTTCCTTCCACTTTAATATTTGCCCCGGCTAAAGGAGCAGTTTCTCCCAGCACTTTACCGGTTATGGTCTGTGCTTTGCCTGTAAGGATAAACCCACAGATTAAGATTGCAATTAAGTATAGATTCTTCATTAATGATATTTTTTTTTCGCAAAGCAATCATTAATTTAGATTAAATCCAAATAAAATAAATTAATTTTTCATCCAACCGAAAGCTCAAACGTTTGATTAAACACTCATAAAGCACTCAATAACAATATGTTAAAAATATTTTAAATATTATTTTTAATCAATCTAAATAAAGACATAACTTAGCCGCCAGAATATTTCGCTGAAAACGGTTACTAAGTTCAAAGCATTCTGCTAACTAATTATTCATACAATACTGGCTCCACAGCTGGTCGTTTATTGCCTTTTAAACTTAAATTTTGAAAAATTAAAAAAATGTTTGCATCAGACCTCGAAAAACATGAGCTTATAGATTTCCTCACGGAAAGTCCGACAAAGGAAATCTTTCACCACGAAAATGAAGAAGAATATCTCCACGCTGTTGGCAAGGTTACCCAGGCGGTAAAGAAATTCCTTCACAACAATCAAAAGCCATTCAGTGGCATAACGCCTGCCCAGTTAAGGCTATTGTTCGATGCAGTGGAATTCGAAAAAACACACGACAATTACGATTCGCTGTTAAAAGAAGTGGAACAGCTTTACACCAACCATGCGGTTGCTTTCCACCATCCGGCTTACATTGCGCACTTAAACTGTCCCATTGTAATTCCGGCTGTTGCCGCAGAGGTGATGATTTCGTCGATCAATTCATCGATCGATACCTGGGACCAAAGTGCCGGAGGCACACTGATCGAACAAAAATTGATCGAATGGACCTGCGATCAGATCGGTTACAGCAAAAAAGCAGATGGCATTTTTACCAGCGGTGGTACCCAAAGCAATTTAATGGGCCTTTTATTGGCACGCGATCATTATGCCATTACCGTTTTAAACCACAATATCAAACTAAACGGTTTACCTGCTGAAGCTTCAAAATTCAGGATTTTTGTTTCGGAAAAGGCACATTTCAGTATCCAGAAAAATGCTTCGCTACTTGGTTTGGGCGAAAAATCGGTGATCAAAATTAAAACTGACCGTAGTTTCAGGATGAACACGGTTTTATTAGAAGATGCCATTAAACGCGAAATCGCCCAGGGCAATATTCCTATTGCAGTGGTGGGTACAGCGGGTACAACCGATTTCGGAAATGTAGACCCATTGAAAGAACTTGCCTCCATCAGTAAAAAGTACAATACCTGGTTCCATATCGATGCGGCTTATGGTTGTGGGTTACTATTGACAGATAAATACCGTAGTTTGCTCAATGGCATTGAGCTGGCGCATTCGGTCACGGTTGATTACCACAAATCATTCTTCCAGCCGGTAAGCAGCAGTGGTTTTTTAGTGAACGATAAAAAATATTTCAACCTGATTACCCACCACGCCGACTATTTAAATCCAAAAGACCATGACGAAGATGGTTTGCCAAACCAGGTAAACAAATCGATACAAACCACCCGCAGGTTCGATGCATTAAAACTTTGGTTTACACTCAGGATGATGGGCAGGAACAAACTGGGAGGTTATTTCGACACCATTATCGAAACCGCAGCCCAGATAGCCGACCGTTTACATGCAGATAGCGATTTTGAGCTGATGAACGAATCGGATATCAGTGCACTGGTTTTCCGTTACCGTCCGAAAAATGTGGTTCTAAATGTCTGCGCTATGAACCAGTACATCAAAAAAGCCATGTTTAACGAAGGAAAAGCCCTGGTTGCGGGTACCAAAATCAATCAGCAATTCTACCTCAAGTTTACCCTACTTAATCCGCTAACTACGCTTAGCGATATTGAAAACATTATTAAAATCATTAAAAAACACGGAAATGAATACGTTAGACTCAACCTTGCTCCAGCAGATTTCAGAAGAAACTAACTTTAATGCACTTCTAAACAGTTATTGCCGCGAATTCAATAACTGGAGCCGTTACATTGGCATCCCTAAATATGATGCGCCACTAGCCGACTATCTGATTACTACTACCGATCGCCTGCACATCAGGTTCGATTTCAGTTCAATCGGCTTCGAAGTATATACACCATTAAAATTTTATGCGGATAGCGGCCGGCATGTATTTAATTTCCCGGTAGTCGAACGCAATATCGCTACAGATGCGATCAGTCCGATCAGCATTTACCGCTTTATGGAACTGGCTATCCAGTTCAGTGCTGAAGAATTTCCCAATGCCGATGCTGCCATTGTTAATGAACGTTTAAGCAACAGTGTAGAGAATCTCGAATCATTCCTGACTTATTTTAAGCAGAACGGAAAGCCGGTAAATTTCGCCAAAATGAACTTTATTGAGACCGAACAATCGCTGTTTTTAGGTCACAATGCCCATCCCCTACCCAAAGGCCGATCGGGTTTTAACAATAAAGAGGAGCTTTTCAAATTTTCGCCAGAAACACAGGGACAATTCCAGCTGGCTTATTTTTTAATTGCTGCCGATAACATCAATGAGAAAAATGCAGAAGGCTTTGATGTTACTGATCTTTTCAGGATTGAGCTGTTAGATAGTGGAAATCAGGATTTAATTGCCTTATTGGATCAACATCCTAAGCATAAAGTGGTACCGATGCACCCCTGGGAGGCCGATTATCTGCTCACATTGCCAACGGTGCAAGCTATGGAGAACGAAAAATTATTGTTCTACCTGGGTTGTTTTGGAGAATTTTATACCCCAACCTCTTCCGTAAGAACCGTTTACAATGCAGCAAGCGATTGGATGCTAAAGTTTTCTTTACATGTAAAAATCACCAACTCGCAAAGGGTTAATCTGGTAAGAGAGCTTCACCGTGGTTATGATGTAAGTAAATTGTTGAAAACAGCATACGGCAAAGCAGCCAAGGCAGAATTTCCGGAGATTGAATTTATTACCGATCCTGCATTTATCACTGTAAACTATCAAGGCGAAACCATCGATGGTTTTAACATCAGCGTTAGGCATAACCCTTTCAAAGGGGAAGATGCAGCGAAAAATGTAAGCTTATTGGCTGCGCTCTGCCAGGATGGTTTATTGGGTCAAAAACCTAGGATTGCACATATTATCGAAGAAGCATCAATCAATAAAAACAAAACGGTTGCCTATACTGCGGTAAACTGGTTTAAACAATACCTTCACCTTTGTGTGGCACCAATTGTTGGTCTTTACAATAATTTTGGGATGGCTTTTGAATTTCACCAACAAAATGTGATGCTGGAACTGGATAAGGATTTTTATCCTGCCAAATTCTATTTCAGGGATAACCAGGGTTATTTCTTCAGCGATGCCAAAGCCGAAGCACTAGAAGCCGTTTATCCGGGAATTGCTGCAGAAAGCGGATCGATTGTTCCGAATGAGTATATTATCCCTAAGCTTACCTATTATCTGCTCATCAACAATATTTTGGGTGTGGTTAACGCCATTGCCAGCAATGGTTTGGCAGATGAGAAAACGCTGATCGACCTGCTTTATCTTGAATTTAAACAATTTGAGAACAGCGATACCACCGGTTTGGTAGACTATATCATCAACTGCCGCAGCTGGGAAGTAAAAGGCAATTTATTGACCAACCTTTGCAATATCGACGAAGCCAGCGCACCGATTGATAACCCGGCTATTTACCGCGAGTTTCCGAACCCATTGGCTAAGTATTTCTTCTCCGAAAACCTGATCAAACCACAAACAAAAGATGTGCTATACAGCAGGTTTTTCTCTAAAGAAAATGTAACGATCAATATCCGTCCTTTCAATATCGACCGTGATTTAGAAATGGTACACGATTGGTTTAACCAGGAGCATGCCAAACCGATCTGGAAAATGGATGGTCCGATTAAAGGCCTCGAATTATTTTACAGAACGTTATTGCCTAACGATGCTTCGCATAGTTTTATCGGTGAAATTAACGGAGAACCCACTTTTACGATCGAACCTTACTGGCCGATGCGCGATGGTGTTGGAGCCTGTTATGAAGCATTGATGACCGATTATGGCGCACATTTACTAATTGCCCCAACGGATAAGGACAAAAAATTCAGTTTTGAAACCGGGCAAGCCCTAATGGATTTCATTTTCGAACAACCCGAAGTAGGCAAATGTATCGGTGAAGCAGCAGTTGAAAGCCGCGCGATGCACATTTTTGTAACGAGATTAGGCTTCAAATTAGAGAAAGTAATCCAAATGCCTTATAAAATGGCAAACCTAACCTTCTGTTACCGCGATTGGTATTGGGATAAATATCCTGAAGCAAAGGCCTATGCCATGATAAAATCAGGACAGCTAGAAACGGAGGAAATTTAACATGCAGGAACAGAAAACATACGATATTGTAGGCATTGGTATAGGTCCGTTTAATTTGGGTCTGGCCGCTTTATGTGCTCCGATAGAAAGCTTATCGACTTTATTTTTAGATCAGGCGAGCGAATTTAACTGGCACCCGGGCATGATGCTGAGCGATGCCACTTTGCAGGTGCCGTTTATGGCCGACCTGGTTACCATGGCCGATCCAACCAGTCCGTACAGCTTTTTAAACTACCTTAAACAAACCGATCGCCTTTATAAATTCTACATCAGGGAAGATTTTTTTGTACTGCGTAAAGAATATAACGCTTATTGTAAATGGGCCATTAACCATTTAAAAAACTGCCATTTCGGGCAGAAAGTGAGCAATATAAACTATGCAGATGGCATTTATCAAATTGAAAAGATCGATCAGACTACCGGAACAACAGAGATTATTTTTGCAAAAAAAATAGTCCTCGGAACAGGAACAGCGCCTAAAGTACCCGCTTTTATTGATCCAACCGTTCATCAATATGCAATACACTCGTCGGAGTATTTAAAGTTTAAACAGACTTTATTGGAGCAAAAAACGGTAACGGTTATTGGCTCGGGACAAAGTGCAGCAGAAATTTTCTACGATCTGTTGCCTGAAACAGAAAATGGTTTAAAACTGAAATGGTTTACGCGTCCGGATCGTTTTTTCCCGATGGAATATTCGAAATTGACCTTAGAGCTTACCTCACCTGAATATGTAGATCATTTTTACAATTTAAGCGATACTAAGCGGAAACAGCTTTTAAGTAAACAGAATTCTTTGTTTAAAGGGATCAACTTCGAACTGATCAATCAGATTTTCGACAAACTTTACGAACTGAGTGTCGATGGAGAAAAAATCAACGCCGAACTGATGCCTAACTGCCAGTTAAATAACCTAAAAGTAAATAACGACGGCAGTTATCAGCTCGATTTTTACCATACCGAAAGCGAAAAAGATTTTGCGGTTGATACTGATGCCGTGGTATTGGCTACGGGTTACAAATACAACGAGCCAGGCTTTTTATCAGCGATTAACGAACGTATAACACGCAATGCCGATGGGCTTTTTGATGTTCACCGCAATTATGCCATTGATGTAAATGGAAACGAAATTTTTGTTCAAAATGCCGAACTGCACACGCACGGTTTTGTAACGCCTGATTTGGGTATGGGTGCTTATCGCAATGCATCCATTATCAACGCCATATTAGGTTTCGAAATTTATCCGGTAGAAAAAAGGATCGCTTTCCAGCAGTTTAGTGTAAATGGAGAGGAAGAGCAATTCGTTGAAGCAGATTTACAACTTTCAGCTGATTTAGTTGGTCGGGATTTGTAAAGTTTATAAGCCGGATTTAAAATCCGGGGTACAATAGGTCCCGATTGCAAATTGGGACCAACAAAAAGTAGGTTGGTCGGGATTTATAATCCCGGCCACTGAGAACCGGATTTGAAATCCGGAGTACGAAAAGTCCAGATTACAAATCTGGACTAACAACTTAAAAAAATTAAATACCATGAGTTACAACAATTTCAATCACATAAAACCTTTAAAAAAAGAAGTTTGGGATAAGGTAAACCTAAACTATATTGCAAAATCGATCGTGGAACTGATGCACGAAAAACTGGCAGAACCAACACTTGTAAACACTAATCAAAATGGCGTGCTGGATTTCCGTTTGGCTACCGATGATGAGGAAATTTATTATACTTTTTCTGGTGAGCAGCGGGCTTTAGATTACCTGCATATAGATAAACAGAGCATTAAAAAGTTTGTAAACGGCGAAAGTGTAGTGGTAAACAATGCGCCTGCTTTTTACACCGAGTTGCAGCAAACTTTTGGCATAAAACCTTTTACCCTTGCCCATTTTATCGAAGAAACATTAAATACCTTATACGCTGATGCTTATATCCACGAAAAAGGAAGGTTAACAGCCGATGAATTGGCCAGTGCAGATTATCAGACGATTGAACACCAGATGGATGGTCACCCGTGGGCTACCATTAATAAAGGGCGTATCGGTTTTAACCATAGCGATCAGGGTAAATATGCTCCGGAAGCTGCACAGCGAACGCAACTGGCCTGGTTAGCTGTAAACCAATCGAGGGCGCAGTTTAAAAGCATCGAAAGCATTTCTTCGTTCTCTTTTTATAATGAAGAATTGAGTTTAAAACAGGTCCACGATTTTAACCAGGTTTTGATACAGCAGGAATTAAATCCTGAAGATTATTTCTTTATCCCAGTACACGAGTGGCAATGGAACAATAAAATTGTATTACAGCTGGCGCACGATATTGCCCATCAGTTGATCGTACCGGTTGGCGTTGGTACCGATGAGTACATGTGCCAAAACAGTATCCGTACTTTCTTTAATGTAAGTGAGCCTAAAAAACATTATGTAAAAACGGCTATCTCTATCTTAAACACTTCGATTTTCAGGGGACTATCTCCTAAAAAACTGGCCATTGCGCCAAAAGTTACCCAATGGGCAAAAGATATGCTACAGGGCGATGAATACCTGAAACAAACACGCGTTGTACTTTTGGGCGAGGTAGCTACAGTAGCTTATACCCATCCGCAATACAGTGAAATTCCGGGCTCTCCATATCAATATCAAGAGTTTTTAGGTGCCATCTGGCGCGAAAGTGCAGAAAATTACCTGCTGGAAGGCGAAAACATCATGACGATGGCCAGTTTACTTTATGTAGATGATCATGGTAAAAGTATGGTGCAGGCATTGATTGAAAAATCGGGATTAGATGCTTCAAATTGGTTAAACGCCTATTTATCGGCTTATTTGAAACCGGTATTGAGGATTTTCTATAAACATGCTTTTTTCTTTAGTCCACATGGTGAAAACACGATTCTCGTAATGAAAAACGGTGTTCCGGAACGGATTATCATTAAAGATTTTGTGGAGGAAATTGTATTAACAGAAGAATCGAAAGCGAAATTACCAAATGACCTGGTTGATGTTTTAAGGGAAATTAATGACGAACTGGCACCGTTATTTATCCTTTCGGGCATATTCGATGCGGTTTTCAGATATCTTGGCAATACTTTCCACAGTTATGTTGGCATGGACGAAAAACAGTTCTGGCGCCAGGTTGCTGATGTGATTTTAGAATTTCAGGCGGAAAACCCTGAATTATCATCAAAATTCGAAAAATTCGACCTTTTTGTACCTGAGTTTATCAGGGTATGCATCAACAGGGTAAGGTTGTTAACGCATGGTTACAGCGAAAGCACTGATGTTCCGGTTCCGGAGTTGATTGGTACACTGGTTAATCCTGCGGCAGAGGCGCTGAAAGAGAATGTTTTAGCGTAGCTGATTCGTACTATTATCGTCATTTCGAGCGGAGCAAAGCGAAGTCGAGAAATCTGTCTCGAGTTAGATCTCTCCATTTCACTACGTTCCAGTCGAGATGACGACTTTTTTGTTAGTCTGTCGCAATGACGAACTTACTATTTTAAACTATAAAAATAGTTAATTTCTTTAAATAATGTTATCTTGCTTTATAATTCAGTTAAGCATGAAAACATTACTATTTATCTTTTTATCAGCACTTTTATTCGAAACACCAACAATCGAGAAAGACCGCGATCGTTGGAAGCCTTATTATACGGATGCAGTTCCGGCAAAAACGGCCGATCAATGGTACCTGCCATTTGATGTAGCCAACCGTAAAAAGATTAATAACATCAAAATAATCAGCATTTTTGGCGATCACCGCGATAGTTATTTTAAAGGGCATATCCACACGGCTATCGATATTAATCCGACACAGCCTAAAGCAAAGTTGGTTAGTGTTTATGCCATGGCCAATGGAATAGTGTGTTCTGTTCATTTGGGCGAAAACCAGCGTACGGTAGTGGTTAAACATAAATTACCGAACGGGCAAACGATGTTTACCTCGTACAAACACCTGAAAGAAGTTTATGTAAGCAATGGTCAGGCTGTTGACCAGAATACCAAACTCGCCAGGTTATTCACCCCACAGGAAAGTAAAAAATATGGAGGCGATTACCACCACCTGCATTTGGAAATCAGGAAGAAATTTGATGACTATGGCTGTGCAAGCTGGTTAACTTTTAATGATACGCAACTGAATGATCGGTTTTATAATCCGCAAAGTTTTATCAGGGAGCATGTTAAGTAATTTAGGTCGGTGAGACACTAACCGATTACGCTCAGAGAAGTCGACTTTAAATAGCTACCATGCCAGTAAACCTGACTTCTCTTTTGAGCGGAAATAAGGAAAGTTTCGGTTGGTGAGACACCAACCGATAAAAACTCAAAATACCTGAAACCAAAATTCTTTGCGACTTGTTGGTTAAGTATACGCTCGTAACTAAAATTGATTGTTATGTACGTAATCTTAGGCGCATCTGGTCAGGTGGGATCAGCAATTGTGGATCATTTATTGGCTAAAAAACTACCGGTTAAAGCCGTTATTCATAATCCCGAAAAGGAATCGGAAATTAAAGCAAAAGGGGCAGAAGTAGCCGTGGCCGATGCCATGAATTTAAATTCATTGGTTAAAGCTTTTCAAGGCGGAGATACCCTATTCGTTTTAACCCCTGAAACCGGTAAGAGCAAAGATGTATTGGGCGAAACCAAAAGCATTCTTGAAAATTATCATAAAGTGATCCTTCAATCTTCCATAAAAAAAGTGGTAGGCTTATCATCAATCGGTGCGCAATATGATAAGGGAACGGGTAATTTGTTGATGTCGCACATGCTCGAACATGCCTTTGTAGGCCTTGATATTCCCCAGGTTTTTGTTCGCCCGGCTTATTATTACAGTAACTGGTTGGCGCAATTGCCCGAAGCTAAAAAAAGCGGCACATTGCCTACATTTTACCCAACTGATTTAGCTATCCCGATGATTTCACCTATGGATGTTGCCTCATTTGTAACCGACGTACTGGTAAAAGATGAAACATCTAAAATTTATGAAATTGTTGGTCCAGAGAAGTTAAGTTCGGATGATGTTGCCGCAGCGCTTTCTAAGGTTTTGAAGAAAGAAGTGGAAGCAAAACAGATCCCACATCAGGATTGGGACTCAGTTTTACAAAAAATAGGTTTTTCGCCAGATGCGAGGAAAAATTTTATCGAGATGACTGAAACTGTAGTAAATGGAAATACTGATCCCGAGAATAAAGGAACAACACTTGTAAAATTAGAAACTAGTATTTCCGAATACTTTAAAAACGCACTTCGAGACAAGTAACGATAGTATTAATAGGTAAACTTTGGTTTTCCGTTATCGCAAGTAATGCCTTTTGGCTGTATCATTAAGGAGCAATCAGAAAATACACCATATTTTTTATTAAAATCGGCCTGTAGTTTAGTATACTGCTCTACTTTTTTGAGGAAACTGCTTTCATCAATTTTAGTAGAGTAAGCGATGTAACTCGACGCGCCTCCACAGGCTTTAGATCCTATGGCCGTATATTTCCATTCGCCGGCATTTTCGCAGGTGAATTGTTTTGCTGATTTTTCAATATCCTGATAAAGGTTTTCGAGTTCTGCCTGATCTGCATCCTGCATTGATTCATTACGATCTTTACAACCCCAGGTTAGGCTTAAAATGAGTAGAATTGTGGCTAGTGTAAAAAGCATTTTTTTCATCGTTAGTTTAGTTTAATTCTAAAACGGTGAAAAAAATAAAAACGCTACAACGTATTAGAAGACCTAAGAGGTTTTTAGGCAACGCTTGTGTTTAAGTCAAGACCTATGAGGTTTTCGGGCAATATGCTTATCAAACCTCATAGGTCGCATGGATTTTAAGACCTACGAGGTTATTAGGCAACACGCATATTTAAACCTAGACCTATGAGGTTTTTGCTTATCAAACCTCATAGGTCGCGTGGATTTTAAGACCTACGAGGTTATTAGGCAACACGCATATTTAAACCTAGACCTATGAGGTTTTCGGGCAATATGCTTATCAAACCTCATAGGTATTGTTAAAATTTAATCTTCAAAGTACACTTTTTTCGGTTTTCATCATTAATTAAGCCATCTGGCAGGGTAATGCGCAGGCCTTTGGCAGTCTGTTTCCATTTGATGGGAAATTCCTCATTTTCCATGATCAGTTCTTTTACTTTTAAAATGGCTGTCGACAGCGATTTGATGATAAGTTCGCCATAGTTGAACTCTAAAAGTTCGATATTGAGTTCGTCTGCTTCGCCCGAGTAAAAGATAATGGGATTTACTTCGTATATATGAAGCTGGTTACCACTCTGTTCATCTTTTTTTAAAGCTATTTTTCTACTTACTGCCATTATGCTTTGATTTGGGTTAATTTAATAATGCTTGTGCTTTAATTTACCGGAGGAAAATTATAGGGGTTCCATGCAGGTAAAACTGCCAGTTCTTTTTGTGTTTGTTCGCTAATGCCCACGCCCCAGGTATTAAAGAAAGGTGCTAGGTTACGTTTTACCACATTTGAATAGGTTTTGGCCCACAAATCGCGTTTTTGCTGATCGTTAAGCTCACCGATACCCGGACCGATTTTTTGATATTCCTTAAAAAACGATTTAAAACTTTCCCATCCGAAACCTTCCTGCATCTGGCGGAACATGATCAATCCTAAAAAAGGATCATTTTTCCACTTTTCGTAGCTCGGGCCTTCTGCAAAATATTTTTTCATCATTTTCTGCGTATTCACGCTTGATACACCTGTATGCGAATCATCCCGACCACCCATTAAACGATCGAACATATAAAGCGAAAAGAAATTATTGCTTACTTCGGTGGTACCGCCAAAAACCCAGTTCAAATTTTGCATGTTATGACCGATTTCATGAAAGAAACCCCAGTTTGCACCGCCTTTGCTCGGCTTCATCAACAATTCGGGATTGGCCATAATCTCATTGGAAAGCATTTTTCTGGATGGCGAATGGTGGATCATGATGGGATAACCACTGTGCATATATCCGCCACCAATGTGCTCATCGGGCACCATACGCTGTGCCCTGTAAAACGGTGCAGGCATATTGGCCAGGTCTAATTCTCCCAAAACCACCAGATCCCACAATTTTAAAACTTCTTCAGGATTTTTGATGGTTTGCAATACGCTATCCGGTAGGGTTAAAATCACGTTTTCTGTAGCCATTTCGCCCCAGGGTGCTTTATTGTTTTTCAACTGGTTTTCCCAATCGCTGTGTGAGTTTTTGCCCAATACAAAAAGGGGCGCCTCAATGGCATGGCTGATTTTAAAATCAATTTTGCGGCTGTCGGCCTTTGGTTTAATATCAATGTAAATCAATCCGCCAAAAGGTGATGCCAATCTGTTTTTACCGATCACCAATTTCTGTTTTTTTGTGATAATGGGCATTCTGCGCCAATCCTCTTTACCTGCAACCCAGTAATTTAAGCGGTCGCTATGTGCACCAATCTGTACTTCAAGATCATTAACATTGGTGTTTTTAGGCACCTCAATCTCAATGTATTCGCCTGCTTTGGCATATAAACCAGTGCTGTACATGGTGGCATTATCATAACCGGAATAACCCAGGGTAGAAACAATCGGCACCAAACTATCGGCCATTTTCTTGTGCTCAATACTTACTGTTTTGTTTACAAACTGAAAGCCTGTTTTTACCGCGCCGGGAAAAATATCGGCCGATGGCTGTGCTTTAATGTTTTTATAATCGGTACTTTTTAAAGTCTGGTCGCTCCATTTGGCGATAGCTTTTCTAAATACGGTATCATTTTTAGAAAGGGTGTGCTGTGGCGAAATGATCACCGTTGCGGGGTCTTTTGCTGCATCCTGGGCCATGGCGGTTAATCCGGTGGCTAACAATGCAAGGGTAAATAGTGATTTCATTTGTGTGTTGGTAGGTTAATTATTTTATTTAAAGAATGTAAAACGGATGATTTTTCATTCCATCATCCATTTCACATTTTCCATTTTTACCTAATTGCTTTGATATAATAACTGTACTGGTAATCTTTAAAAGGGATCTGATACTGAATCAGCGGCATAGAACCCCAGCTATCGATCCCCTGAACGCCCAGTTGCTGCAAATCCATGTGTACATAAACCTGATTACGTTTTACGAGTTCGCCGGAGTGGTACTGTTTTTTCTCCGCTTCAGGATCAAGATCTTCTACGGCATAAGGCAGCGCATTAAAACTTAAAAGCTGATCTGCAAATTCGAAACGAAGCCCTTTACCTGCTTTATTGGTGAAACTTACCCAACGTACTTCTGTTTTATTGCCACTTTCCTGCGGGCGTGCATAAGGGAAATACTGATCGGCCACAGTTGATTGATAGGTACCAATTAATGAAGCCGTTTTGCGATCGACATAATTCTCGCCCGGGCCACGGCCATACCATTGAATGTTGCTGTAATCATTTTTTAACTGCAGATCGTTACCAATACGCATCAGGCTTTTATAATTGCCGTTTACGGCCTTAAACTGGTTGATTACTTTAATGGTTCCGTCGGCCAGTACATTAAACTCCTGTGTGGTTTCGGCATCACCTTTTAACAAGGTAGACTTAACTGTTAGGGTAAAACCATCAGCTGTATTGTTTACGGTTGATTTTATATTGGCCGCATCATTATCCTGATATACATTGCGCCACATGCGTAATTTGGTATTCAAACCTGCACCGATATCATTATCAGTTGGGGCACGGTAAAAACCCGGTTGCGGACCCGAAGCCAGTAACTCCTGTCCTTTGGAAATATAACTTGTAAGCGTTCCTTTGGTTAAATCGAAAGTGATGGTAAAATCGCTTCCTTTCACCATTGCTTTTCCGCCTGTTTGCTCTACTTTTAACGTTTTTTTACTATTGGTGTAAACATTTGCTTTCGGAGTGCCGGCCAATGCAATCTGCTCGTAAGCAATTTCATAACCTTTTTCCAAAAATGGTTCGGCTGTTTTTAAGCGGTAACGTACATTCAGGAAATATTCTTTTCCGGCGCTATAATTGGTTTTGAACGGTAAGGTTAAAGTTTGCGATTGGCGTGGACCGATATTCAGGTTGCTTATCACACCGGTTTGGATTATTTTTCCATCTTCAAGCAGTTCCCAGTTCAGTTGTACGTTGCTGATATCTTTAAAGAAATAGCTGTTGTTAACATTGATCTGGTTGGTGCCATTAAAAGTAGTTTTAATGTACTGATGTACTTTTTTCAGTTCAACTGCCATTGGCGTTATTCCACGGTATGCAGTTACTACACCCTTTACGCAGAAATCGTTATCACTGAAATTTTCGTCTACCGGACCGCTTAAAGGGAAATCGCCACCATAAGCCATAATTCGTTTGCCGTTTTTAACGGTATCGATAGCCTGATCAATCCATTCCCACACAAAACCACCCTGTAATTTGGGATTGTTCTCAATGGCATCCCAATATTCTTTAAAATTGCCCAAACTGTTGCCCATAATGTGTGCATACTCGCTCATAATGAACGGGCGGGTTTCTTTTTCCTGTTTAGAATAGCGAGGTAGGTAATTAGGCGATGGATATTGCGGAACAATCATATCGGTATTAAAATCGTTCTCTGCCCTTTCGTACTGCACGGGGCGGATATCCTTAGTTTTAAGCCACTGGTAAGCTTCGTAAAAGTTAACACCGTTACCGGCTTCATTGCCGAGCGACCAGGTAATTACGGAAGCATGGTTTTTATCGCGTTCGTACATCCTGGTAATACGTTCGAGGTGTGGGATACGCCATTGTTTATCGTTGGCAAAAGTGGTTTCCAAACTGTAATAACGACCATGCGATTCGATATTGGCCTCATCAATCACATATAAACCGTATTCATCGCAAAGTTCCATCCAATAAGGATCGGGTGGGTAATGCGAGTGGCGAACAGCATTTACGTTAAGCTTTTTCATCATTTCCATATCTTTTTCCATATCGGCATGGGTTAAAGTATGGCCCTGTGTAGCATTGTGCTCGTGCCTGTTTACGCCTTTTAAAAATACGCGTTTACCGTTTACCAGTAAGTCGCTTCCTTTAATTTCGACAGAACGGAAACCTACCCGTTGCGGAATGACTTCGATTACCTTATTGTTTTTATCTTTTAAAGTGATGTATAAGGTATAGAGGTAAGGTATTTCTGCCGACCAGTTTTTCACATTGCTGATCTGTGTTTTAAAGGAAAGATTGGTTTTATAATTGCCTAATACTTTTTGCAGCGCGGTTTCGTCTTTCCAAACATTGTTGCCCTTGGCATCAACCAGATCAAGCGCTATGTAAAAACTATCAGGGCGGCTGTGGTTAGTGCGCTGGTCTATTTTATAATTTTCGACTGCTAAATCTACATTCAACAAACCGTTGGTGTAAGTGGCATCGAGGTTACCGATAACCTTGAAATCGTGGATATCCAGTTTTGGAGTAGAATAGAGATAAACTTCACGTTCGATTCCCGAAATGCGCCACATATCCTGACATTCTAAATAACTGCCATCACTCCATCTGTAAACCTGTAAAGCAATGGTATTTTCGCCAGGTTTTACATATTTGGTGACATCGAATTCGGCTGCAAGCTTGCTATCCTCACTGTAACCCACTTTTTTACCATTAACCCAGATGTAAAAAGCTGATTTTACCGCACCTAAGCTGATGAATACCTGCCGCCCATCCCAGTTTGCGGGGATATTGATCTTTTTGCGGTAAGAACCAACAGGGTTATTATCTACCGGAATATCGAAAGGAGGATTCATCCTTGATCCGGTTAACTGCCGGCCTGCAAATTCGTAAGGCTGATTTACATAAATTGGGAGTCCGTAGCCATTAACTTCCCAATTGGCTGGCACCCTGAAGTTATCCCAGGCTTTATCATCAAAATCTACTTTGTAAAAATCGGTAGGGCGTTTACGCGGATCTTTTACCCAGTTAAATTTCCATGTTCCGTTAAGGGATAAAAAATATGCTGATTTTTCTTTGTTTCTTTTAGCGGCCAGCTCCTGGTTTTCGAAAGCAAAGGCCGATGCACGCATGGGCAAACGGTTAAGCGAAACCACTTCTGGTGTTTGTAATTCGGAAGGTAATTCCTGGGCGATAAGCTGCCCTGCAATAAATAATAGCGTAAATAAACCGGTTAGTTTTTTCGTCATTGTGTGTTGTTGTTGGTTTTATTTATCCAAAATACTGATGATTGGGTTAGAATATTGAATTTGTTTCTGCGCAAACGTTTGAGTTTTAAAGATGTTACGATTGGGTGGATAGTGGTTTTTAACATTTGAACATAAAAATTAAACTTTGACAATCTCACAGGCATAATGCCTAAAGATTGTCAAAGTAAGTTTTACCATTTTTGACCATTAAGAAATTAAGAGGCATTAAGTTTGGTCAGCTGAAAAAGCCTTCTCGCAAT
>NZ_DJDT01000259.1 GCF_002432345.1 Pedobacter sp. UBA5917
GCGGCCACCGCCGCCGAAGAAATCTTCCATCATATCAAATGGAGAAGAAGAACCCTGGCCTTTTGATGCCGCATAAGTTGTTTTAATATGGACCACCCCCGGTGCAACTGCCGCCGCAGCCTGGGTAAAATCTGTAGCACCTGCCGATGTTACTTTTAATGGATTATTGGCAAAGTACAAATTCTGTTTTTCAGTAATGGTACTGCCATTTTGGTTACGCTCAAATAGCTTGTAACCGCCAATTGCTGCTGCCCCACCTATAAAAGCAGCCAACACGGTAATTCCTAATATCTTTTTCATGTGTTTATATATTGTTTTTTTAAGCCACGAAATATTATAAGCCATTTGCTAGCTAATTGTTTGGGTTAGCTTATAACATCCATTTGTTAATTTATTTTGCGGGAGCGTTTATTCACTTTGATTTAAGCAGAATGCTCCGGCAGTTTTTATCTGCTCAAATTTTCTTTCGTAAGTTTATTCAAATTTAATACCATATAAACGATATTTGTATCTTCAAAGCACTTAGTTTTGTGTTAAAAAATGTTAAATTAAAAAACACAATCCGCTTATTACCTTTTGCAACTCAAATATTGCATTAAAAAATGAAGCTTTCATGAAAATTAATTTCTATAAATACCAGGGCGCGGGGAACGATTTTATTCTGATAGACCATACTACAGGTCCGTTAAAAAATATTGACAATCAATTGGTTGAGCAGTTATGCCACAGAAGATTTGGTATTGGTGCCGATGGATTAATGTTCCTTACCAAACACGAGGATTACGATTTTGAAATGCATTATTTCAACGCCGATGGCAAACTGGGCAGTATGTGCGGTAACGGTGGCAGATGTATTGTGGCCTTTGCCAAGCAGCTCGGTATTATAGATCGCGAAACCAACTTTTTGGCAGTTGATGGACCGCACTATGCCAGAATTTCAGAAAACGGCGAATGGATTGATCTACAGATGATTGATGTAGATAATATCACCAATGATGGTGAAGCCTATGTGCTTAATACAGGATCGCCACACTATGTTGCCCTACAAAGCGGTTTAAAAGATTTTGATGTTTTTAACGAAGGAAAAAGCATCCGTTACAATTCAACTTATGCGGCAAAAGGCATCAATGTAAATTTTGTGGAGGATAAAGGCGATCATTTATTTGTGCGTACCTACGAGCGTGGCGTTGAAGATGAAACCTATGCCTGTGGTACCGGAGTAACCGCAGTAGCCATGGCCATGGCAAAACATAAAAACCAAACCGGTCATATTAAAACCGACATTAAAGTTTTGGGCGGCGACATTAAAATAGAATTCGATTACGATGGCAACGCATTTACCAATGTGTTTTTGTGCGGTCCGGCCAAACTGGTTTTTGAAGGAGAAGTTGATTAACTTCTTTTCAAATTATAATTAGTGCTAAAAGCTGCTAATGATTTGGGCGTTCCCCAGGGGGCGGGCTTTTCAGGGCTGCGCTGCGCTCCGGTACCGATGAAAGATCGGTACTGAACCCTTACAATCCCTAACGCGAAGTTATTGCATTTAATCCCCACAGGTTTTCGAAACGGCGCAGCCTTTAATAATGCCATTAAAAACAATATTAGCCGCGGGGCTAACCAGATCTATACATTTATTAAATTCTATTTTTGTAATGCGCTTAGCCTTTCTTTTCATCTGTGTAATGTGCTGCATATCTTGCAAACAGAAAAAACATGCCAAACATTTCGAAAGCAGTAAGATAAACACTCAACCGAAAGCAAAAACAGACGCTACCATTAAAAAAACAGATTCTATTTTTCAAAACGCGCTAAAAAAAGCATTAAGTATTGCCAAAGCCTCTAAAAAAGAAAATTTTAGAAAGAATTTTTCTATCGGAAATGAGAATTTAAACAATAAAGTTGATGTAGAACTTAAGTTTGGAAACCTATTTTCCAGAAAGTATAAAAATTTATTAATCGTAAGTTCGTCAAAGCTTTACACAAAAATAAATGTTTATGCGGTAAGGGATACCGGTTTTACACAATTGATCGACAAAATCTTAATGACCGATTCACATCCCGGTTATTTAATAGAAGATGTAAATAATGATGGGTTAAAAGATCTCTCCATAAACTGGTATCCTTTATCCGGTTGCTGCAGGAGAAATATTTTTGATCTGTATCTTTCTAAAAACGACGAAACTTTTAGCAAAGAGATTGAGCTTGTAAATCCTACTTTCTTTCCAAAAGAAAAAGTAATCAGAGGTATTACTTACGGTCATCCTGGACTTGCGTCTTTATATAAATTTAGATGGAACGGAATAAATGTAGATACCATAGAATATATTTATCCCAACATAAACGATACACTCCACATTTCCTTTGTAAAATCTAACAGTCAGGCCTATTCCCGTTTAAGAAATAAGTGGTCTGAAAACTTAAAATCGATACCAAAAGAATATAACCCCGTTTTAGACCTTGATTATTTTAAAAGCTACAATCTGAAAGATATTAAAGTCATTTTAAAAAACATTGATAAATAGCCCTAATTCTTAGGTATATACTGGACAATAACTTATACAGCGCGTCATTTTAGCCTGAACAAAATTACTCGCACCACCAAAGGTAAAAAAGCTTCATTGCAATTAATTTTAACAAGCTTTTAACATCTGTCGCAAGATATTTACAGATCATTTAATAACAACTATATTAGTTTAATATACTTTAAAACAGTATTTTAGAGTAGAGATATGGTCTTTTTCACCCCAAAATAAATCAATCGATTGATTAAATGACAGAATTTGGACAGATTTATTTTTTTTTAGGCTCTATTTTTGGGCGGTTAATGGCGGAAATTGAAGACCCACATTTTGACGACGCCCTTAATTCCGGAAATTTAAATTTATACACACAGAAATAACCCATGAGAAAAGTAACAACTCTCTTTTTTAGCGTGAGCATTGGTATGCTTTTAGCATCCTGCGGAAATAACGATGCAGCTAAAAAAGCTGCCGCTGCAGCAGCAGCTGGTCCACAGCCTTACCCTGTTTTTACCGTATCAACCCAAAACACCACTTTAGATTCTGATTACCCGGCCACTATCGAAGGTATCCAGAACATCGATATCCGCCCAAAGGTTGACGGTTTTATCGAAAAAATCTTTGTAGATGAGGGTGCGGTGGTTAAAAAGGGCCAGTTACTTTTCACCATCAATGCGCCACAGTACGAACAGCAGGTTAGAACAGCAAAGGCAGCAATCAGCAGTGCCGAGGCTGATGTTAATGCGGCTCAGTTAACCGTTAACAAAACCAAACCACTGGTAGATAAGGATATCATCAGTAAATACGATCTCGATGCAGCACAATTAACGCTTCAGAGCAGAAAAGCCGCATTGGCACAGGCAAGGGCCGAACTGGTAAACGCACAGGTAAACCTGGGTTATACTTCGGTTAAAAGTCCGGTAGATGGTGTAGTTGGCAGCATCCCTTTCCGTAACGGAAGTTTGGTAAGCAGTTCGAGCACCGAACCATTAACTACCGTTTCCAATACCTCGAAAGTTTATGCTTACTTCTCGTTAAACGAGAAACAGCTTTTAGATTTTTCTAACACTTATAAAGGAAATACACTGGCACAGCAGATGAAAAATATCCCTGCAGTAAGCCTCGTATTGGCTGACGGAACCATTTATGCACAGAACGGTAAAATCGAATCCATCAATGGCCAGATCAATACCAGTACAGGTTCTGCAAGTTTAAGGGCTACCTTCCCCAACCCGATTTCTTTATTGAAAAATGGCGCGAGTGCTTCAGTAAGGATTCCACAACATGTTGAGAACGCCATCTTGGTTCCGCAAAAATCAACCATCGATTTACAGGGCAAAAAATTCGTTTACATCTTGGGCGATTCGGCCAAAGTAATCAATACCCAGATCGAGGTAATGGAATTAGCTAAAGGCAACTTCTATGTGGTTACCAAAGGGCTTAAAACAGGCGATAAAGTTATTTTAGAAGGTTTTCAATCGTTAAAAGACGGTACAAAAATAAAACCTGATGTAAAAAACGCCGATTCAGTGTATGCTGAAATAAAAAAATAACAATATAATCAGTGCAATCACACTACTTCGGTGTAACCAATATTAATTATGTTCAAGAAATTTATAGATAGGCCCGTTTTATCGACAGTTATATCCATTATAATTGTAATATTAGGTGTATTAGGCCTTGTAACCCTACCCATCTCGCAGTATCCGGAGATAGCGCCGCCAACCGTTCAGGTATCGGCCTCTTACCAGGGTGCAAATGCCGATGTGGTAATGAGTAGCGTTGTTGTTCCCTTGGAGGAACAGATAAATGGTGTGGAAGACATGACCTACATGACTTCTACCGCCAGTAACGATGGTACCGCAACCATTACCGTTAACTTTAAACTGGGTACAAACCCCGATTTAGCAGCAGTTAACGTACAGAACCGTGTGGCCAGGGCAACCAGTTTATTACCTGCAGAGGTAACCCGTTCGGGTGTAATTACTGCGAAAAGACAGGCGAGTAACCTCCTTATTTTTGCTATTTACAGTGATGATCCATCGTACGATCAAAAGTTTTTACAAAACTATGCAAACATCAACATCATCCCGGAAATTAAAAGGATTAATGGTGTGGGTGATGCAAGTGCATTTGGTACATTGGATTATACCATGAGGATCTGGCTTAAACCAGATGTTATGGCCGTTTATGGTCTTGTTCCCAATGATGTAAACGTGGCCCTTGCAGAGCAGAATATCGAGGCTGCCCCAGGCCAGTTTGGCGAGCAGGGAAATCAGGCTTTCCAATATACCTTAAAATATAGCGGCCGTTTAAAAACCGAAACAGAGTTTAGCAACATCATTATCAAAGCCAATCCTAACGGACAGATTTTACGTTTAAAAGATGTGGCCAGGATAGAACTTGGCGCACAGAGTTATGCCAGTTATGTAAAATTTAATGGTAAGCCCGCTTTAGGTATTGCCATTAGTCAAACTGCGGGTTCGAACGCGAAAGAGGTAATTGATAATTCCATCAAAACATTGGATAAAGCTGCTACTTCTTTCCCTAAAGGTGTACATTACGAAACGGTTGTTAACGTAAACAACTTCCTGGATGCATCTATCGAAAAGGTAATCCATACCCTGATCGAAGCATTTATCCTGGTATTCCTTGTGGTATTTATCTTCCTTCAGGATTTCCGTTCAACTTTAATACCGGCAATTAGTGTTCCGGTAGCGATTATAGGTACCTTCTTCTTCTTAAGCCTGTTCGGTTTCACCATCAACCTGTTAACATTGTTTGCATTGGTGCTGGCTATTGGTATTGTGGTAGATGATGCCATTGTAGTGGTTGAGGCGGTGCATGCCAAGCTCGATGCCGGTTATACGGATCCTAAAAAGGCAACAAAAGATGCCATGGACGATATCAGCGGTGCGATTATTTCCATCACATTGGTAATGGCTGCTGTATTTATCCCGGTAAGTTTTATCCAGGGTTCGTCAGGGGTGTTTTATAAACAGTTTGGTTTAACACTTGCCATCTCGATCATTTTATCGGCCATCAATGCATTAACATTAAGTCCGGCATTATGTGCCATGTTCTTAAAACCACATGCCGATGATCATGCGAAAAGCAAAAATTTCCTACAGCGTTTTTATACGGCCTTCAATACTTCATTTGATGCGGTAACACAAAAATATAAACGTTCGGTTGGCTTTTTGGGCAGAAAAAGGTGGCTCGCAGGCTTAGGCATTGCAGTTTTCGCTGTGGTACTGGTTTGGATTATGAATACAACGCCTAAAGGTTTTGTACCAAATGAGGATTTGGGTACTGTTTTCTCTGATATTTCATTGCCGCCATCTACTTCGCAGGAGGAAACCGATAAGATTATTGTAAAAATCAATGATATTGTAAGTAAAGTGCCCGAAGTTGAGGCTACTTTCAGGGTTGTTGGCCGTAGTTTAATCAGTGGTTCGGGCAGTTCGTACGGTATGGTTATTGCCAGGCTTAAACCATGGGATGAGCGTAAAGGCCGCGACGTTAAAGCTATTATTGGCGAATTATTTGCAAAAGCAGCAAGCGTTAAAGGTGCTAAAGTAATTTTCTTTGCGCCACCAACCATCCAGGGTTTTGGTACCGGTGGTGGTTTCGAATTCCAGTTACAGGATAAAACCGGTGGCGACATCAAGAAATTCAACGATGTTGGTAACGGATTTTTAGCTGCACTGAGCAAACGTCCTGAAATCCAGTACGCATCAACCTCATTTAACCCTAATTTCCCCCAATACCAGATTGATGTAAATGTGGCCAAAGTAAAACAGGCCGGTTTAACTGTTAGTGATGTGCTGGGTGTGCTACAGGGTTATTATGGTGGCGTTTATGCTTCTAACTTTAACAAATTTGGCAAGCAATATAGGGTAATGTTTCAGGCTGATGCCCAATACCGTGCCAATCAGCAGAGTTTAACCAGTATTTACGTACGTAATGCCAGCGGAACCATGGCGCCTATTTCGGAGTTTATTACGCTCGAAAAAGTATACGGTCCACAGGCAATTTCGCGTTTCAACTTATATACTTCAATTGCGGTTACCGGTAACCCTAATGCGGGTTATAGTTCGGGCGATGCCATTAAGGCCATCCAGGAAGAAGCTGCCATCCACCTGCCAACAGGTTATGGCTATGAGTTCTCCGGTTTATCACGTGAGGAAGTAAGCAGTGGCAGTCAAACCATTTTCATCTTCCTGCTGTGTGTAATCTTTGTGTACTTCCTGCTTTCTGCACAGTACGAAAGTTATATTTTACCATTGGCCGTATTATTTTCACTGCCGATCGGTTTAGCAGGCGTATTCATTTTCGATAAAATTTTCGGCGTGGATAACAACATTTATACACAGATTACCCTGATTATGTTGGTGGGTTTACTCGCCAAAAATGCCATTCTGATTGTAGAATATGCGGTTGATAGGCGACGGAAGGGCATGAGTATTATTAATTCGGCCATTGATGGTGCAACTGCCCGTTTACGTCCGATTTTGATGACCTCGTTCGCCTTTATCCTCGGTTTATTGCCTTTAATGTTATCATCAGGTGTTGGTGCCGCAGGTAATACCTCAATTGGTACAGGTGCTGTAGGCGGGATGTTGATCGGTACCATTTTCGGGGTATTTGTAATCCCTGCATTGTTTATTGTTTTCCAAACCCTGCAGGAAAAAATAAGTAACAAATCTCCTTTTGAGGAAGGTATAGACCGTGAGCAAACAGAAGAAGAGTATGAGTTAGCGGTTAGCCGTGAACATTAATATTAAGAAAATGAATTTTAGATATAAGCATTCCATTTTAATTGGTTTAGCCATCCTTACCCTGAGTGCCTGCGTAACCAAAAAATACGAACGCCCACAGGTAACAAGCGAGGGTTTATACCGTGATAATAATACAACGGATACCACTACGATGGCAGATCTGCAATGGAAAACATTGTTCTCTGATACCACTTTACAATCGTTGATCCAACAGGGTATAAATCAAAATCTAGACCTGAAACAGGCCATTGAGCGCATCAAAATTGCAGAAGCGACCTTGATACAGAGCCGTGGTGCATTATTGCCAAGCTTACAGGCTGATGTTAACGTAACCGATAATAAAGCTTCGGCGGCAGCACAGAATTTTCCGGCCGGAATCAACATCAATTTAGAAACCCAAACTTATAAAGCGCAATTAAGCACCAGTTGGGAAGCCGATATCTGGGGAAAATTAACCAGCGCAAAACGCGGCGCCTACGCTACTTTGTTGCAGAGTGATGCAGCAAAAAGAGCGGTACAAACACAGTTAATTGCAACCATTGCCAATAATTATTATACTTTATTGGCGCTTGATAAACAACTGGCCATCACTGAGGAAACCATTAAGGTACGTACAAAGGATGTGGAAACCATGCGTGAATTAAAACAGGGAGCCGTGGTTAATGGCGCAGCAGTTGTACAAAGTGAGGCCAATTTATATGCCGCACAGGTTACCCTGCCTGATTTAAAAAGAAGCATTAAAGAGGCCGAAAATGCGTTGAGCGTACTGGTTGCAAAAGCGCCAAATGCGATTAACCGTACCTCGCTTGATCAGCAAACACCTTATGCCAATTTACAGACCGGTGTTTCTGCACAGTTGTTAAAAAACCGTCCGGATGTAATAGCGGCAGAGTTTGGTTTTAGGTCGGCTTTCGAAAACACTAATGTTGCTAAAGCTTATTTCTACCCTGCTTTAACCATTACCGCAGCAGGTGGTTTATCGAGTCTGCAATTGAGCGATTTCTTCGGTAAATCTATCTTCTATAACCTGGTTGGTGGCTTAACACAGCCTATTTTTGCGAAAGGAGCCAATAAAGCACGTTTAAAAACAGCTGAGGCTAATCAGCAGATCGCTTTTTATAATTTCCAGCAAACCCTTTTAACCGGTGGACAGGAAGTATCTAATGCTTTATATGCTTACCAAACGGCTACAGAAAAAGAAGAAACAAGAACAAAACAGATTGCTTCGTTAACCAAAGCGGTTGATTTTACAAAAGAGTTATTACGTTACAGCTCGGCCACAAACTATACTGATGTATTAACATCAGAGCAAAGTTTGTTAAGCGCACAGTTAAGCGGTATTAACGATAGGCTACAGAAATTACAGGCTGTTGTTAACCTATACCGTGCATTGGGCGGCGGCTGGAAATAACATTATCATTTACAGTCAATTTTAAAGGCATTCTGATTTTCAGGATGCCTTTTTTGATTTCATAGTTGTGTCCCATGGTTTGTGTCACCACAAACTATCGCCTAGGCTTTTTGCCACGCCTGCCCGATAATTCAGGCGGGGAAACACAGATTAACACGGAGGATTTTATAGCCTGTCATCCTGAGTGCA
Source organism: Pedobacter sp. UBA5917 (assembly GCF_002432345.1). Taxonomy (GTDB): domain Bacteria; phylum Bacteroidota; class Bacteroidia; order Sphingobacteriales; family Sphingobacteriaceae; genus Pedobacter. Next base: position 8,901 of record NZ_DJDT01000259.1, read on the forward strand.
ACGATAGATGTTTAAAACCCAAACCATTTTCTTTGGCTCACTCCCATTCCTTTCCTAGTTAATACCCAAAAACATAAATTAATACGCAAATTACCGATCCTATACAAGAAGTATTTTATTACCGGCAGTAATATCTTCCCATTACCTATTGCATTTCAACGCAATTTCCGTTATAGATAAAAATTATCTATATTTTTTATTTCAAAAGCCATCAGTTTTTTTGATGTATTCCTAAAATATTGTAAGTTTAAAGTTTTTTAAGCGCTTAGCTTATAAAAATTTTATATCCATCAATGTTACGTGTCGATAGTTCTAAAGCCTGCAAAATTGTATACTCTTTGTGCAAACATGAGTATTTGGGTTATCTAATTGAACCGCATGTAGTTCAACTCAATCCGCAGGGCGATTTTTCTTTTACCTACCAAAGGATTTTCACCCACACTGCCGAAGAATTTAAGGCCTGCTTAAACGATATCGATTATAAGCTGATCAAAATTTTAGACGACATTGAACAGGACTCGCTGATTAAGAAGTATTATAAGAAATTAATCAGGCCAACCGAGTTTTTCACCAAAATTTTCGACGATAAATTCTATGAGAATGTACGTCCGAAAATAGAGAAGAAACTCGCCGAAGCTTTAGAACTTTTAAAGGTTAAAAACGAGCTTTACGTAATGGACAAAGATGGCTGGCCGGTTGAGCGTAAAATCGAACTTGCCGGCGAGCCTGCGTCTATCCTTTTCCATTTCCGGAGGAATGAAACCGAAACGAGGTATTTCCCAACCATCAAATACCAGAACCTGCGCATCGAATTTATGTTCAAAGAAGCACAAATCATCAGTAACAAACCTGCCTGGTTATTACTGAATGATGTATTGTACTTTTTTGATCAGGATATTGAAGGCAAAAAATTACAACCCTTTTTAAATAAACGTTTTATTGCCATACCAAAAACTACCGAAGCTACTTATTTTGAAAAGTTTGTAGCACCATTGATCGAGAAACACCATGTTTATGCAGAGGGGTTTGAAATCAGGACGGAACAGTTTGAGGCCAAACCGGTGATTAAGGTTTTATATGTAGATGGCGGACTATCGCAGATCCAGTTGTACTTTAAATACGGCGAATATACTTTTCCGGTCGAGAATGCGCATAAAGTTACCGTACGTTTAGAAAAAACGGCCGACAACTATATTTTCCACCGGATTAAACGCTCGGCAGACTGGGAGAAAAAACAGTTTAACCTGTTATTATCGCTGGGACTTAAAAAAACCAGTTCTTTATTCAGCAACCTCGAAGTGATTGCTGCCGACGAGAACCCGAGTTACGCAGCAATTAACTGGGTAAACGAACATATCGAGCTTTTAGAGTCATCGGGTTTTGAAATTGAACAGGCTACCGGTCAGAAAAAATTTGTACTCGGTGCCAGTAAAATCGACCTCGAAGTTAAAGAAGGGAACGATTGGTTCGATATCCATGCCGTGGTATGGTTCGGAAAATACCAGATCCCTTTCCTATCTTTAAAACAGCATATTTTACATAAAAAGCGCGAATTTTTATTGCCAGATGGCGAAGTAGCCATTATCCCCGATAAATGGTTTACCCAGTACGGCAGTCTTTTCAGTTTGGCAGAGGCCGGACAAACGCTTAAATTAAAGAAACACCACATCGGTTTAATTAACGATCTGGCCGAAGATAGTTTGGCAAATGTTACGCTCGAACGCAAGCTTCAGCGCCTTTCGGATTTCGAAGATATTGCCGATACGCAGATGCCTGTGCATTTTAAGGGCAGTTTACGCGATTACCAAAAAGCAGGCTATAACTGGTTCAGCTTTTTACGCGAATATAACTTTGGCGGTTGTTTAGCCGATGATATGGGTTTGGGTAAAACCATCCAAACGCTGGCTATGCTGCAAAAGGTGAAAGAAGAAGATCAACTGCTCGGAACGCAGACTACTTCATTGATCATCATGCCAACATCGTTAATTTATAACTGGTTAACAGAAGCCAAAAAATTTACGCCAAAGCTTAAAATATTGGCACATACAGGTACCAACCGGAATAAGGATGTGGCCAATTTCGCCAATTACGACATTGTCATAACCACGTACGGTGTAACCAGGGTTGATGTAGATGAACTGAAGAATTTTTATTTCAATTATATTATTCTGGACGAAAGTCAGAACATTAAAAACCCTTCTTCAAAATCGTTCAAAGCCGTTAGAAGCTTAAAATCTAAACATAAATTGATTTTGAGCGGTACACCTGTAGAAAATTCGGTAAGCGATTTATGGTCGCAGTTAACTTTCCTTAACCCGGGTTTATTGGGTACGCAGGCATTTTTCTACGAAGAATATGTGCAGGCCATAGAGAAGAAAAAAGATGAAGAAAAAGCACGGAAACTGCAATCCATCATCAAACCTTTTGTACTCCGCAGAACAAAAGAGCAGGTAGCTGCTGAATTACCGCCTAAAACGGAGCAGGTAATTTATTGCGATATGAGCGAGGATCAGGCTGCTTACTACGAAAAAACAAAATCAGCCTATCGTAACGACCTGCTGCAGAGCATGGATGATGGAACTTTTGCGCAAAAGCAGGTTCAATTATTGCAGGGTTTAACGGCACTACGCCAATTGGCCAATCACCCTGTGATGATCGATGGTGAATATATTTCCGATTCGGGCAAATTTGAAAATGTAATCCACACTTTAGACAATGTACTTAAGGGCGGGCATAAGGTTCTGGTATTTTCGCAGTTTGTAAAACACCTCGATATCTTTAAGAAACATTTTGAGGCCGAAAATATTCCTTTCGCTTACCTGGATGGCGCCACCCGTAACCGTGGCGAAATTGTTTCCGAATTCCAGCAGAATACCGATTTAAAGGTTTTCCTCATCTCGATAAAAGCTGGAGGCGTGGGTTTAAACCTCACACAGGCCGATTATGTTTTCATCCTCGACCCATGGTGGAACCCAGCTGTAGAACAACAGGCCATTGACAGGACACACCGTATCGGTCAGGATAAAAAGGTTTTCATCTATAAATTCATCGCAAAAGATACCGTTGAAGAGAAAATCCTTGCATTACAGAACCGGAAAAAATCTTTGGCCAACTCATTGATCACCACAGAAGAAAGTTTCTTTAAATCGTTGAGTAAAGAGGATATCAGGGATATATTGAATTAAAATCGCCAAAGGCAATTGGCTCATTAGTCATTAGTTCATTTGTTAGCATAACGCCTACAAATAAGTTTAATTTGATGTAAATCTCACGCGTTCGTCACCCTGAATTTATTTCAGGGTCTTAATCACAAAAAAGATGCTGAAACGAGTTCAGCATGACGATTCGCTGGAATGATTACTTCGAGGCAGATTTTACTCCGTAGAGCCTTCGGGTTCTCAGCTGCGTTGCACCCGATAGCTATCGGGCCGCTCGAAATGACGTTATGGGAGAAAACTTCGCTACCAACAACGACCTTTTACCATTTTAAACTTCTTTTCAAAACTCATTCCCTCTTCACTTGTTATACAGTAGAACATTAATACTACCATCATGACAAATCAAGATTTTAATACCGCAGTAAATAACGTTAAAGAGGCCTGGAAATATCCTGAGTTATTCGAAAATGTTTCCAAATCCGAACGTTGGTTATCAGGCGTTACCGGCACATATTTACTATTTAAAGGCATTACCAGCATTTTTTCGCATCCCGTTATCGGTTTAACAGGTGCGGCAATCGGTACAGGTTTACTATACCGTGGCATTACCGGTTATTGCCCAATGCGCGATCTGGCAGAACAACGCCGGGAAGACATTGCCCCTGATGAAGTGATTATAAGTGAAACCTATGTTGTTGACGATTTGGGGTAATATTTTAAATACTAAATTTCCATTTCTTAATAAACTGGTTAACTTTAAAAAGTTAAACCACAATTATGAACAAGTACACACTATTATTTATTCCTGTTTTATTTGCAGGGCAAGCTATGGCACAAGATAAAAAACCAGATCCTGCCAAAGACCCAAAAACAACCGAGGTTTGGTCGCCTGTACCTAAAATTGTTACACCAGGTAAATTGCCCCAGGATGCACCTTCTGATGCGATCGTTCTTTTTAACGGCCGTAATTTAGATGCATGGCATTCGGTTAAAGATCCATCTAAACCTGCTGCCTGGACAATCGACGATGGCTTTTTTACCGTAAAAAAAGGTACCGGAAATATCGAGACCAATAAAAAATTTACCGATTACCAGTTACACATGGAGTGGAAAATTCCTGAAAACATTTCGGGCGAAGGTCAGGCACGCGGTAACAGTGGAGTGTTTTTAGCTTCAACCGGAGGTGGCGATGATGGCTACGAAATCCAGATTATGGATGCCTATAACAATAAAACCTACGTTAACGGACAAACCGGAAGTGTTTATAAACAAGCTATTCCACTGGCAAATGCCAACAAAAAACCGGGCGAATGGCAATATTATGATATCATCTGGAATGCACCCCGCTTTAATGAAGATGGTACAGTACAAAAACCGGCAAGCGTAACCCTTTTTTTAAATGGTGTGCTTTTACAGAACGGTTATGTATTAAAAGGCGAAACCCGTTATATCGGTGCCCCTGAATATAAAAAACATGGTCCGGCTTCAATTAAATTGCAGGATCACGGCGACCCGAGTCCGGCAATTAGTTTTAGGAACATTTGGGTAAGGGAATTATAATTTCAAGCAATAACATGATCCTCGTTTGTAACGAGGATCGACGAGAATGGCGATTTTATCGCCTTAATAAAACAAATAATAAGGAACCTGCAGGCCAAAAACTTGCAGGTTTTGTTTTATAACCTAATTTTGGCGAATTGAAAACGCAATGAGGATTCAGGATTTAATGGATAAATTATTTAACATAAAAACCATCGGGCACAGATTAGGCAATTAGCCGATAATAGAAACGCAGGTTTTGCCATTTAGCCTGATATTTGTAAATAATATATCTTTAAAGGTCTTCCATAAACATTTTTAACTCATAGCCGTCACCCTGATCCGATAGCTATCGGATTTATTTCAGGGTCTATATTGCAGGAAAGATGCTGAAATAAATTCAGCATGACGATCGCGTTAGCTTCGCGGGTTCAAAACTAATCCTTAAGAATTTCAAATAACAAACTAAGCACGGTGGCATTAATCTCGCCGTAATATTTCCATATACACTTCACGGCTGATCATTTCTGCGCCCAAACTCATTAAATGATCGTTCGGTAACTGGCAGTCGATTAAATCGATATTCATTTTACTTAAAAAGATGAGGGCAGCTTTAGAGGCATTGCTTACATGGCTGAACATGCTTTCGCCACAGAACACGCGGTTAACTTTTAGTCCGTACAAACCACCAACCAATCGCTCTTCCAGCCAAACTTCTACACTATGGGCATACCCCTGTTCGTGGAGGTTGATATATGCTTGTTGCATCTCGTTGGTAATCCAGGTTCCATCCTGCTCCTTCCTTTCAGTTGTTGCACAGTTCCGGATCACTTCTGCAAAAGACTTGTTAAAAGTGATTTTAAAAACCTCCTGTTTCAAAGTCTTCTGCATGCTTTTACTGATCTTGATTTTGCCTGGATAAATCACGCATCGCTCATGGGGCGAGTACCATAAAATAGGTTCTCCTTCGCTAAACCATGGAAATATCCCGTTAGAATAAGCAATTAACAGTCTTTCCATGCTCAAATCTCCCCCAACAGCCAACAAACCGTCCTCTTCGGCCAAAGCCGGATCAGGAAAACCGGGGTGATCATCTAACAGTTGAAAAAACATAGGCGAAAATAAGAAAGAAAACAAAGATTAAACCCTTGCGTTTTAAATAAGTCATACTGTTAAAATCGTCCACCATGAATGCAAAAGATAATTTCTTAAAAGTTAAACATCTTTATAACCGGGCCGGCTTCGGCATTTCGTATGCCGAATTGGAAAAATTAAGTAGAAAAAACCTTAATAAAGTGGTTGATACGCTGCTAAAAGACTCCCAAAAAGACGATCCCATCAAATTAGTAAACGATTTTGAATCGAAAAGGCAGCTTTTGGTGCAGGCAGGACTTTATGCAAAAAAAGACCTGACCGATGAGGAAAAGAAAATGCGACAGCAGATTGTACGCGAGCAGAATGAAGTAAGCCGCGACCTCAACATTGCTTTCGTTAACCAGATGATCAATACCGCTGCGCCGTTGAGGGAGAAAATGACCCTCTTTTGGCATGGACATTTTGCCTGCCGCAGCAACAATCCTTTTTTCGCTCAGCAGCTAAATAACATCCAACGCACCAATGCCCTGGGCAGCTTTAAAACTTTATTGGTTGAGGTTTCCAAATCGCCAGCCATGTTGCAATACCTCAACAACCAGCAGAACAGGAAGGGCAAACCGAACGAGAATTTCGCACGCGAGCTGATGGAGCTTTTTACCCTGGGCAGGGGAAATTATACAGAACAGGACATTAAAGAATCTGCCCGTTCGTTTACGGGCTGGATGTACGATAAAGATGGCTCTTTTATTTTCAGGCAGAACCTTCACGATACCGGAACGAAAACCTTTTTCGGAAAAATCGGAAACTTTGAAGGCGAAAACATCATCGATATCATTCTCGAAAAACCCGAAACTTCGCAGTTTATCGCCCGCAAAGTGTATAAGTTCTTTGTGAACGATAATCCAAATGAAGATCACGTTAAAGAGTTAGCTACGCATTTTTACAATTCGAAATACGATATCGCCTCGATGATGAAAAAAATGTTTACATCAGACTGGTTTTACAGCCCTGAAAATGTAGGCACCAAAATTAAATCACCTGCCGAATTTTTAGTCGGTTTAAGTCGCGAGTTTTATGTTACCTATAACAAACCACAGGTTTTAATCCAGTTACAAAGTAGCTTAGGCCAGTATCTATTTAATCCACCAAACGTAGCGGGCTGGCCGGGTGGACAAAGCTGGATCGATAGTTCATCCTTAATGCTCCGGATGCGCATTCCATCGCTGGTTTTAAACGATGGGGAAATCGATTTTAGTGGCAAGGCCGATCCGGAAGATGAAGCTGTAATTGCATTAAGCAGGGTGGCAACCACCAATGCGAATGCCAACAGTAAACCCAAGTCGTACGTTAACGCAAATGCCGATTGGCCTAAATTTTTGGGTACTTTACCAAAAGGATTAACGCCACTTGCACTGACGGAGTTTTTATTGCAACCGAAGTTAAACGATAAAATTACAACAATGGTTAGCGACAATAAAGGATTACGGAGTACGGCGGTAGAGATTACGAGTATGCCAGAGTATCAGTTGTGCTAACTAGGGCAGATTAATTGAGTATTTAAGTTATATGGTTGATAGTTTGATGGCTCATGGTTGATAGCTGATCAGTGAAATAAAATTAAGCAAATTGAGGTTGATGGTTTAGTAGCTCATGGTTGATAGCCGATTGGCTAAAACCCAGTCCATCAACCAAAAAACCATGAACTATTAACCTAAACATCATGGCCATGAACCATCAACCAAAAAACTATGAACCATGAACCAATGACCAAGTCAACCAGTGAACCAAAAAAGTAACAAAATGAACAGAAGAAATTTTTTAAGAAATACAGGATTTGTTGCGGCAGGATCCCTATTTGTTCCCGCTTTTATGAAGCCGTTGGAGGCCATGGCGCTTGATGAGTTGAGTTTATATAAAAACCTCGTTGTGGTACAGCTTTCGGGCGGAAATGATGGATTAAATACGGTTATTCCTTTCGGAAATGATATTTATTACCAAAAAAGGAAAAGCATAGCCATTAAACCCGAAGAAGTAATCAAACTGAACGATATGCAGGGCTTAAATCCGAATATGGCTGCGCTGCAGGAGATACACGATCAGGGCTGGATGACCATTATTAACGATGTGGGCTATCCTAATCCGGATCGATCGCATTTCCGTTCGATGGATATCTGGCAAACAGGTAGCGATAGCAATCAATTTCTTTCTACGGGCTGGATTGGGCGTTATTTAGACAGCAACTGCCAAACCTGCAAATTCCCCTATACCGCGATTGAGGTTGATGATTCGCTTTCTTTAGCGATGAAAGGACAAACTAAAAAGGGTATCGCATTAAAAGATCCGGGCGCTTTATATCGCAACACCAACGATCCGTTTTTTAAAGCCATGCTGCAGAATGATAAAGAGCATTTAGACGAAGATAATTTGGGTTATCTGTATAAAACCATGATCGAAACATCTTCTTCGGCCAATTATATTCAGAATACATCAAAAATTTATCAATCAAAATCAACTTATCCTAACTCGGGTTTTGCCAACCAGTTAAAAACGGTTTCAAAATTCATTTCTTCTGGCTTAAAAACCAGGGTTTATTACGTTTCGTTAAGCGGCTTCGATACCCATGTTAACCAGATCGGTCAGCAGGGAAATTTGTTAAAACAATACGGCGAAGGTATGGCGGCGTTCTTAAAAGATTTAAAAACAAACAATAAACTGGATGATACCTTAGTAATCACCTTCTCCGAATTTGGCCGAAGGGTTGAACAGAATGCAAGTAACGGAACCGACCATGGAACGGCAAATAATATGTTTGTTTTTGGCGGAAAACTCAAAAAACAGGGCATTTTTAATGCAGCACCTAACCTAAGTGATTTAGATACAGGAGATTTAAAATACCAATTGGATTTCAGGCAGGTTTATGGTACCATCCTCGATAAATGGCTGGATGTAAACAATGCCGATATCCTGAACAAGAAATTTAATACACTTGATTTTATATAGAAAGGTTCGTCATCTCGACCGGAGCATGGCGGAGTGGAGAGATCTACATGAGAAACTATCTTAGATAGCTCTCTCGACTTCGCTACCGATGTAAAACCGGTACAAGTTACACTCCGCTCGAGATGACGATGATTTTAAAGAAGTTATTCTTTACTTTCTTTTCAGCACATAAACAGGTCTTGTGGCATCTTTATCAATCTGATCAGTGTAGGTATTAAAAAGTTCGTACCCATAGTTTCTCAATTTATTCAGGCAATCCATCTGTGAATTAAAGAGTAAATCATTCCCATCATCATCCCTTACGTTCAGTTCTTTTAAACGTTTAAACTTTTGTCCATAATCTATTCTGGCAATATAAGTATCACTGCCATTGTAAACAGGTTTAACTTCGATGTATTCTACTTTAATATCGCTCAGTTTAAAACCGTTAACATTTTGGGCTTTGGCACTAAACAGCCCAAAGCATACGGCGAATGCCGCTGCAAGAATTAATTTTTTCATATTGTGTTTCTTTTGTGTGTAATTCTAAATTACGGAGAATGATTTATACTTTTAAGATTGTACCCATAAAAAAGAATTAATTGGTATTATGAGAAAACGCTCCCTCCTACTCATCATTATTTCCCTGTTGTGCTGCAACATCGGCTTCGCACAAAAACAACGCAATAAAGTTTACCAAACATTTATGGCTGCTGATTCAGTAATAATTGTGAGCCATACCCTAACTTATTCTCCAATCAGAAACAAAGGTGATTATTCCGCACGCTTGATCGAGAATGGGAAATTGAACGGAAAAATTATAAAACAGCAATTAAAACTTGGCAGAAAAGACATCGATATACTGGCAAGTATCCTGATTACCCCACTTAAAATCGGTGAAACATTCGAAAAAGGTAAATGCTTTATGCCCCATCATGGTATATTGATTTATAAAGGAAATAACTGTTCTTTTTTCGACATCTGTTTTGATTGCAAACACTTTGTTACCTCTGATGATATTAAACTTTCTGATAGTTTAAGTATCAATACCTGGCAAAAGTTAAAAGCGTTTTTCAAAACCCGTAAACTGGATTACCAGATCCCGATGAATAATGAAATAGATGACTGAGCATGTAACAAATACTTTTAAATTAAATCTTAACCTTAAAAAACAACATGAACTTTTTAGGCAATATCATCTGGATTATTTTTGGCGGAATCTTTATTTTTTTCGAGTACATTATCGGAGGCCTGATCCTTTGCCTAACCATTGTAGGTATTCCTTTTGGTATACAATGTTTTAAATTTGCCATTGTTGGCCTTGCACCTTTTGGTGTTAAAATAACCGATACCTCATCGAACACAGGTTGCCTTTCTACCATCATGAACCTGATCTGGATTTTCTGTGGCGGTTTCTGGATTGCCCTAACCCATTTGTTCTTTGGTATCCTGCTCTGCATTACCATTATCGGGATACCATTTGGCCGCCAGCATTTTAAGCTGATGAATTTGGCTTTCACTCCCTTTGGGAAATCGATAAATTAAGGACTTAGGCTCCATAAAAAGGCTCATAAAAGCAGCGTCATCTCGACTGGAACACAGTGGAATGGAGAGATCTATTTAGAAATATCTCCCCAGTTAGATTTCTCGGCTGCGTTGCACTTCGCTCGAAATGACGACGTAGGGGGAGTTATTTACCTTAACTTCTCTATCAACAAAAAACGGCCGATAAACTAATATCGACCGTTCTAATTTTAAGCCTTAACAATTAACCATATACACAGTTTTCGGTTAGCAATTGGCAGTTTGCAATGCAGCAATCTAACAATTGAACACTTTGATATTCTCAGTTAACCGATTCAAACAATTAACCGATTAACCACACAGAAGTTACTTCTTTTCCGCACTATACTTATCGCTGAATTTTTTATCAAGCTGTTTATGTAAGTTATCCAGATTAATATCCCTGCCCTGAATAAAAGCCTGTTCTACTTTGTTGGTACGCATATCCAGCGCATCACCAGCTGAGATAAAGAAAGTAGCATCTTTACCGGTTTCGATACTGCCCGTGGTTTTATCAACGCCCATGGCTTTTGCCGCATTTAAGGTAATGGTTGATAAAGCTTTTTCCTTATCCAAACCCCAGGCCGTAACTGTACCCGCCATAAAAGGCAGGTTGCGCTGTTGCCAGTAACCATCAATGCTCAATACCACATTTAAACCCGCATTGGCCAACACTGCGGCATTTTTATAAGGCATATTTACATCATCATCGTTGTTGTTCGGTAAAGCATGGGGCTGTTTCACCACCAAGGTAATGTTGTTGTCTTTAAGGAAATCGATTACCAGGTAAGCTTCATCGGCACCCGTAATTACCGGTGTAATACCGAATTTCTTGGCGAAATTAACGGCCGCAACAATATCTTTCTGACTATCAGCGGCAATAAATAGTTTTTCATTACCCGCAAATACCTTTTTCATTGCTTCGAAACGGGTATTGATTACTTCTGGTTTACTGATTTCTGAATAAGCTTTAGCCTCAGCAAAGAAAGAGGTTAACTGTGCAATGGCAGCCTGTGTTCTTTCGGCCAAAGCCTCAGGCGATTGCTGTGGACGGCCAAAACCTCCGAAACCACCCCTGAAACGTGGCGTAACCGGCCAGGTAACGTGCATAGCATCGTCGGTTTTAATTGCTGCATCTTCCCAGTTCCAGGCATCGAGCTGAACTACTGATGAACTGCCAGAAACCGTACCACCCTGTGGTGTAGGCTGTGCCATTAACACACCATTGCTACGCAAAGTAGCCGGAACTTTCGAATCAGTATTGTAAGCTACAATAGAACGGATGTGCGAATTAAAATCGCCGATTTCCTGAAAATCCAATGTTGCTTTTACGGCTTCAATTTCTGTTAAACCCAAATTGGTTGTTGCAGCAATAAAACCCGGGTAAATGTGCTTACCTGTGGCTACAATACGCACTACATCATCCTGCGGTACCTGCCCGTTGGCCGTAACCGAAATGATTTTTCCGTTGCCGAAAAGGATGGTGCCGTTTTCGATTACTGTTCCATTGCCCACATGTACCGTTGCACCTGTAATGGCGATGGTTTTGCTCTGTTTTTTAGCTGGCGAAATGTTTGCCTGCGCAAAACACATCAGGCTTGTTGCCGATAGAGCCAAGCTTAATATATATCTTTTAGTGTGCATGTTCTTTCTCGTTTAATTCTGCTGAATAGTTTTCTAAAGTTTCGCAATTGTATAAACGCGGTGCATCACCCATAGGGCGTTGCGTGCGGCCACCTTTGCTTTTGCTCTCTAACATTTTTTGGATCAAACGGGCTTTTTCTATCTGTTGTGCTTTGATTACCTGTGCATCTTTATCAATATCCCAGTAAGCTACACCATCAACAAAGGTTTTTTCGGCCCTTGCGTAGATAGAAAGCGGATTGGCAGTCCAGATTACTACATCGGCATCCTTACCAGCTTTTAAACTGCCCACTTTATCATCAATATGCAGCATTACAGCCGGGTTAAGCGTTACAAATTTCAAGGCATCCTCTTCCGGAACGTTACCATATAAAACCGATTTTCCGGCTTCCTGGTTTAAGTGACGGGCCATTTCGGCATCATCTGAGTTGAAAGCAGTGGTAATACCCACGTTGTGCATAATTTTTCCGTTGTAAGGGATCGCCTCGGCAACTTCGTTTTTATAAGCCCACCAATCAGAGAAAGTAGAACCTGCAATACCATGCGCTTTCATTTTATCGGCCACTTTATAACCTTCTAAAATGTGCGTAAAAGTATTGATCTTAAAGCCTAAGCTATCGCCCACATGGATAAGCATGTTGATTTCACTCTGCACATAGGAGTGGCAGGTAATGAAACGTTTATTGTTCAAAATTTCTACAATCGCATCCAGTTCAAGGTCTTTACGTACACTGTTTCCTTTTACCGATAATGCTTTTTCGTATTCTTTTGCGCGGGTAAATTCATCAACAAAAGTTTGTTCAACCCCCATACGAGTAACCGGGAAACGGGCGCCTGTACCAAAGTTACTCTGCTTAACGTTTTCGCCCAATGCGAATTTGATAAAACCATCCGCACCAACAAATTTCAACTCTTCGGGCGATTTGCCCCAGCGTAATTTGATCAGTTGTGATTGACCTCCGATAGGATTTGCCGAACCGTGTAAAATATGCGAAGTGGTAACTCCACCGGCCAGCTGGCGATAAATATTTACATCTTCAGAGTTGATGATATCTGCAACACGTACCTCGGCAGAAACCGATTGTGCACCTTCGTTAATACCACCGGCACCAGCAATGTGCGAGTGCTCATCAATAATACCGGCGGTAATGTGTTTGCCTGTAGCATCGATCACTTTGGCACCACTTGCTGAAAGATTTTTACCAACAGCTTTGATCTTTCCGTTTTCTAAAAGTACATCGGCGTTTTGTAGAATGCCTTCTTTCTCATTTGTCCAAACGGTACCATTTTTAATCAGCACAGTTTCCTGTTTAGGCAATTCGGTGCTACCGAAAGCAGAAAAAGGATAAATTACCGGGCCAAGCGCTAAAGTAGCTTTAGGTTCGTCTTTTTTAGGTGTTTCTTTTGCAGCTTCTTTGTATGTAGCTGTAAATTTTCCGGTGCTACCATCAGCCAAAGCCGATTCGCCTTTAACCGTAACCGGATTTGCCGAAGTAATGTAACCGCTTAAACGGACATCGCCTTTAGGGTTTTTCTTTAAATTGAAATTAATGCTGATCCAATCGCCATTGCGGGTAAAAGTGGCGGTAGTTTTTACACTATCAACGCCAACTCTTTCAATCGCAGCGGTTGACCCACCACCGGTTCCGGTAATTTTTAAGGTTAAAGCACCAACGCCGTCAACATTTAAGTTGTAGTTTCCACGTACATCGCTTACATCAATTTTGTTTACCACAAAACGTTTGCCCTGTACCCAGTTTTCAAAAATAATATTTCCGTTTTTGAAGAGGTTATCAGATGAGATCAAAAAGTTGGCAACTTTTCCTTTTTCCAGTGATCCTACTTTATCGCTGATACCCAAAAGAGAGGCAGGGATTTCGGTAACCGATTGTAAAGCCTGTTTTTCTGTTAAACCATTTTCAATTGCTGTGCGGATGTTTGTCCAGAAATCGCGGCTGTTCTCTAATCCGAAAGCCGTTAAAGCAAATTTAATTCCTGCTTTTTCCAAACTTGCCGGATTGGTTGGTGCCAGTTCCCAGCCTTTCATCTGCGATAAACTTACATTCCTTGCTTCAGCGGGATCTTCCACATCGTAAGCTTTAGGGAAAGTTAAAGGAATAATCAAGCTTGCACCTGTCGCTTTAACTTCGTTGATGCGCTGGTACTCATCGCCTGTTGATTTGATGATGTATTTCTTGCCGAATTCTTTACCGATTTTATCTGCACGCAGGATGTTCTGCCATCCATCTACCTCAAAAATCTGTGGGATAGCTTGTTGTTTGCCAAACTCATCAAGCGAGATATTATACTCGTCTTTTTGCTTGCCGTACCATTGCGCATCGTAGTAAGTCTGACGCAATAAGGCAATCGATCCCATTAACGAAGTAGGATAATCGTTTGATGATGTTCCTTTATTGAACGAGTAGTTTGCTGCCGTCTGGTCTTTTAAGATCACACTGTTATCAGCGCCTTCGTTTAAAGTTACCGCGGCAGAAACACCACGGGCAATACCATCACGGCTGATCACATTTACACTTCCGAAACCTACTTTACGCAGTTCGTCTGCTTTTTTGCTGTCGGCAGAAAAAATGTTTTTCACATAAGTTTCAGGTCTGATTGATTCGTTCCAACCGTAAGCACCTTTTTTGGTCGATACGAAAATAGATTGTCGCTGACCGCCAAAACCGCGTTGCTGTGCTGGGCCTTCGGTAAGTCCATAGCTGGTAAAAGCATCAATTAACGATGGGTAGATAAATTTTCCTTTAAGGTCTATCACTACGTAACCTTTTGGTACAGCCAAGCCGGCACCAACGCCCTGTATGGTTTGTCCTTTAATTAAAAGTGTTGCGTTTGTAAGGGTTTGATTGGCATTAACTACTATTGTTGCATTGGTGAAGGCAAACAATCCGGGCCGGGTATCAAAAGAGCCATTAACCGGGAAGGTGGTTTGCTGTGCAAACAGAAATGTAGTAGAAATTACCAGCCCAATGGCGAGTAAAATTTTCTTCATAATAAGTTTAGGGTTTAATTTGTTTAAAACTAATATAAATAAGCCTTGATTCTGCTGAATATCCTATTTTTTACAATTAATGTCTATTTTTGGCTAAACATATCTGATTAAAATGTACAACATCTTAAAATCTGCGCACTCCGGATGGCGCTACATCGTATTAATTTTATTGGTTATTGCTGTAATCAATGCTTTATCGGGCTGGTTGGGCAATAAAACCTACACCGAAGGTAACCGCAAACTGAATGTATTTACGCTCATCAGCGCGCACATCCAGTTGTTGATCGGTTTGGTATTGTATTTTTTGAGTCCGCTAACAAAATTACCGATGAGCGATGCCATTGGCCGTTATTTTAAGGCAGAACACACCTCGATCATGATTATTGCCATTATTTTGATCACAGTAGGTAATGCTAAATCGAAAAAAGTAACCGAGGCAGTTGCAAAACACCGTACCATTGCTATTTTCTTCGGTCTTGCCCTGATCCTGATTATTGTTGGTATTGCATTATTGGTTAAAGCTGTTCCGGGAAGATCTTTTTTTGGGATTTCTTAATAGGATATTTCTTGCAAATTAAATATAGAATCCTGCTTTAAGAGCGGGATTTTTTATTTACTCGTTTTTTACCGCAATTACGTAGAGAAAAGGCGCAAAGGTCGCTGAGGCGATATTGGTAGTGAAGCTCTCCTCTTCACCGTCATCTCGACTGAAACGTCCCGAATATTCGGGAGAGAGATCTGCCGCATAGATTTCTCGACTTCGTTGCACCCCGCTCGAAATGACGACAATTTGTAAACAAACCTTTGCCTACCCACCGTCCCTCTTTGCGAAATTGCGGTTAAAATGATCATGCTTAAAAGTATCATTCTCTCAAAATAATTAACCGTTCGCTCAATTATTTTCATAAATATTTCGGTTTTTCAAAATTCTTTATATTTTTGTGGCTCATGATCAACAATATACATACATGGCTTTGGCAAAGTAATTCGAAAACGGATTGCGCTGGCTGCGTATGAAAAAAATATAGTTTATCAACCTAAACCTTATTAAAGAACCATTAAAGCCCGGCGTAGAACCACACGCCGGGCTTTTTATTGTTAAAAAAACACGGAAATGCAAACTTTAGGCATTATAGCTTACACCATTTACCTTTATCATGTATAAAATAAATACGACTTACAAAAAAATGCTTGCCGATACCACTACTCCAGTGAGCATTTATTTACGTTTACGGGATGTATACCCGAACAGCATCTTATTGGAAAGCTCTGATTACCACAGCAGGGAAAACTCAATGAGTTTCGTTTGTGCCGAGCCTGTTGCCGGAATTATCTTAAAGGGATCGCGGTTGGAAACCTATTTCCATGATGGAACGGTAGAGATTACAGAAAGTAAAAACCTGATTGATGAAATAGCCGATTTTAAGGATAAATTCAAAGAAACCGAATTTCCTGAAATCAAGTTTATTTCGAGCGGATTATTCGGTTACTTCACCTGGAATGCTGTACAGAACTTTGAGGATATCAAATTTACTTCCGAAACACCAGAGGGAGAAGAAATTCCGGAAATGCAGTACCATTTGTACCGTTATATTATCGCCATCGATCACTTTAAAAACGAAATTACCCTTTTCAAAAATACTTTCGAAGGCGAAGAAGAAGGCGGACTGGAAAAAATGGAATACCTGATCCAGAATAAAAATTATCCTGAATATAAATTCCAGACAAGGGGTCAGGAATCATCCAATCTAACCGATCAGGGTTTTATGGATCTGGTATCGAAATTACAGAAGCACATCTATCGTGGCGATGTTTTCCAAATTGTGCCTTCGCGTGCATTTAAGCAGGCTTTCTCGGGAGATGAGTTTAACGTATACCGTTGTTTGCGCTCCATCAATCCATCGCCTTACCTGTTTTATTTCGATTACGGGAATTTCAAATTGTTCGGTTCGTCGCCAGAAGCACAGATTACCATCAAAAATAATTCGGCAAACATTTTCCCTATTGCCGGAACGTTTAAACGCAGCGGAAACGATATCGAAGATGCCGAACAGGCCCGCAAACTGGAGCAGGACCCTAAAGAAAGTGCCGAACACGTAATGCTTGTTGATCTGGCCAGGAACGATTTAAGCAGGCACTGTAACCGTGTAGAGGTAAAATCATTTAAAGAAGTACAGTATTATTCGCACCTCATCCACCTGGTAAGCAAAGTAAGCGGTCACCTGCAGGAAAATGTAAGTGCATTTAAAGTAGTAGCCGATACCTATCCGGCAGGGACTTTAAGTGGTGCGCCAAAATATAAAGCCATGCAGCTGATTGATGAAAACGAAAAACTGGGCCGGAATTTCTATGCTGGTGCTATTGGTTTTATGGGTTTCAACGAAGATTTTAACCATGCCATCATGATCAGGACTTTTATGAGCAAAAATAACGAACTGCATTACCGTGCAGGCGCAGGTATAGTGGCCGATTCGGTACCGGAAACCGAAATGCAGGAGGTGAACAATAAAATTGCTGCATTGCGTAAAGCGGTGCAGATGGCTGAAAGTATTTAAACATTGATAAAATGGTAGGTTCGCCAGAAAGCTGTAAAAATATCAATGAGATAAGGTTAGCTATTGATGCTATCGATCTGCAGGTTATTCAATTGATCGGAAAAAGATTTAAATATGTAAAAGCCGCTTCAAAATTTAAAGTAAATGAAGAGGCTGTTAAAGCACCCGAAAGATTTGAAAACATGCTTTTACAGCGACGTGATTGGGCGGTAGAAGAAGGTTTGAGCCCTGATATTATTGAAAAATTATACAGAGACCTGGTAAACTATTTTATCAGTGAGGAAATAAAAAATTGGAATATTGAAAATGGAAACAAATAATAAAGTGCTGGTTATAGATAACTATGATAGTTTTACCTATAATCTCGTACACCTAATTAACGAAGTTGGTTATGAAGCCGATGTTTGGAGAAACGACAAGTTCGATTTAGCAGATGTAGATAAATACAACAAAATTTTGCTCTCTCCTGGGCCGGGTATTCCAGAAGAGGCAGGGTTATTATTGGATGTAATCAGAACTTATGCCCCAACCAAAAGTATTTTTGGAGTATGTTTAGGCCAGCAGGCCATTGCCGAAGTTTTTGGTGGCACGCTATTAAACCTGGGCAGGCCAATGCACGGAATTGCCACACCTGTAACGGTTGTAGATGGTGATGAACCATTGTTCTGGGAATGCCCGCAAACCATAAATGTTGGCCGTTACCACAGTTGGGTGGTGAGTAAGGATAACTTTCCATCTTGTTTAAAAATCACGGCAAGAGATCACAAAAGTGAGATTATGGCGTTAAGACATGAAACATTGGATGTGCGTGGTGTGCAATTTCATCCCGAAAGTGTACTTACCGAGTATGGCAAACAGATGATGGAGAATTGGTTAACTGCTTAAGAATTATCCTGCCAGTCGTCATCCCGAACTTGATTCAGGATGACGACTGGAATTAATTAAATTTTAGACGAGGGTATATCATAAAGCTTTTTTCTAAAAATTTTGTCACGTTGAGCCTGTCGAAACGTCTAGCAAAGAGTTAATAAAGGTCCTTCGACGAGCTCAGGATGACAATTCTGCATTTATTACGCATCCTGATAACAGATTGATATAATGAACATATTAGATAAAATCGTATTACGTAAAAAAGAAGAAATCGCTGCCGCAAAAGCCTTGGTTTCTATACAGGATTTAGAAAATTCGGTACACTTTAAAAGAACACCTTATGTTTTTAAAGAGTTCTTATTGGCAGGAGATCGTACCGGTATTATTGCCGAGTTCAAACGCCGCTCGCCTTCAAAAGGTTTAATTAACGGCATTGCCGATGTTGCTGAAGTTACGCAAGCCTACAATGCTGCAGGTGCTTCAGCACTTTCGGTATTGACTGATGTAGATTTCTTTGGAGGTAAAACCGATGATATTCTGGCTGCAAGGGCTGCAAACGATATCCCGATCCTGAGAAAAGATTTTATGATCGACGAGTATCAGATCCTGGAAGCGAAAGCTTGGGGTGCCGATATCATTTTGTTGATCGCCTCGATATTAACACCGCAGCAGATCAACGATTTTGGGAAATTTGCAAAAGATTTAGGTTTAAACGTGCTTTTAGAAGTGCATAACCTCGAAGAACTGGAGCGGAGCATCTGCCCCAACCTCGATGCCATTGGGGTAAATAACAGAAACCTGGCCGATTTTACAGTTGATATCCAAACCTCCTTCGATCTGGTAAATAAAATCCCTGATGAGTTTTTAAAAATCTCAGAAAGTGCGATCAGCAATCCACAAACCATTAAGGAATTAAAAAACGCTGGTTTTAACGGATTTCTGATCGGCGAAAACTTTATGAAGATGGATAACCCGGGAGCTTCTATTAAGGAATTTGTAGCGCAGATTTAGCCTTATAAAACCTTATAGGTCTTTGAGACCTATAAGGTTTGGCAAAAACTGGTTCGCAAATTTCGTATCTTTGTAGCAATTACATGGGAAAACAAAAATTTTATGATACTGCCGTTGTGCAGGAGCGGGCAATTTTAGTTGGTGTGGTTACACCTGGCGAAAAAGAAGCCCAAACAAAAGAATATTTAGATGAGCTGGCCTTTTTGGTTGATACAGCTGGTGGGAAGGTTGAAAAGGTTTTTACACAGAAAATGTTAAAACCTGAGCGTGCCACATTTGTGGGTACAGGTAAGCTCGAAGAAATAAAAGCTTATGTGAAATCGGAAGAGATTGATGTGGTTGTTTTTGATGATGAATTATCACCATCGCAACTGCGCAATATCGATCGCGAACTTGGTGTTAAAGTGCTGGATAGAAGTAACCTGATCCTCGATATTTTTGCCAACAGGGCCCAAACAGCACAGGCAAAAACACAGGTAGAGCTGGCACAGTTACAATATGTTTTGCCACGCTTAACGGGTATGTGGACGCACTTGGAACGCCAAAAAGGTGGTATCGGGATGCGTGGTCCAGGTGAAACCCAGATCGAGAGTGACAGACGTATTATTTTAAATAAAATTTCGCTGTTAAAAGAGCGTTTAAGAAATATCGACCGTCAGAACGAAACGCAGCGTAAAAACCGCGGACAATTGATACGTGTAGCTTTGGTTGGATATACCAACGTGGGTAAATCGACCATTATGAACATGCTTTCCAAATCGGAAGTATTTGCAGAGAACAAGCTGTTTGCAACCTTGGATACGACTGTACGCAAAGTAGTGATCGAAAATTTACCTTTCCTGCTTTCTGATACCGTTGGATTTATCCGCAAACTGCCACACCATTTGGTAGAGTGTTTTAAATCTACTTTAGATGAGGTGCGCGAGGCCGATTTATTGATCCACGTGGTAGATGTTTCGCATCCGAACTTTGAAGACCAGATCAACACGGTTAACGAAACATTGAAAGACTTAGGTGCCATTGATAAAGACATGATTTTGGTTTTTAACAAAATTGACGCTTACGTATCGCCAGAAGTTGACAATGAAGACGACGATGGAAAGCTGACATTGGAAGATTTCAAAAAAAGCTGGATGAGTCATGATAAAGTACCTGTACTGTTTATCTCGGCTACACAGAAAGAAAACCTTGAAGAGTTTAAAACATTATTGTACGATAAGGTAAAAGCTGCGCATGTAGCGAGGTACCCGTATGATAGTAATCTTTTGTATTAGAAAAAAATCCACAATTGTTTGGAGCAAACCTTAAAATTTTTAAGTTTTTTAAGCCAGGTTCGATTGACAATGTGCCTTTAAGGTATTTTTAATATAGAATCGTCATGCTGAATTTATTTCAGCATCTTTCTTGCAAAATAGACCCTGAAATGAATTCAGGGTGACGATCGCGTTAGAATTAAAGTTAAAATGGTCACTATGGATAAATATTAAACTAACTTAGATCTTAAGATTTCAAAATTTTTTACATTTTTAGCATATAATATCTATCCCATTTGTGATCTTTAGATAGATTATGGTCTGATAATTGACACCGGGTTATAGATAATTTTAACTTTACCAAATAGGAATTACCGGCTCTTGGGCCAGATAATTGATTATTGGTAATTGATAATTATAAACATTATGGAAAGTAAACGTCAGCAGAAATTTGCAGGAGTATTACAAGAGGAGTTGGCACAGGTTTTTCAGCGCGAGGGTGCTGCATTTTTGCCAAATACATTGGTAACCATTACCCGCGTTAGGGTTTCGCCCGATCTGGCCGTAGCCAAGGTTTACCTAAGCTTTTTAAATACCAATAATACCACGCTCTCTATCAATACTGTTAATGCACATGCAGGTGAGATCAGGTATAAACTGGGCAGCCGTATCCGCCATCAGGTAAGGGTGGTGCCCGAACTTACTTTCTTTGTTGATGATACCAATGAGTATGTAGAGCGCATGGACCATCTTTTCGATAAGATTGCAAAAGAACCCAGACAGAAAGACGAAGACAGCGAATAATTTTTTGTGAGGAAACTAAGGGAACCCGTTAATTTCTTCACCCATTTTATTCCGGCATTGATTGCAATTCCGGCAGGATATGTTTTGCTCCAGAAATGCCATACGCCAATTGAATTTACTGCTGCCTGGATTTATAGTATAGGCACATTTATCCTGTTCGGGGTAAGTGCTATGTACCATGGTTATCCGGCTACCGAATATGGCGTACGCTTTTGGCAGAAATTTGATCACTGCTGCATTTACCTTATGATTGCCGGATCGTACACGCCAACAGCTTTATTGGTTTTTGATGGCTGGCTGCGTTGGAGTTTGTTTGCCATTGTATGGGTTATTGCCATTGTGGGCTGTCTGCTCAAAATATTTAACCGGTTAAAAAGTACAGCCATATCTTTGGCCATCTATATTTTAATGGGTTGTTTAATTGTGCCTTTATTACAGAAAATGCTGGGAACTTTGCCCATTGGTGCTATTTTTTGGCTACTATTGGGAGGCGTTTTTTACATCGGCGGAACCTATTATTATGCGAAGGATAAACAGCTATACAGGTGGATGCACAGCCATGAGTTATGGCACCTATTTGTAATCGGCGGTGCCCTGTCACACTATATTTATAACTTCGTTTATATCTTTAAATAAAACAGATGCAAACTTTCAAAGAGGGTATCTTATCAAATATCTCGTTGATTCAAAAAGTTGTCGATTTTGATATAAAACAGGATCGGCTTTTACCTTTGGATTTTACGGCAGCCAATATCGAATTAACAAACGAAATTTTGGATGATACCGATCTGTTTTCCGATTGGGTAACCAAAAAACTTTCAGCAAACAGTGCCCGTTACGGAATTGGAGGATACAACGAGCACCGCACCATCTATTCGCGAAGCGCACATTTTGATACCGGAGAAGAACCCCGCAGGTTACATTTAGGTGTAGATATCTGGGGACCGGCTGGAACACCGATCTATAATTTTTTAGATGCTACTGTACAAAGTTTTGCCTACAACAACAATCTTGGCGATTACGGTGCTACTATTATTTTGGCTTATGAAATAGACGGCTTTAAATTTAATGCCTTGTATGGGCATTTAAGTTTAGCCTCATTAAATGGACTGGAAGAAGGTAAATTTATCCCTGCGGGAACTAAAATTGCCGAACTGGGTGCAAAAGAAGAAAACGGATCGTGGCCACCACACCTACACTTTCAGTTGATTAATGATATGGGTGGTTTAAAAGGTGATTATCCGGGTGTTTGCAGGTTTAGTGAAAGGGAAAAATATTTAGCCAATTGCCCCGATCCGGATTTAATTTTGAAGGCTACTTTTTCTTAATTTTTAACCACAAAGATCCTTCGACTCCGCTCAGGATGACAAACCGCCAGAGCTTATCTGTGTTTCCGTGCCTCCGTGGCAAAATTTTTAACCATCGAGAGCGCAGAGAAAAACTCAGAGGTCACAGAAAAGTTTTGATTCTGGTCGTCTTACTTACTGAATATTCGGGATCAGCATCTTTCCTGCCCAAAAGACCCTGAAATAAATTCAGGGTGACGATGTTAGCTTAAAGACGCTGCATTCAATGCGTTGCATGCGCTTTAGTCTTTATGCTTTCAGCTTTTTTTAGTAAATTAGTACAATGAAAAAGCTGTTCACCATTTGTTTACTTTTCTGTTGTTCGCTGGCCATGGCTCAGGTGCAGTTTAAATCGGGTAAGAGCGGCTTTATCAATTTCTTAAGGGAAAACACCATCTATCCGCAGTTTTCGAAGGATAATTGCATCCAGGGAACGGTAAATGTAAGCTTTAAAATTAATCAGCAGGGAAAAGTCTATTTTTCAAAAATTAGCAAAGGAATACTGTCCGATCTTGATCAGGAAGCCTTGCGTTTAGTCCGGTTAAGCAGTGGCAAATGGCAGGTTCCGACCGGTTACGATACTACTGTTTCTATCGTGGCTCCCGTAAATTTTGTGCTTTCGGGATACAATTGCGAGGGTAAAACAAATCAGGATATCCAGGATGCCATCCGGAGTTATTTGGCTGAGGAAGGTTTAACCAATTCGGTAATCAATTTCTATAAAAATATCGATCAGGCAAAGCCCGGGCAGGAAGTTCAGATCATTGGCATTAAAAACCAATTGGGCATTGATGATGAATACCTGGACGACAGGATAAAAATGGGCCTAAAAAAGATAAAACAGGGCGATAAACAGGGTGCCTGCGAAGATTTTAACTTTGTTAAATATATGGGGAGTAAAAAGGCAGACGATTATTTAGCAAAGTATTGTAAGTAAATGAAGAACACCACCCGATTTTTTGCCTTACTGGATATCATCAGCATTGTTTTACTGGCCAAACAGTTTTGGCAGATCATTACGCATTTAAACGAAATCCCCGATCAGGCACTCTCGCAGGCTAAAGTGATTTTACTATTGCCTTTATTTGTGTCGCTTTTTATTTCGGCAATCGGTTTAATCTTATTTAAAAAATTTGGTTTTATTGCCTATTATATCCAGTTTCCGTTCCGTTTGGTGGTATGGGTGTTTTCGATCGGTTTTATTACTTATCTGCCAGAAATCTTGAGCCTTGGCGACCGCTGGTTCGATATTCTCTTCCGTGTATGTTTCATTGCTGAATTTTTCAGGTTGTATTTTACCATTAAAATCCACCGCGAAGCACTCGGTTAAATCTTTGGTAAGATTACGGTTATTGCTGCAGGTAAAATTTTCGCTTCAACCGTATTTACCCTGCCGATATATTCGCCATCAACCTGGAAATGCGCTTTATGTTTTGAAGAAATTTTTACCTCTGCCGTTTGGAAAACTTCAATTTTCTTGGGGTTAAATGGCAGTTTGGTTATCCATATCTTTAAAATTTCGAGGTAGGAATAATCTTTTACCAGTATTACTTCAAAAAGTCCGTCATCCAGTTTTCCATCGGGATTGATTTTTAATCCGGAGCCATACATCGTTGCATTGGCAATGGCTACCATGGCCGCTTTAGAGGTAATGGTTTCACCTTTAAGTTTCAACTGCACTTCCATCCGGCGGTGGTTCCACAGGGCGTGCCAGGTCGCTTTTGCGTAGCCCCACATGCCGCGTTCGGGCAGGGTATCAAATTTCTTCACCAGATAAGCATTAAAGCCTAAATCGGATAAATGGATGCAGATTTCATCATTTAGTTTAACCACATGTATTTTCTGCAGACGGCCTTCTTCCAAAAGTTCCAAAGCCTGTTCAATATCGGTAGGAACACCCAATTCTTTAGCCATTCCATTGGCCGAACCTGCAGGGATAATCCCGATCGGTGTTTCAGTATCCAACAAACACTCGGCAACCAGTTTTAAAGTGCCATCGCCACCAACAGCCACTACCCTATCCGCCTTTGAGCTGGTAATTTTTGCTTTTATTTTATCCAATGAACAATCTTTGGGCAGTTCGAAAAGATCGACTTCGGTATTTTTCGCGTCGAAATGTCCAGAAATTACTTCCTTTAAGTTTATATCGTGACTGCCAGAGCCCGGATTGATGATGAACAGTAATTTCATTTTGCTTACCTGATGTTTACCTCACAAACAACTTTTAATAAACTCTGTTTTAATAACAATGAATAAATCTGTTAGTGTAAAAGTATATCACGGTTATGGGCACACGTATAACCTGGTTGTTTATGGTCATGTTTTTAAGCGCAGGGCAAAAACGAAGCAGGTTTACAGCAATAATATCTTGGTTAATATTGTCCATCTGCTAAAGCTTTTTATTTTAAAACCTTATGCTTTTGTTGAGGTACGTTTACAGTTTTTCGGTCAAACCGTTTATAATAAAACCGAGGGTGATGGCTTTTTTAAGTTCGAGTGGAAAGCCGGGCAGGATATCGCCGCGGGTTGGCATGATGTTAAGGTTGAGGCCATCGATCAGCATGGAAATGTTTTAAACGCTGGTGCAGGTAAAATTTATGTACCGCACATTACGCAATATGCTTTTATATCGGATGTTGATGATACCGTGATGGTTTCGCATTCGGCTACCATTGGCAGGCGGTTAAGGGAACTGTTTATTAAAAATCCGCATACGCGTAAAACCTTTCCCAATGCGGCAAGCCATTACCAGCAACTGGCTTTATCACATACCGAAGTTCAACAGCCCAATCCTTTCTTTTATGTTAGCAGCAGCGAATGGAACCTGTACGATTACCTGGTAGAAACCTTTAAATTTAACAAACTGCCCGATGGCGCTTTCCTATTAAATACCTTAAAAAGATGGAAAGACCTGATTAAAACAGGTAAAACGGGGCATGAGGGAAAATTATTAAGGGTAATGCGGATTCTGGATGCTTTCCCGAACCAGAAATTTATCTTTTTTGGAGATAATTCGCAACACGACCCTCAAATTTATACTGCTATTGTAGAAAAATATCCTGAGAATATTGAAGCAGTTTATATCCGGAATATTCTTCCTCAAAAGGCTGCAGAAACGAAGCTATTACTTCTAAAAGTAGAAAATAAAGGGGTAAGTACCTGTTTGTTTAATGATAGTGAAGAGGCGATTCAGCACTCTAAAGTAATCGGGTTGATTGGGTGATTGGGTTACTTTTTATCAGCGCGTTCAGTATAACAAACTCATTTTTCATGCTGTCATCCTGAGATACGAAGGATCTTTATTTTAAGCCAAAATAATCTACTAAATATCAATATCATATAAGTTGTTGATAACAACCCCATATTGTTTTTTACCCCTGCTAAATTTTAGATATATTTGGAATATGGAAACCGCAGAAAAAACATACAGAAGCCATTTGGGCAGGAAAATTAGCCGCATACGCGAGCTACGTGGTATGAAACAGGATACCCTTGCAACCGAACTCGGCATTAGCCAGCAGGCAGTAAGCAAACTGGAACAGAGCGAAACCATAGAGGATGCTACTTTAGAAAAAGTAGCAAAGGTATTAGGGCTGACAACAGAATCAATCAGAAATTTTAGTGAAGAAGCAGTTTTCAATATTATCGGAAATACGGTTACCAATAACGATAATGGTGCTTTATTTAATTATCAGCCTACATTTAATCCATTGGATAAATTAATCGAGGCTCTGGAAGAAAACAAAAAATTATACGAACGTTTACTGGCAAGTGAGCGCGAGAAGGTTGAAATTTTGAAAGGGAAATAAGTTTGCTCAGGATAGATAGTTAAATCTACTAATATCGCAAGCTTCAATAAATAAAGTCGTCATTGCGAGGTACGAAGCAATCTTACAACAATCGCTACCTAGCGCACGCATTAGGATTGCTTCGTGCCTCGCAATGACGCTCTGGCGGCAACTCCGCTACCAATTACAGCATTCAATAAATAAAGTCGTCATTGCGAGAAGGCTTTTTCAGCCGACGAAGCAATCTTTCTCGCAATAATCGTTGCAGGAAAGATTGCTTCCCCGAAAAGTCGGGGCCAACTGTCGTACCTCCTCGCAATGACGACTTTTTGCGGCTTACCGGTGCGCTAGAATTATTGCGTCACTAAATGCAACATTCATCCCGATAGTTTATTAATGGCTTATACCTCCGTTTCCTCACCACCCTTTCTGTGCCTTGCCCCCAACCTGATCACAATCCTGGCATTTTCGTAATCGGTAACAAATTTTTCATTGGTGTTCTCCCAGATTTTGATCAAACGATCGAGCTTAAAAAAGGAAGTTTTAAGTTCCATCAGCAAGGTGGGTATAGCATTGTTAAAACCTTTACGTTCGGCTATTACCACCCTTGGGTTATCTTTATGTTCTTTAAATTTAGCAATATGCTCGTGGAAAAGTTCGAGATCTTTTTCTGCAAGTCCGTAAGGTTTAAGTACATCTTTTAATCCATCAATACGGCTGTAAATATGTTCTAATGCAGGGATCAACTGCTGGTCGGGCAATCTTTGTAATTGGGTTGCAGATGTTTTAAGTGCATCAAACAATATCTTATCGCCAATTTCGAGGGCATGGATCTGCCCCAAACCCGAGTATTTAACTGCAGCGCCAATGGCTGCATCGGCCGTTTGATATTTGGTTGCTGTTGCGCCAGTACTTTTTACACCTGCACTGTTTATAGCCAGGCCAATACTTTTTACATCTTCATCAATTTCGGCAACAACTTTACTAAATGCAGCCTGAGTGGCCCAGATTGGCTTATTCGCGTTTAATACCTGTAACGTTACATTAGCCATTGTTAGGTAGTTTTCTTCTTTTTGCGTCATGTTTTTTGTTTTTAGATAAATGTTAATAATGGTTTTATTCTGTTTATCAATGCCTTGTTCGAAAGCAATACACCGATGCTTTTATGCAAGAGCTGTATGTTTTATCACCACAGCCAATTGTTTGGCTTCCATTATGATTTGCTAAGCTTCCCGTGTCAATTGTTTCACTTCCACTATGCAATGTTTGGCTGTTACTGTGCTTTGCTAAGCTTTCAGCATCAATTGTTTTGCGTATACTGTCAATTGGTCAGCATACAGGTCGCTATGTTTTGCTGCAACTGACGGTTGGTCATCAGCAAGCATTAAAAAATATTAAAACAGCATATGACCGGCCTTAATACCATAGCACTGTTATTGTGGGATGTTGGGCTTTTAGCCCGTTTTGGGGATGATTTTGGACCATTAAAGGGCCCCGGAATACAATTGCTGCCCTAAACCAGTTAACAGAGCTGTTTGATTGGCAACCATATCACTAATTTAATCATTATTAATCAAAAGGAAAATTGATATAATAAATTTTAGCAACAACTTGCCTAACATTAGCTTAACACAAAAGGCCAATATTAATTTATCGGTTGCTGTTTATTTTAACATCAGCATTAAAAAGTGGCAGGTATTAAACCAATTATTAATATAAAATCAGAATTGAGTTAACAGCACAGTAACATCTTTGTGATCATAAAATCAGAAAACTAATCATGATGAAAAATTTACTAATGGCAGTGTTGCTACTGTTGTGCTGTACCTATAATGCAGCCCTGGCGCAAACTACACAAGCATCAATTTCGGGTATTATTACCGATCAGCAAAAGAAACCCATCCCCGGTGTTTCAGTACAGATCCGGAACAACTCTACCGGTTTCACCACTAAATCCTCTACCAATGCACAGGGCGAGTATACTTTTAAGGAGTTGCCTTTAGGTGGGCCTTATTCGGTAAAAGCCCTTTATGTAGGCTTTGGCGAGCAAACCAGAACGGGTTATTACCTTAACCAGGGCGATGCGGTAAAAGTTGCCATCAATATGCAGGAGGCTTCTCAGGATTTAGAAGCCGTGCAAGTAGTAGGCACAACCTTAAAAAACAAAATCGAAAACATTGGTGCAGCCACAGCTATATCGGCAAAGGCTATTACGCAATTACCGGTTAACGGACGTAACTTTACCTCATTAATGGATTTATCGCCATTAAGCAGGGGAGGTAACATCTCGGGGCAGTTAGGTTCATCAACCAACTACACCATTGATGGTATGAATGCAAAAAACCCAACATCGGCCGGAAGTACAACCAGCCGCAGCGGTGCACCATACTCTATTTCAATAGAAGCGGTACGCGAGTTTAAAGTAGTAACCAACCAGTACGACGTTACTTACGGACGTAGTGGTGGTGGTACCGTAAGTGCCGTAACCAAACAGGGTACCAATACATTATCAGGAAGTGCGTTTACCTATGGCCGTGCCGATTGGTTATCAAGCGGGTATGACATCAGGGGAAATAAACGTCAGGCCGATTTCTCTACCTATCAGTACGGTTTCTCATTGGGTGGTCCTATCATTAAAGATAAATTACACTTCTTTGTAGCCTGGGATCATCAGCGCGATGCCCGTCCGTTAGTAATTGCCGATGTTCAATCTCCAGCAGATGAGCTTCGTTACAACATAAACCGTTCAACCCTCGATTATTTCGTTGGTGTTGCACGTTCTAAATATGGCGTTGCAAACTCGCAACAATATGGCTCTTTCCCTAAAAAGAGAGGATCGGATGCAGGTTTTGCCCGTTTGGATTGGCAGATTGATGAGAAGAACTTACTAACCATCCGTGATAACTATACTAACGACCGTAATAATTTAGGTTTAGAAGATAATACAGCTATCAACTTATACGAATCGACTGGTAACGATAAAAACGTTGATAATAGTTTATTGGCGACTTTACGTACATCAATCAATTCTAAATTAACGAACGAATTAAAAGTACAACATTTATATACTTATCAGAAAAGTTCGCCCGGCGATCAGTTGCCAGCATCAAACATTCCACGTGTAATTGTAGAAGGGGTAACTTCGGTAATTAATGGTACCAACAGGGCAACCAATATCGAAATGGGCGGCCACCGTTTTGCACAGGAAGGATTTACCAATAATGTATTGCAATTTGTAGATAACCTTTATTACAACACCGATAAAGTAAAATACACTTTTGGTGTCGATTTTATGTACACCCATGCCAAATCGCTATATGGTAGCGAGGTAAACGGCCGTTTCCACGTTCAGGCAGGTACAAAAGATGTAATAACCAGTGCCCCTGGCGTAACACCTGTGGTAACTACCAAGGTACCTAACTTTGATAATTACGAAAACGGAACAGCTTACCGCTTTTTCCGCGAGGTGCCCTTAATGGCCGATCCGAGTGTTCGCTCAAACATCATTAATGCAGGTATATATGCACAAATGCAAACAAAACTGGCCAAAGGTTTAGATTTAACCGCAGGTATCCGTCTAGATTATGCACATTATCCATCGTCGCCATTAAATCAACTGGTATTTGATGAGCTGGGTGTACGTACCGATAATAAATTAAAATCATTTGTTATCCAGCCCCGTGCACAGTTTACCTGGGATATTAACGAACAGAAAACCGATTTCATCCGTTTTGGAGCAGGTGTATTCGCATCAGATATCAACAACTACGTTACCATTAATAACTTAACTTTTGATGGTAAACATTACGGAACGGTTGATACACGTTTGGGTATCCCAACCGCTTATTTAACAGGCTACAGAAACGATCCTTCAACAGCACCAACGCTAAACCAGTATCAAATTGCAACCATCAATACTTATGGCGAAAATGCTAAAGTACCGGTTGTGTATAAATCGAATTTATCTTATAGCCACTTTTTCACACCAAAATTAAGGGTGGGTATTGCAGGATATGTAACCTTGGGCAGAAACAATTACGTTTATACAGATCGTAACATGGTTGCTAATCCATATTTCAGGCTGGCAAATGAAGATAACCGTGGTGTATATGTCCCTTTAGCAAGTATCCCAACTAGTAATGGCGCTGCTGATTGGCAAAGAGGACGTATTAGTGATAAAATAGGCCGTGTGTTAGAGATGAACAGTAACGGTAAAGTAAATCAGTTTGCTGTGGTGGCCGATGCTACCTGGCAGTATTTCAGGGATGGTGAAGTTACAGTAAGTTATACCTACAACGATACAAAAGATAATACCTCATTTAACGGAAACGTTGCCAATACTTCAACATTATCGTTGCCTGTTAAAGATGATCCGCGTAATTTAAGCAACATGACCTATTCTGATAACCAGTTTAGGAACAAGGTTGTTTTTTATGCAACATCGCCTAGCTTAGCCGGCTTTAATATTGGTGTGCGTTACTCGGGTATCGGCGGAACACGTTATAGCTTACTTTCTGGTGCCAATACTAATGGCGATTTTGTTGGAACAAATGATCTTGCATTTATCTTCGACAGAAACAATCCTAATGTTGCAGCAAATGTGCGTAATGGTTTACAGGCCATTTTAGACAACCCTTTGGCAAGTCAGAGTTTAAAAGATTATATCAATAAATATTCAGGACAGATTGCGCAGCGTAATGGTGGTATTAACGGCTTTTATGGTATTGTTGATGTAAGGATCACTAAAAAATTCAAATTGTACCAAAGCCACACAATCGAATTATCGGTTGATGCGTTTAACGTAGGTAACATCTTCAAAAAAACATGGGGTGTTAACGAATCGTTGGGCTCGCAGGCATTATATGCATTGCAAAACCCGGCATTTGATGCTACCAATCAAAAATTTAACTACAATGTAAACAACGCAGGTATTGTAACTCCTTCGGGCAACCCTTACCAGTTCCAGATTGGTTTACGCTACGGTTTTTAACCAAACTCTTAGCTAAGTTTCTTAGCTTAAAGTCATAAAAAAGGGGAATGGATTTTAATCCATTCCCTTTTTTTATGTTTGCATTCACAAACAACAAAACTTTCATGGGATTATTACTCAACTACCTGAAAAGCCACAAATGGATAGTGGCCTTAGCGTTATTGCTTGCAGGTTTAAATATTGGCTTTTCTTTAATGGATCCACTTATTACCGGAAAAATTTTAGACCGCTTTATCAATAAAAAAAGTTCGTTAACCTATGCCGAATACCTTTGGGGTTCGCTGGGTTTAATCGGCCTGGCCATCGGCGCAGCAATGGTTTCGCGTATTGCCAAAAACTTTCAGGATTATTTTACCAGCGTAATTGTGCAAAAGGTTGGGGCAAAAATGTATGCCGATGGTTTGCAGCATTCGCTAAAATTGCCTTATCAGGTTTTCGAAGATCAGCGCAGTGGCGAAACTTTGGGCATTCTGCAAAAAGTACGTTTAGATTCGGAAAAGTTTATTACCGCATTTATAGGGATTCTTTTTGTGAGTTTAATCGGAATGGTATTCGTAATTGTTTATTCGTTTACGGTGAGCTACAAAGTTACTTTGGTTTATTTTTCGGCAATTCCTATTATCAGTTTCGTGAGCTGGTTTTTAAGCCGGAAGATCAAAACCATCCAACGCTCTATTGTTGGCGAAACCACTGCTTTGGCAGGTTCTACAACCGAATCGTTAAGGAATATCGAACTGGTTAAAAGTTTGGGGCTGGCTGATCAGGAAATCGAAAGGTTAAATAAAACCACCTACAAAATCCTTGGCCTCGAACTTAAAAAAGTAAAATACGTACGCAGTATGAGCTTTGTTCAGGGTACTACCGTAAACCTGGTACGCAGTACCATGGTGCTGGTTTTACTATTACTCATTTTCGACAATACCATTTCTGCCGGACAATATTTAACCTTCCTCTTTTATTCTTTCTTCCTTTTCGGGCCGTTACAGGAGTTGGGAAATGTAATTTTAGCCTGGCGTGAAGCAGAGGTTTCGCTGGCTAACTTTAAAAAGATTTTAAGTACACCTATCGATAAAAAACCGGAGAACCCTATCTCAATTGCTAAAATTAAAGACCTTACTTTTAGCAGCGTTGGTTTTAAACATTTAACCGCTAACAGAAATGCTTTAGAAAACATTTCGTTCAAAACCCAGAACGGGCAAACCATTGCTTTTGTTGGCCCCTCAGGTTCGGGAAAAACCACCTTGGTTAAGCTACTGGTTGGTTTATATCAGCCAAAAGATGGCGAGATTTTGTACAACGGCATTCCGAGCCATAACATCGATCTTGATGCTTTACGCGAAAAAATTGGTTTCGTAACTCAGGATACGCAGTTATTTTCGGGTACCATCCGCGAAAACCTGTTGTTCGTTAATCCTAACGCCAGCGATGAGGAATGTTATAAAGTTTTAAATCAGGCCGCCTGCCAAACTTTACTGGCCCGAGCTGATAAAGGCTTAGATTCGTTAATTGGCGAAGGTGGTGTAAAGGTTTCGGGTGGTGAAAAACAACGTTTATCAATTGCAAGAGCATTGCTGCGTCAGCCCGATATTCTGGTTTTTGATGAGGCTACCTCTTCGCTCGATTCGATCACAGAAGAAGAAATTACCAAAACGATCCGTTCGGTTTCAGATTTAACCGATCACATTACCATTTTGATCGCCCACCGTTTATCGACCATTAAACATGCCGATAAAATTTATGTACTCGAGAAAGGCCATATTATTGAGCAGGGTAAACATGAAGAATTAATTGCACAAAACGGTTTATATCAGGCCATGTGGCGCCAACAAATCGGCGAAAGAGTTGTTGAAGCTTAAGGAACAATTAAAATTACCATGTTACTAGCACAAGTAGAAAGCAATCAGATCGCTATTATCATTATTGTTGCAGCCATAATTTGGCTGGCATTAATATTAACAGCCTTGTACCACATATCCCGGAACAGCTCGATGGGCGCTACGGTAAAGGTACTTTGGTTTATCATTATACTTTTTGCCCCCTTTTTAGGTTCGATTATTTACCTGATATGGGGAAAGAATAAGAAGTTTTAAGATAAAGGGTTTAACGCGATCGTCACCCTGAATTTAGTTCAGGGTCTATATAACATAACATCAAGGTTCGTGATAACACGAACCTTTTATTTTTTGCCACAGATGCACACAGATAAACACGGATTTAATATGTGTATTTATTTCGGTAGGCTTGCATGAGGGATAGCAGTGTAAATCCTTTTTTGATTTTTCATCAAAAAAGATTGTAACGTATAGCCCGACCCTTGCGCAGCTTGGGGCATGCCCAAATCATAAAATGTAAGACACTGAATAATTCCTATAGCAATCCATTAAAAATTTTGGATTAGAATTAAAGAGTTGTCAACTTTTTTGCCAACGTGCTACTAAAGTTGACAACTCTGCCATTAAACAGCCTTAGTTGTTTGCTCGTTAATATCCTGCAAACTTAATTTAGTAAGCGATTTCGTTTTTAACCAGGTAATCCCTGCAATAGCAATCGTCATACTTCCGCCAAAAACCACAGCTGGCACTAAGGTTAACAGTCTTGCCGAAAGTCCGGACTCGAACTCCCCTATTTCGTTCGACGAACCAATAAACATACTATTTACTGCCGAAACACGTCCGCGCATATCATCAGGTGTAAGCAACTGCATAATGGTTTGGCGGATGATAACGCTCACACTATCGAAAGACCCCTCCAGGAATAAGAAAAATAGCGTTAAATAGAAGTTTTTAGATAATCCATAACAGATGATGCTTAAACCAAAACCGGTTACCGCAATCAGCAGGTTTCTCCAGGGTTTGCCCATGGGTGAAAAACGGGTCATGGCCAACATCGTTAATACTGCTCCCAAAGAAGCCGCACCTCGCATCATCCCCAGACCGTAAGAGCCCAGATGGAAAACATCTTTTGCAAACATCGGCAACAAGGCCACTGCCCCGCCAAAAAATACCGAGAAAAGATCCAAACTCATGGCCCAAACCATCATTTTGGTTTTGAATACAAACTGGATTCCTTCTTTTAAACTATGGAATATATTTTCTTTCGGAATGTATGTTGAAGGATGTTTTTTCAGCGTAAAGATGCAGATTAGCGAGATGGATACCAGCACCACGATAAAAGTGTAGGCTGCAGTGATACCCCACAACCAGTTTACAAAACCACCTGCTACCGGGCCGATAATGGTGGCCAACTGCCAGCTGCTGCTGTTCCATGTACTCGAATTGGGATAAAGCTCCTTAGGTACAATCTTCGCCATCAGCGAGAAAGTTGCCGGTCCGAAAAAACCGCGGGCAATACCGATACAAAATACCAGTCCGTACATAATCAGTACAATCAGATCTTCTTTTAAATGAAGGTATTTACTGGTAATAATGAGCATTAAAACCGAAGCCAGCCAAACACCCGAAAAAATCTTGATGAGCAAACTTCTTTTCTCGCTTTTATCGGCAATATAACCGCCATACAAGGCAATCCCAATGGCTGGGATGGCTTCGCATAAACCTACTAAACCCAGTTTTAAGGGATCGTGTGTTAAATCGTAAATATGATAGCCAATAACAACAGCCTGCATTTGGTAGGCCAGTGTAAAAAAGAACCGCATGCCCAAAAACGATCTGAATTCTTTATAGCGCAGGGCTGCGAAGGGGTCTTGTTTTACAATAACGGAGTTGGGGTCTGAATCTGCCACAGAAAAAAGTTTATTTGCAAAACTAAGCTTTGAAAATTAAATATGGGAATAGATAAACGTTTAAGATGTGATCTTTTTCCATTAAAGCGTAAAAATAACCGATCATATGGTCCAAATCTTTATTCCATAAAAAACCCGACAGATCATACGATCTATCGGGTTATCCAGCATGGTTGTTTAGTAACCCGGGTTTTGTTCGAGCAGATTGTTCTTATTTACCTCATCACGGCTAAATGGCCTGAAATAAAGTTTATTGTCCCAGCTTCTGTTCTCCTGTGCGTTTTCTTCAACAGGGCTATAGGTATAGTCATAAACTGTTGGGTCATAATGGTAAGGGGCCGACATGGTTTTGCCAGCTTTAAACTTACCGGTTACTTTAATATAAGTAACTTTTCTGCCCAGGGTTTCGCCTGCAATCAGCCATCTGCGGGTATCATGATAACGTTGTTCTTC
>NZ_DJDT01000049.1 GCF_002432345.1 Pedobacter sp. UBA5917
CGGAAGAGAGTAGTATTGATAAAAAAGAACTACAAAAAATAATTAAAGCATTATAAATCTGCTAAAAGCAGTTTCAATATATACGTATGAAAGTTTCAGTATTGGCCAGTTCATTAATTGGTTCAGAAATTATTAAAATTGGTAACGAGGTTAACGAAATGAAACGCAAAGGCGCTTCAATTGCCAACTTAACCATCGGCGATTTCGACGCCAATATCTACCCGATCCCGACTGAATTAAAAGCAGGGATTGTGGATGCCTACAATGCAAACCAAACCAATTATCCACCTGCTGACGGTGTGTTACCATTACGCGAAACCGTTTCGGAATTATTGAAAGACAGGTTTGGACTGGAATATAACACCAATAGTATTTTGGTTTCGGGTGGTTCGCGTCCTTTGATTTATGCTACTTATCTGGCTTTGATCGATCCGGGCGATACCGTGGTTTTTCCGGCACCATCGTGGAATAATAACCACTATTGCCATTTAACTTCCGCAAAAACCATTGCAGTAGAAACCGATGCAGCGCATAACTTTATGCCAACTGCAGCACAGTTGAAACCGCATTTAAAAGGAGCAACATTATTGGCCTTATGTTCGCCATTAAATCCTACCGGAACAATGTTCGATGCAGAATCGCTGGCCGAAATCTGTGATGCTGTTTTGGAAGAAAATGCAAGCCGTGGAGCAGATGAAAAACCATTGTATTTAATGTACGATCAGATTTATTCGCTTTTAACTTTTGGCAAAGAGCACGTAAATCCTGTTTCATTACGTCCGGCAATGCGCGAATTTACCGTTTTTGTTGATGGCAGTTCGAAATGTTTGGCGGCAACCGGTGTACGTGTAGGCTGGGGTTTTGGTCCAGAGGATATTATCAACAGGATGAAAGCATTGGTTGGCCATATGGGCGCCTGGGCGCCAAAAGCCGAGCAGGTAGCTATGTCTAACTATTTTAATGATAAAGTGCAGGTTGATACTTTTTTAACCAGCTTTAAAGGTCAGATCCAGGATAGTTTAAATGCCCTTTATAACGGTTTTAACGAATTGAAAAACGAAGGTTTTAATGTTGATGCCGTGGAGCCGATGGGCGCCATTTATTTAACCATTAAAATTGACTATATCGGAAAAACGACTGAAGATGGTAAAGTTTTAAAAGACAGTGCAGATGTAAATTTCTACCTGATCAAAGAAGCCGGAGCTGCTTTAGTACCTTTTTCTGCCTTCGGAAACGAAGATAGTATGCCTTGGTTCAGGGCTTCGGTTGGGGCCTGTACCCTGCAGGACATTAAAGATATGTTGCCTAGGATTAAAACAGCTTTAAGTAAGTTGAAATAAAATTGTAAATAGATAAGAGAACCTCTTCAATTAATTTTGAAGAGGTTTTTTGTTTTTATGCCATTGACAGAAACCGTTTTCGGTTTACAGTGGTTAATTTAATAATCTTTAAATTTGTATATTAGTTTAAAATCGCATTAATATGGAAACTTACCTTGTACATCCCGATAAAATACAAGAGAAAGCTTTAAAGGCATTTCTAGAGGCTTTAGAAGTCCCTTATGAAATAAAAAAAGACGATGCCTTACCAACACATGTTGTATCAGGAATAAGGAATGGACAAGATGATATCAAAGCGGGGAAAAGTTTTTCTTTAGAAGAATTTAAGGAAAAAATTTCAACGATCTGATGGGGTTGCCCGTAATCATATCAGAAACAGCATTAAAAACTTTTGAATCGATCTGCGCTCAGATACGTGAAAGACTAGGTGAAAAAGCAGTAAGTGACTTTAAAAAGAATACCATTAAAATTTTAGAATTAATTGGCAATTCGCCATTCATTTATAAGCAAACAGCAATAGATCCAAATATCAGGCAAGGGGTAATTAAAAAGATTTGTTCTGTATTTTACGAGATTAAACCCGATCGGATAGAAGTTCTTTTCTTTTGGGATAACAGACAGGAACCGGTGTTCTTCTAATTTTTTATCATTAATACGAAAAAACCTCGCAGGTTTTTAAACGGCGAAGCCCTCAATGAGGCCTTTAAAAAAATAAATATGCCGAATTAAACCTACGAGGTTGATCTATTGTAGACTAATGACTTCGGACTTTAGACTGAAGACTAATCCTCCCGACTCCCATCATCTGCCATGCGCACCATTTTTGGTTCAAATTTAGCCACTACATCAACGAGTTCGGTTTGTGCAGCCATCACTTTGTTAATGTCTTTATATGCCATTGGTGCTTCATCTAAACCTGCACCGATTAAGGTAACATTATGGTCTTTTAAAATGGCCTTCATATCCGATTTTGTAATCGATTGAAAAGCTTTCGAGCGGCTCATTGCACGTCCGGCACCATGCGATGCCGAGTTGATGGCATTTGTTTCACCCTTTCCCCTCACTAAAAATCCTGGCGCCGTCATACTCCCCGGGATAATCCCCATTACACCTTTGCCTGCTGGTGTAGCGCCTTTTCGGTGCACAATTACTTCTTCGCCTTCGAACATTTCTTTCCAGGCAAAATTATGATGGTTTTCTACTTTGGCCAAAACTTTTGCGCCAATAGCCTTGGTTAACCTTTTATGGATCACTTCATGACAAGCCGAAGCGTAATCCCCGGCGAGGTTCATCGCGATCCAATATTCTTGTCCTTCAGACTTATTCAGATCGAGATAAGCAAGATTTGCAGCCTCTTTAGGGAGTTTACAGATCTCTTTCGCCAGTTTGGTATAATGATCTGCAACGGTAGCCCCAAAACCACGCGAACCGGAGTGCGTTAGAAGTGCTACATAGCGACCTTTATCGATATTTAAAATCTCATCGCGCTCTGCAAAATCGATAATACCCCATTCAACAAAGTGGTTACCACCGCCCGAAGTTCCCAATTGTGCCCAGGCTTTTCCATGTAGGTTTTTAAGAAAAGGCGTAGAGTTAAAGGCTTCATCTTCTAAAACCTCATGATCGGCCCTTTCGCTACCTTTAAAGTTTTGACCTGCGCCGAATTTGGTAAAAGCAATCAATTCGCGTTTATACATCGCATCTTTCCCGAAATAATGTTTTTCAGGAATATCGAAAATACTCAAAGCCATTCGGCAACCGATATCTACACCTACACCGTAAGGGATAATGGCATTTCTGGTAGCCAAAACACCGCCAATTGGCAAACCATAACCTTGGTGCGCATCGGGCATTAATGCGCCCGCTACAGAAACCGGTAGTTTCATGGCAATATCCATTTGGTTTCTGGCGCCTTCTTCAATATAATCGGCACCGAAAATGGAATAATCTTTAGGGCTATCAATCAGTTCGATGGTTCCATCCGGTTTTGGGTTGGCTTCGTCAATTACAGCTGTTGCCAACGTATTCAATACTTCGTCACCCAAAAAACTTTCGGGGTAATCTTTTACTTTTTTAAATAAGGCAAGCAATTCTTTTTCATCGGTATCCGCAAAATTTTCTTTCAGGATATCTAAAGCAATTCCTATAATTTTTCCTTTGGTATAACCTATTTCTATCAGGTTGTTACCTGTTATGTTGTTGTTCATTGTTTGTTTTTTAATAAGCGTAAAGTTCTGCTCTCATTTCTACAAGTACAGATTCAATCAGCTTTGCATCTGGTTTTTGCTGAAGCTTGCTCGTTACTGTTTCTCTTTCTATTTGTAGCATCAGATCTTCTGCCATATTTAATATTTCATCGTATTCAAAATCGCCTCTTTTTATAGCTAATAGCTCATCCCTGTTCTGCCGTTTTACATTAAGTTTTCCATCACGTACAATTTCGAGTGCCACCTGAAGTAGTCTGATGGTATGCATCATGTTTTTAGCGTCATAATCTTTGCCATGGCTTTTGTTTACTGTATACCTTACTTTATTCCGTTTTTCTACCCATTCCCAATATTCGCTATGCTCTTTACAGTAGGATGAGTAACTATCCTGATTGAAAAAGAGATAGGCAATTTCTTTTTCCCCGGCAGGTACAGAAGAAACAGAAACTTCGTTAGCGGTTTCTTTATTGGCGATTCCTTTATAGTTAAATTTCTTTTCTGCATCGTGAAATAAAGCATAAAGATTTTTAGTGTTCGGAATTTTCGCTAACCCACAATCTACCTGCGAAATGCCATTTTTTGTTAACCAGCTTTTAGCTTTTACCGATGAGTAATTAACCGTAATGAAACAAAAATCAAGTATCGTTTTTCTTCTCTTCGGCATTGGGTTTAAAATTTTTTTATTTAAACCTTTTGCTTTCCTGATCTGTGTTAAGGCATATC
Source organism: Pedobacter sp. UBA5917 (assembly GCF_002432345.1). Classification (GTDB taxonomy): domain Bacteria; phylum Bacteroidota; class Bacteroidia; order Sphingobacteriales; family Sphingobacteriaceae; genus Pedobacter. The sequence goes on from NZ_DJDT01000049.1 coordinate 4,271, forward strand.
CACCAAAAGTATCTTTGCATAACCTGGATAAAATGATATCGATATTTAGCTTATCCATTATCGGATCCCTGTAAAGGATACATTCTTTTGGCGTAGCTAAAATTTCTACAATATTTGGATTATTCTTGATCAGTAATTCAATAAAACGGCCGATTTCATAATAAACCTCATCGTTACTTTCATTGCTGATCTGTGGGATATACTTCAGGCCAAAAAACATTTCTTTTGGCATATAATATATTCCTTTGATATCAGTGTCTGATTGTGGCGTATCCAAACCGTAAGCTTTACTACCGCTTAAGCATTCAAATAAAAGCAGGTTCTGATCTTTTAAATCTTTAATGGTCATAACGGCTTATTGTATTTCTAAAAAAAACATCGAGCATTTCGTTATCGAAACTTTCTTTTGGCAGTTCTTTGGCTCCTTCAGTACAGTTTTTAAACTCTTCATCAATGTATTTACGCAGTTCTGTGTCTATTTTGATGATGAAACCTTCTGCAGAGGTTGATTTCAATGTGATTAAATCTTTAACCAATGTTTGAAGCCGTATTGGCATCAGGGTTAAAAGCGGCCCTATGGTCATTGGGGCAATCGTGTTTTTCTCCAAACACCATTTTGCCGAAAGTAAAGGGCGGAGTACATAAAAAAGCTTTTTGATTTTGATTTCATCGCCATTTATTACGGTTTCCAATGCACCGTGTGCTATTCCCAGGTAATGGTTAATATTTGTCTTCCTGTAGAAATATGATTGGCACAATGTCCATAATTCGTCCTTAAAATGAGCCTGTTCCCCATAAACAATGGGCGACTGTAGCCATTCGAAAGGAGTAGTGTTAGATTTTTGTATCAATTTAAGCACCTTTTTTATGTCCCAACCATAAATGTCAAGTTCATTGTTGATCGGAAAACCCAGCTGATCATCTTTCTCCGAAACGGAAAGATAATAATTAAGCGGGCGTACATAGATAAAACGGACATCGAAATCGCTATCCGGTGATGGAAATTCCCATCCACGGCTTCCCGATTCGCAGGCAAATAATATCTTGATATCGTTTGCCCTTTCTATTTCTGCAAGTCTGTTTATGATGGTTGTTTTCATTTTATGTTTTATTAATCCCCGGCAGGCAACATGCACCTAACCGAGGGGTTTCTAAATTTAGTTTATTTCACGAAGATCTGTTTCAATTGATCTACAATTTGTCCGCTGCCTGATAAGCTGATGTTGTTGATTTTCTCCGCGATTTTCTCTACGTACTCCATCTCCTTCAGCTTATATAACATATTGTTATCCTCCATCAGTTTAGCCGTATTCAGTAAACTTCTCGTCGAGGCTGTTTCCTCTCTCCGGGTAATGATATTGGCCTGTGCCCTTTTTTCGGCTACTAAAACCTGATTCATGATTTCCTTAACATCACCTGGTAAAACAATGTCTTTAACACCGCAGTTGGTTAATTTTACACCAAGGTTTTCAACTTTATCCAAGGTAATTCCCATTACCATTTCGGCAACTTTTTCTTTGCTTTCCATCAATTCATCAAAAGTCATTAAGCCAATACACGCTCTTAATGCCAATTGCATGGTGATGTACAATTGTTTTTCGAATTCCTTGTTATCCAGTAATGCCTTGATAATATCCTCAACTTTATACTGGATACTGAAGTTTACCCTCAATTGCGCTTTATCTTTAGTTAAAATCTCCTGACCGATAATCTCCATATTCAGTTGTCTCACATCGGTTTTCAAGAGCTGAATAGTGGTACTGTTTTTCCAGTAAACATAATTTCCTGCTTCAACCACACTTTCGAATTTGCCATCGATAAATAACAGCCCTTTTTCGAACGATTCTACTTTATAAGCCCTGATGTAATTCAATAAAGGTGCTTTTTCGAGTAAGTTTTTATCAATAGTTCCGTCTATATTAATATTACTGATATCTACTTTAACAAAATTGTATTCAGACAGACCTTTCCAAATGGCATGTCGGCCAGCAGTTAAAACCGACTTAAAGTTTTTGTTCTGGTAAACCAAAACAAGTTCATTATCGGCAACGCTTACTAAGTGGATCAGATCAGCAAAATCTGCATTTTCCAACAATATATCCAATTCGGCAACTGAGTAATGGTACTCTTTGGCCATATCGTAAAAAGCAATGCTTTCGCCAAAACCTAACCAGTAGGTACCTGCTGTTAAAACGTTTTTTAATTTTCCTTTTTTAAACACCAATCCAACATAATTGGTGTTAATAGTTACTCTTTTCATGTTTTTTGGAGTTAGCCCCACCTAAATCCTCCCCTTGAGGGGAGGACTTAAATAGGTATGTTAATTTTCTCTTAAAAGCGCTGCGCAAGAACATTTACCTGTTTTTTGCGGAAAAAAAAGTTGATCAGGTTTGTTTAAAAATGAAATGCGGTTTTTTCTTATTGGTTCATACTCCCTTCGAGCATTTTACCTTTTTCGATTTAACCCATTTGATTTTTAAATCTTTTCCTGCTGCACTAATTCTTACTGAGCAAACACAGATTTACTTTTGGGATTCCGAAAAATCTTTAAGCCAAATGCGGTTGCGCAACGCTGGTTTTGGTGGGCGGTTTGAAAAGTTGCCCTTCTTTTTGTTTAGTGTTTGAGACTATACAGCATTACCCTTATGCGATTCCAAGTGACAGTTGGAAGCAGGATTCGAACCTGCATTTGGTGGTTGTTACTCTACCCCTGAGTTATTCCGGCGGGCCGGAAGTGGGATTCGAACCCACGGCACACAACGTGTTCAGACAATCTATCATAATCGTTATCAGTATATTCTACGCAATGTGCCCGAATACTTTGGGGTTGTTCAGAAACCCGCAACATTGGATAAGTTTTATTTAGTATTGCCATTCCGATTATTGATCGGAATTTCTTTATAATGATCTGATCTGCATTAACGCTACCCTGTTCCACCTATCGGGAACAGGGGTTTCTAGCTGAACCAGGTAAACCAGAACAACATAACAGAGAGCGCGTATCATTCAAAACGTAAACTGTGTTTTACAGATTAGATTGTTATTATTAATATTTTTCAAAGAACTTTATCAACTGGCGACATTACAAAGATGCCATCACCACTGCGCAGCCGATTTGCGTAGCGAAAAATATTTTATGGTTTTTTGTTTAAGTGATTGATTATTATGGTTTTAAATTTTGTTTTTTATTAAAAATCTTTCTTTTTGCTATAAACTGCGCATTTGTATTGCGTAGATGTGAAGCGCTTTTGTATATTTAGGTTAAAGAAAATCACCAGATTTTTGATAAAAACTTAAAACCGCTATAAAATGGCTGTAAATAAATTAGCGCTCATCAGGTATAAAACCATCGACGATTGTTTGAGAAACCGTTTCCGAAAATGGACTTTAGAAGATCTTATCGAAAAGGTATCAGAAACGCTTTACGAGCTGGAAGGCATTACCACAGGTGTGAGCAAGCGAACTATTCAGGCCGATATTCAGCTGATGCGGAGTGATAAATTGGGTTATAATGCACCGATTGTAGTAAAAGATAAACGTTTTTACGCTTACGAAGACCCAGCGTTCAGTATCACCAAAGCACCGATCAATAATGCTGATGTTGATAAAATGAAAGAAATTGTTGGCGTACTGAAGCAGTTTAATGCCTTTAATTATTTCGATGAGATGAGTGATATGATTGCCCGTTTGGAAAATAACCTCTACAAATCGACTAAACAGAGTGGTAATAATATCCAGCTGGAAAGTAATAAACTGGTTAAGGGATTGGAATGTATTCCGTCCTTGTATCAGGCAGTTTTAAACAAACGATCATTATTGATTGAGTATAAATCATTCAAAGCACAGCAATCGCAACAGGGAATTTATTTTCCATACCTATTAAAGGAATACCGGAACCGTTGGTTTTTGATCTGTAAAGCAAAAAAGCGACCAGGGATCTTAAACCTGGCTTTAGATCGGATTGTCGAATTTCAGGAGCTACCCAACGAAGAATTTTTTGCTTATCAGGGAGTAGATTTCGATCGCTATTACGATGATTTAATTGGTGTAACCAAGAGCGAGCGCGACCGTGCACAAAAAGTAATCCTCGAGTTTACCAATGATCATGCGCCTTATGTGGTAACCAAACCTTTGCATCCATCGCAGGTAATATTGACAAAAAATGATAAAACGACCACCTTTAGAATTGATGTGGTATTAAATTACGAACTGGAACGCGAAATTTTGGGCTTTGGAGAATGTGTTAAAGTACTTTCGCCACGATTGTTGATTTCTAAAATTAAAAGAAGATTGGCAAAAACTTACGAACAATATGAAACAGAAATTGATATTAAAGTTTCGGGCTCCTAAGCTTTTGCCAATAACGGTTATTATTTAATAATATTGACGGTTATTTGATGGTTAAACATGCTAAAATCTTTTACCGAACGTAATGAGTACGATATTGGATAAGAAATAGCCGTGTTATTAAATGCTTCAAATTCCTGAGCTATGGCCTTAATTTCACTTAAACTTTTTGCAACCTTGATGAACGATTTTTCGCTGCCACTCCTGGCATAAAAAGTAACTTTTGCGGTATTTAAAGCCTGTGTTTGTGCCGGTGTTAATTCTTGCTTTAAAAGCACTGTTTTTAAAGCAGTTTTCAATGTTGCAAAATCGGTATCTGCTTCTCCTAAAATTAGGGTATTATTGCCATATACAATGCCATTAATGTAATATGCATTATTTGAGGCGTTAATCTTCGCTGCATCTGCCACAGATAATAACTCTGTTTTATCCGGCAGATCCATGTATAACGAAAATTTATTGTTATTAGTGAAAAAATAAGAAGCGTGTTTTTTGGTAATCCGCGTAGAAGTTGTAATTCCGCTTTTTTCGAAAATTGATTTTACATCACCATTGTTTGAAAGGAAATATTTGACCACATTATAATCCTTAAATTCTTCTTCCGAATAACGCTGACTTTCAATGGTATTATTGATCGTTAAATTTTTAGTATAAGCAGAAATCTTGTCTGCAGACGGAATACTATTAAAGGTTTTGTTTTCAATACCTACTATAGAAGTAGAAGCGGTTATAGGCAGTGGTGTGTATTGATCTTTTAAAGAAATCAATTCAAGATTGTTCCCGTTTTGTTTAATGTTGAAAATTGCTCCGGGAAATATCTGCGATACGTTGCTATCATCAACAATGAAAGAGTCGAATTTCCAGGTTAGGGCTTCAGTTTTATCTATTTCGGTTGGATTAACAGGAATTACAGGATTAACTGGATCGGGGGGGATTACTACTGGATTTTCAGTTTTTTTGCACGAAAATGTTAATAGCAAGGCAATAATAATCAGAGAATGGTTTAAAATGTTTTTCATAGGGTTGTACAGATAGTGTGTTTGAATACCTGCACACTTACAACTTTTATGCCAGAAACTATTTTTTTAGTTTTTGCTTGTGATGAAATGTATTAAAAAAAACCTCGCAGGTTTTTGAGGCCTGCGAGGTTTACATTTAGCTTTTAAACTCGCTTGTTTTATGGAATTCGATATCAGGATAATCCTGTTTGGTTAAATTGATCATATATTCGCTATCGGCCAGGTAAACCGGATTGGCCTCCTTATCGAAACCGATATGCTGTTGCTTACGTTTTACAAACTCATCCAGTTTTTTCCTGTCGGTAGAAGTTACCCAGCTCGATCGGGTGTAACTCAAGGTACGGAAACGGCATTTTGCACCATATTCGTGCTCTAATCTGAAATTGATTACCTCAAACTGAAGCTCACCAACTGCACCGATCACTTTTCTGTTTCCCGGCTGCATTACAAATAATTGCGCTACACCTTCGTCGGTTAATTGCTCGATACCTTTTTCCAATTGTTTGGTACGCATCGGATCCATGTTTTCTACCTCTTTAAAAATAGAAGGAGAGAAACTGGGGATACCTTTAAACTGCAGTTTTTCGCCTTCGGTCAGGGTATCGCCGATTTTAAAGTTGCCGCTATCGTATAAGCCCACCACATCGCCAGGCCATGCTTCTTCAACAATACTTTTTTCGTTCGCCATAAAATCCATCGGGTTGGAGAATTTCAGTTTCTTATCCTGACGGGTATGGTAATAAAATTTATTGCGTTCAAATTTACCCGAGCAGATCCTTAAAAAGGCAATCCTATCACGGTGTTTGGGGTCTAAGTTGGCGTGGATCTTAAAAACAAATCCACTGAAATTTTTCTCCCCAACCAATACATCACGTTCTTCAGCCTCTCTGTGGCGTGGACTTGGTGCGATATCGATAAAGGTATCCAAAAGCTCCTTGATCCCGAAGTTATTAATCGCACTGCCAAAAAATACAGGTGCAACCAAACCATCGGTATATAAATCCTTATCTATTTTACCATAAATGCCATCAACCAGCTCAACATCATCTTTTAAGGTGTTGATTTCGTTTTCTTTCAGGTAATTCAATAAAGATGGATCATTTAAATCGTTTGCCGCTACAACCGAATCGGTTACCTTGGTTTTATCCGAATTGAATAAATTTAAATGTTTGTTATAAATGCTGTAAACACCTTTAAAGGTATGTCCCTGACCAATTGGCCATGAAAGTGGACAAAGGCTGATATTTAGTTTTTCTTCAATTTCGTCCAATAAATCGTAAGCTTCTTTACCCTCACGGTCCATTTTGTTGATGAAAATAATTACCGGTGTATTACGCATGCGGCAAACCGACATCAGTTTTTCGGTCTGTTCCTCCACACCTTTAACACAATCGACCACCAAAATCACACTATCCACGGCCGATAAAGTCCGGTAAGTATCTTCGGCGAAATCTTTGTGACCAGGCGTATCCAAAATATTGATGCGTTTACCGCTGTATTCGAAACCCATCACCGAAGTTGCAACCGAAATACCACGCTGTTTTTCGATCTCCATAAAATCGGAGGTATTGCTTTGGTTCGCTTTGTTCCTTTTTACCGCACCGGCAGTATTGATGGCACCACCAAAAAGCAGAAACTTTTCTGTCAGTGTGGTTTTGCCCGCATCGGGGTGACTAATAATGGCAAAGGTTTTACGTTTTTCTATTTCAGGGTTAAGCATAATAAAATTTTGGGTGTAAACAGGTGATGAAACCTTGTTAAAGGAATTTAACAGCTATAAGATTTGAATATTGTTGTTTCATCAGGCCGCAAAGATAATAAAAAGCTTTATCATTAATTGTTAGGTTGTTGTATTGTTTTATTGTTGGGGCGAATAGATTTGGAAAAGCAGGGGCAGTGGTTCTTTTGTTAATTCAGTTCTGCCATATACTGTAGCTCCGATTAAAAAAAATCGGAGGCTGCCGTTTCTGTCAGGTTTAGGTTGGTTCTGTTAACGTTTTATCCCAGCCAATTGTTAAGTTTCTATTATTTATTAAGCATTATATCTAAAATTATCTCCCTTAAATTAAAATTTCTCATCAATCATTGTTTAGTTTTGTGCTAAAATGTTTAGCTTTATTCGTCCCTCCGTTTATTGCTAACTAAAATTTTACTGCCGATGCCTACTTTAGAAGAAACTTCTATGCCCGCAGAAATTGCGGCTAAATTTGTTAATTACACCTCGAAACATGTTTTCTTAACCGGAAAAGCCGGAACGGGTAAAACAACTTTTTTACGGAAACTCATTCAGCTTACACATAAAAAAGCACTAATTGTAGCACCTACGGGTATTGCTGCCATTAATGCGGCCGGGGTAACCATACATTCATTGTTCCAGATGCCTTTCGGTGCATTTTTTCCTGATGCTGCGGGTGCATTGATCAACGAGAACATCAACTTCAATTTTAATACGCCCAAAACCCTGGTAAAACATTTAAACATGCAGGGCAATAAACGCCGCATGTTGCAAGAGCTCGAACTGTTGGTTATTGATGAGGTGAGTATGTTACGGGCCGATATGCTCGATGCCATTGATTTTGCTTTGCGTTATGTGCGGAGGAACAGAAATCTTCCTTTTGGCGGGGTACAACTGTTGTTTATCGGCGATTTACACCAGTTACCCCCAGTAGTAAAAAATGATGAATGGCGTATTATGGCCAAATTTTATAAGAGTATTTACTTTTTTGATGCACTGGCCCTGCAGGATAATCCACCGGTTTATATCGAACTCGATAAGATTTACCGTCAGGATGATTCGGTTTTTATTGATCTTTTAAATAACCTGAGGAACAATAAAATCACTGCAGAGGATACTGCTTTGCTCAAACAGCACTTTAAACAGGATTTTAAACCCTCTGCCGATGAAAATTATATTACTTTAACCACGCACAACAATAAAGCAGATAGCATTAACCGCGAGCGATTGGCGCAGTTGAAAACCAAATCCTACTTTTTTGAGGCAAAAGTGCAGGGAGAATTTAACGAATATGCTTACCCGAATGATAAAAGTTTAGAGTTAAAAGTTGGTGCACAGGTGATGTTTATTAAAAACGACATGACCGCCGAAAAACGCTATTACAATGGCAAAATAGGGGTAGTGCACCATATTGAAAAGGACACCATTGAGATCGAGCTTCCGGAGGAAAGGACCGTGATTGAGATTTCGCGTTACACCTGGGAGAATGTAAAATATAAACTGGATGAAGCAACCAACGAAATTAAAGAAAACGTAGCCGGCTCTTTTATCCAATATCCCATTAAACTAGCCTGGGCCATTACCGTACATAAAAGCCAGGGTTTAACCTTTGATAAAGCAATTATAGATGTAGGTGAGGCTTTTGCTCCCGGACAGGCTTACGTGGCATTATCACGCCTACGTTCGTTAAAAGGATTGGTTTTAACCTCGCATCTGCGCGATAGTGGTTTGCAACAGGATCAGAATGTGCATTATTTTTCTAAAACCAAGCAGCCTTCTGAGGTGCTTAACGAACAGATCAGTACGGAGAGTTATACTTTTATACGTAGTTATCTGCTGGCAGCTTTCGACCTGAATCTGATCCGTTATTATTTAAAGGAACACCGCCAGACTTTTGATAAAAGCGAAAAATCGGCCAAGCAAAAATATGAAGATTGGACGCAAACGGTTTATGCCGATTTCCAGAAAATAACTGCTACAGCCGATACCTTCGTAAATCAGCTTAAAAATCTATTTGCCCAACAAACAGAACATACTTTGTTTAATGTATCTAAAAGGGTAGTGGCTGCATTGCATTATTTTAATCCTCTGGTTAAAGAAATTTCAGATCGTTTTTTGGCGCAGATTGAAACGGTTAAGGAAGAAAGGCAGATTAAAACCTATGTTACCGAATTGCTGGAACTCGAAATACTGGTGTACGAACAATTGAAAAAAATGCACAAGAGCAAAGCCCTTTTGCAGGCATTGATTGATGGCAAGGAATTTAGCAAAGCCGATACCGATGCACTATTGAATACCGTTGAAAGGAGCAAACAGCTTCAGCAGGCCATCCAGTTAAAAGGCGAAACACTGAAAGTAAAATCTGCTGCCGAGAAAAAGAAAAAAGAACCGAAAATAGATACCAAGTTCGTAAGCTTCGAACTTTACGAGCAGGGTAAAACCATCGAAGAAATTGCAAAAGAACGCGGTTTTTCTGTGGGTACCATTGAGGGGCATCTGGCTTATTATGTATCAACGCAACAACTGGATGTAACCAAATTGGTAAAGGCCAATAAGATCAGAAATATCAGCGATGCGGTGGAGAGTCAGAAAACAAAATCTATGGCAACCATCAGGGAGTTTTTAGGAAAGGATTATTCCTTTGGTGAGATTAAATTGGTGCTGGCATCGTTGTTTCCATCGGAGGAATAGTTTGGTTTAGATTATTAGGGCTAAGATCTGATGTTAAATACAGTATCGTCATTTCGAGCGGAGTGCAACGAAGTCGAGAACCACGAAGTGCTCAGCGAAGCTAAATCTATCTCGAGATAGATCTCTCCATTCCACTGCGTTCCAGTCGAGATGACGATCATTATATAAATCTCTCCCAAACTTAATCTAAAAGCGTATTGTTAATGTTTATTAAAATAACTTCTGTTTTTCAATGTAAACTCCATGCGCGCTGTGGTTTATCTATCATAAAATTATGTTTTCTAAGTAAAACTTTGCGAACTTTGCGGTTAAATGGAGAAAGTTAACGTTTTAGCGCAGTACATGCCTGAACAGGCGGCGCCGCTAATTGCAAAGTGGATAGATTATTTTCAGTGCGAATTTAAAATTTCTAAAACCCGCTCTACAAAACTGGGCGATTACCGCCATCCTTATCAAGGAAAAGGGCACCGTATTTCGGTAAATTTTAACCTCAACCATTACGCTTTTTTGGTTACTACGGTGCACGAGTTTGCACATCTGCTTACCTGGAACGATTTCAAGAATAAAGTGAAACCACACGGTTCGGAGTGGAAAAAGAATTTCCAGCGGATGATGGTTCCTTTTTTTGAACTGAATATCTTTCCGGATGATATCCATAAAGCGATTGATAATTACATGTCTAATCCGGCAGCATCAAGCTGTTCCGATCTGCATTTATCACGTGCATTAAAAAAATACGATAGCAACAAAACCGAAACGCTGCATCTGGAGCAACTGCCGATCAATACCACTTTTAAAATCAAAGATGGCAGGCGCTTTACCAAAGGCGAAAGGATCAGGAAACGGTACCGTTGTGTATGTTTGGATGATAAACGCCTGTATCTGTTCAATCCTTTGGCAGAAGTTTTTGTAGAGAAGTGATCTTCATGATCGTTATGCTGAACTTGTTTCAGCATCCCTCCAGCTAAATAGACCCTGAAATAAATTCAGGGTGACGGCCTCCCTATCTACACAAACTTAAACTCATCACCATCAAATAAACCTTTATCGCTGAGCTTTAAATGTGGAATTACCAATAATGCCATAAAAGAAAGTGTCATAAAAGGAGCGAGTAAAGTTGAGCCCAGATCTTTTGCAAACTGATCGATCGAAGTATAACTTTCTGCTACTTTATAACCATTCTGATTACTCATTAAGCCCGCAACTGGTAAGCCCAAAACTTCTTCTTTTCCATTTCCCAGCGCCACTACCCCCCCGGTTTCTTTGATTACTAAGTTTACGGCTTCGCAGATACTTTTATCATCGGCGCCAACTGCAATAATATTATGACTATCGTGGGCAACGCTTGAGGCAATTGCTCCATGTTTTAATCCGAAATTCTTTACGAAAGATACAGCCACAGGTGCATCGTGATAGCGGTTTACCACCACCATTTTTAACACATCATTTTCCAGGTCGCTGATAATATTTCCATCCGAAACCTTTGGTTTAGCTGATAATCTATTGGTAATTAACTGTCCGTCTAAAGCCTCGATCACCGGGATTTCTTCTTGCCCGGTAAAAGGATAAACAAAATCTTCTTCCTGTTTTAAGCTGCAGTCGAAATGATTTACCGATTCTTTGTCTTCTACGTGTTTTACCCAATCGCCTAAGGTTTTGCCATTTTCGGCAAGTAATAACCCATCAATATAGGTTTGTTTAACCTTGAAGTTTTTTAAATCTTCGATCACGATAAAATCTGCGGGATCATTAAGTTGTAACGCACCAACATCCAGTTTATAGTGGATAATAGGATTGATACAGGCTGCCTGCAGGATGTTGAATATATCGATTCCTTTTTCTACGGCTCTAGCACAGAGCTGGTTGATATGGCTTTCGACCAGGCTATCAGGATGTTTATCATCACTGCAAAACATCATCATTTCAGGCCAATCGTTCAATAAATCGATCAGTGCTTCGAAATTTTTGGCTGCGCTTCCTTCGCGGATCAGGATTTTCATGCCCCGCTGTAATTTATCCAGCGCTTCTTCGGCAGTAAAACATTCGTGATCGGTAGAAATTCCTGCATCGATATACTGTTGTACGGCATCGCCACGTAACCCAGGAGCGTGCCCGTCAACAGGTTTGCCCAATTGATGGGCGGCAGCAATTTTTTTTAAAACTTCTTCGTCCTTATAAAGCACACCCGGGAAATTCATCATTTCGCTGAGGTATTTTATTTCAGGACGTTCTAAAAGCGCTTTTACATCATCATGGTTAAGTTCGGCCCCTGCGGTTTCGAAAATTGTTGCCGGAACACAGCTTGGCGCACCAAAATTGAATTTAAAAGGAACGGTATTCCCATTTTCGATCATAAACTCTACACCTTCCATACCGCAAACATTGGCAATTTCGTGCGGATCGCTGATTGTAGAAACTGTACCATGCACAACTGCTAACCTCGCAAATTCACTAGGGATAAGCATGCTGCTTTCGATGTGTACATGGCTATCGATAAAGCCCGGAGAAATAAAATGAGCGCCATCCCGCTGATCGGAAATTTTGATAATGGATTTTATCCTGCCTTCTTCTACTGCTACTTCTCCAAAGAAAATATTCCGTTTTGAGATGTCGATGATATTTCCTTCGACTTTAAAATTGCTCATTTGTGTTGTGTTTAATTTATCGTCACCCTGAATTTATTTCAGGGTCTTAACTCGAAGATGCTGAAATGAATTCAGCATGACGTTAGAGGTTTAGTATCTTAATAATTTATCTATCGTTTCTGTTAATCTTGCCTTCGCAAGGAAATCCTCTTCTAATACCTTGCTCATCGGGATTGCCGTATCTAAACTCGCGCAACGCATTACCGGTGCATCTAAATACTGAAAACAATGTTCTCCAATCCAGGCCGATATTTCTGCTCCAAAACCGTTGGTTAAGGTATCTTCGTGCAAAATTAAAACCTTTCCTGTTGCTTTTACTGCTTCTTCAACAGTTTCTTTATCCCAGGGTTGCAATGTACGGAGATCGATTATTGTCGCATTGTTTTCTGGATGTTGTTTCGCATAATCCAAAGCCCAATGCACACCCAAGCCATAAGTGATGATCGCGAATTTATCGCCATCGGTTAACTTAACTGCTTTACCGATTTCTGTGGTATAATAGCCATCAGGGACGGGAGCCGTTAAGCTTCTGTACAAGTATTTATGTTCAAAATAAAGCACCGGATTTGGATCTTCGATTGCCGCCAGCAATAATCCTTTTGCCTCTTCCGGGAAAGCCGGGTAAACAATTTTAAGTCCGGGGGTTTTGGTAAACCAGGCTTCGTTACTTTGTGAGTGGAATGGGCCTGCACCCGTTCCGGCGCCTGTAGGCATACGCACTACAACGTCGGCTTTTTCACCCCAGCGGTAATGTGTTTTGGCCAGGTTATTTACGATCTGGTTAAAGCCAACGGTTACAAAATCGGCAAACTGCATTTCAACAATAGCTTTAAATCCATTTATAGAAAGCCCAAGTCCAGCACCAACAATGGCCGATTCGCAGATAGGGGTATTGCGTACCCTGGCTTTTCCATATTTCGCCGTAAAGCCATCCGTAATTTTAAAAGCACCACCATAATCCGCAATATCCTGTCCCATTAAAACCAGGTTGGGATATTTTTGCATGGCCAGATCCAGTCCATCGGTTATGGCATCCAGGTATCTTTTTTCTGTGGAAGATTGCTTAGGTTGGATAACCTGTTGCTCATAAGGAAAATACATGTCGCTTTCTTCCTGTTCTGCATTTGCCTCCGGTTCGGCTTCGTTAAAAGCTTCTTCAACTTCCAGTTCGATATCCCTTTTGATCTGGATTTTGATATCGATTACGCTATCTGATGTTAAAATACCTTCTTCGATTAAGAAGGCTTCGTAATTTTTCAAGGGATCTTTCTGTTCCCACTCATCAAAAAGCTCTTGGGGAACGTATTTGGTACCTGATGCTTCTTCGTGTCCGCGCATTCTGAAAGTAAGGCATTCTACCAACACAGGTCTTGGATCTTTTCTGATTTCATTGGCCAACTGATTGATGGTGTCATAAACTTCAAGGATATTATTCCCGTCTATCTGAATGCCCTCCACCCCATAACCAATTGCTTTATCAACCAGATTTCTGCATCTAAACTGCTCACTTTTGGGTGTGGAAAGGCCATAACCATTATTTTCGATCAGGAAGATTACAGGGAGGTTCCAAACGGCAGCAACATTTACTGCTTCATGGAAATCGCCTTCGCTGGTTGCGCCTTCTCCTGTATAAACCAAAGTGGCGTTAGGCTGTTTACGCAACACATCGGCCAGGGCAATACCATCGGCCAGGGCCATCTGCGGACCAAGGTGCGATATCATGCCAATGATTTTATAATCCTGTGTGCCAAAGTGGAAAGATCGGTCGCGGCCTTTTGTAAAACCGGTAATTTTTCCCTGCCACTGGGCCATTAATTTTTTTAAAGGGATATCCCGTGAGGTAAAAACACCCAGGTTGCGGTGCATCGGCAAAATATATTCGTCGCTTTGCATGGCGAGGGTGCTGCCAACTGCAATGGCTTCCTGACCAATGCCCGAAAACCATTTGCCAATCCTGCCCTGGCGCAAGAGTTTAAGCATTTTGTCTTCAACCATCCTAGGGTAAAGCAATCTTTTATATAAATTCAGTAAGAATTTATCGTCTTTATTTCCCCGATTAAAATGCATAGCTGGCTTTTGATTGAGACTTTAAGAAATATCTAACTGCCATTCGTTCCTGCTATCTTTTACATGTTGCTGGAATTCTTCGTATTGCTGATCGGTAAGATTTAAGGAACCAGCAAATCTCTTCCAAAGGCTTTCTGTCGGCTTTGTATTTTTTTCTAAAATTTTAACAATATCTAAGGCTTCTAAATCCTGTATGAGTTGATATGCCTTTTCATTTGTGATTTCTAACAAAACCGTATCCATATTTCTATTTATTAGTCTCAATATCAAATATAGAAAAATATAAAGGCTGATTAAACTATATTTCAGATCAAAGTCTCATTTAAAGACTAAAGACTAAAGACTAAAGACTAAAGACTAAAGACTAAAGACTCTGGACTTAAGACTCTTTCCCTTTCTTCAACTCTTCCCATTGTTTTGCAAAAGATTTATCGGCCACTTTTGGCATTTCGCGGTATTTGCCCCAGCTCTTTTTGAAGAATCTTTTAAGCATGAAGTTTTTAAACTTTCCGCCAAAAAAATCCATCCATTTACGCTTTTGCATCATTCTGCTGAACATACTCCAGCCAATTTCCTCTTTTTTGCCATTTTCGTGGGTTGCAGCAGCATCTCTACGGTTGAGCAATAACATTTTATGGATATCGATTTTAACAGGGCATACTTCCGTACATTTGCCGCAGAGGCTGGAGGCATAGCTTAAATGCTTAAACTCTTCCATGCCTTTAAAATGTGGTGTAATTACCGATCCAATCGGGCCGCTGTAGGTAGTGTTATAGGTATGACCGCCGATGTTTTTATAAACCGGGCAGGCATTTAAACAGGCACCACAACGGATGCAGTATAGCGCTTGTCTTTGGTCTTTTTGAGCCAACAGGTTGCTTCGTCCGTTATCAAGCAGGATCACATACATTTCTTCAGGACCATCCGTTTCGTTAGGTTGGCGTGGACCGCTTAAAATGGTATTGTAAACGGTTAGGTTCTGTCCGGTTCCGTGCGAAGCCAGTAAAGGCCAGAACAGATCCAGATCGGCCATAGAAGGGATTACTTTTTCAATTCCGACTATAGCAATATGGATTTTTGGAAAAGTGGTGCTCAAACGTGCATTGCCTTCGTTTTCGGTTAAAGCAATACTTCCGGTATCAGCGATCAGGAAATTCCCGCCACTGATGCCGATATCAGCCGTTAAGTATTTATCGCGGAGCAATTCCCTTGCTTTTTGTACAAGCTGCGGTGGAGTGGCATCGATAGGGGTGCCAAATTTATCGTGGAATAGTTGTGCAATGTCGGTAGCACTTAAGTGCATGGCAGGCGTAACGATGTGATAAGGTGCCTGACCTAGCAACTGCACAATGTATTCTCCCAGGTCGCTTTCTAAGGATTCGATGTTGTTTTTTTCCAGGAAATCGTTTAAATGGATTTCCTCGGTTGTCATCGATTTAGATTTGATTACTGTTTTGCCGTTATTCCTTTTAATGATGTTAAGGATTTCCTGCTGTGCCTCATTTGCATCGTTGGCCCAGATTACCTTGCCGCCACGGCGCTGAAAATTAGATTCAAATTCGGGTAGGAACTTATCGAGATTTTCCATCACACGCCATTTAATTACGTGTGCCTTTTTTTTGGATGCCTCTAAATTTTCGAATTTTGATAAGCCGCGTTCAACAGCTGCATTGTATTTACCAATATTGTAATTTATGGTTCTACGATGCGGTAAATCGAAAGCTTTTTCGTCAGATTTCTCTAAAAATTCCTCGGCAATATTCATCAATGATTATTTTGTAATAGGTAACGAATATTAACTGATTTTAGTTTTTAGCTATTTCGTTATAAATTCAAAGATAGGAATTTATGTAGGCGCGAAAAGCGTTAAGCACAAAAAAGCCCCGACATTTTGCCAGGGCCTTGTATTTTTACTTTATTATTTCTTTGGGTTACCTTTTCCGTCCATGTCTACTGCCGGGCGTTTAGGTCTGTTAGCCAGTTCCCACGCGGTAAAGTAGGTTAATTTTGCCCGCTTAGATAATAGTGGGAAATTAATTTTGCTTACTTCATCACCTGGTTTGTGGTAATCCTGTTGCAACATTCCATCGTAATAGAAGATAATCGGAATACCAAGTTTGGCGAAGTTATAATGATCAGAACGGTAATAAATCTGTTCAGGATCTTTTGGATCATCGTATTTATAATCAAGCTTCATTTTGGTATAAGTTGCATTAACCTGCTCGCTTAATTTACCCAAATCGCTGCTTAACATGTTCGAACCAACCGAATAAATATAATTTGCTGAATCTGGTTTGCCCAAATACTCTTCACCAATGCGGCCGATCATATCTGTATTTAAATCTGCAATGGTGTTTTCAACCGGGAAAACGGGATGCTCCGAATACCATTCAGAACCCCACAAACCTTTTTCTTCACCAACAACAGTCATAAATAAAATACTGCGTTTAGATCCTTTTCCGGCTTTTTTAGCATCGGTAAAAGCTTTTGCCATCAATAGAACACCGGTTGTTCCTGATCCGTCATCATCAGCACCGTTATTTACTTTATCTTTTGCATTTGGATCTGTTTCCAAGCCAATATGATCGTAATGACCGGTAAGGATCAATACTTCTTTTTTAAGAACCGGATCCGAACCTTCTAAATAACCCAAAACGTTTTCGCACCTAACAGGGGTTTCTGTTTTTGCAGCACTTGCCGAGAAAGGAACACTTAATACCTGTGAGGCAGGAGCCTGACTTGCAACGATTTTTTTCTGAAGGTCTGCAACCGTAGTATTCGACGCTTTAAATAATTCATTGGCTAAAGCTACCGATACAGATACGCGCGGAATTTCGTTCTGCTTTTGAGCTTCAATGGCGGCATTGGTTTTAACCATTACCCTGCCGTTTTTTGCAATTTGTTTAGAGCTTTCTGTTATTCTATCTACAGCAGGATCGATTAAAATAATCGCTTTTACGTTGTTTTCTGCAAAATATTTTGCCCTTGCTTCTAAACTTGCGCGGTAAGCTGGCCTATCTATCCTCGTACCAGGTTTTAAGGTAGGATCGCCACCATTGAACATCATTACCACTTTTCCTTTGATATCGGTACCAGCGAAATCGTTATAACTATCCTTTTTTATTCCGTAACCGATAAATACAATGTCATCAGTAGAAAAAGTAAAGCCTTTATCGCTTACTAAACTAGGCGACACCAGATAATCTTTTAAGTATTCTTTGGGTTGACCGTTTACGGTTAAGTGACTTTCTTTTAAAGTAACATTAACCAGGTCGATTTTTTGGAAATAGCTACCGTTTACCGGTGCTTTTAATCCCAGCGACTTAAAATAATCGCGGATATAATCTGCGGCCATCCAGGCCCCTTTTGTACCTGTTTCGCGACCTTCGTATTCATCAGATGCCAAAACTGAAAGATGTTTGTATGCATTTTCAGGATTAATGGCCTTACTGAACCTTATCGCATCGGGATTAGGCTTAAGTGGCGTAATTTGGCTGAAACAGCTCGCAGAAATAAGCGAGGCAAAGCCAAGGGTTAAAAACTTTTTGTTCATTATGATAATAGTTAGTTGAGTTTTCTGTTAGCACGAAATTTTTTCAACCCTGTTCTGGTGTCGGCCACCTTCGAAAGCAGTGTTCAAAAAAGTTGTGGTAATTTCTTTAGCCAGTTCTTCTGAAACAAATCTTGCAGGTATGCACAAAACGTTTGCATCATTATGCTTGCGAACCAGGGCAGCAACTTCATTCTCCCAGCATAAGCCGGCCCTGATGTGCTGATGTTTGTTGGCAGTAATGGCTACTCCATTTGCCGATCCGCAAAGTAAAATGCCATAGGTAAATTCACCACTTTCTACAGCAGCAGCAACCGGATGGGCAAAGTCGGGGTAATCTACCGAACTTTCCGAATAAGTGCCAAAGTCCTTTAACTCGTAATCCTTTAAAAAATCCTTTAATATTTCTTTGTATTCAAACCCGGCGTGATCCGCTCCAATAGCAATTTTTATTTTTGTATCAGACATTGTCAAATTTATAGAGAATTATGAAATCTGTTCGTAATGTTTTTGTTAGTTAGCATAGAAAGCAGCTTCGGCTTTTTTCTTCTTCTTTTCAATATAGGCCGAAACAAAAATACTCAGCTCGTAAAGCAGGAATAAAGGCGTGGCTACAATCAACATCGTCATAATATCCGGTGTTGGTGTTACAATAGCGGCAATAATCAGGATAATTACAGCTGCGTACCTTCTGCTCGATCTCATTAGTTTTGGGGTCATTAATCCCAATTTAGACAGGATGAAAATGATAACGGGAAGTTCGAATATAATTCCGGTACCCAAAGTTAAGGTAGCAACAGATGAAAGGTAAGAATCAACAGTAAAAGTGTTTTTAATTTCAGCACTTACTGTGTAACCAGTTAAAAAGTTAACAGATAACGGACACACCACGAAGTAGCCAAAAAAGATACCGATGATGAAAAGTACCGATGCAAAAAATACAAAACCACTGGCCGATTTGCGCTCGTTCTCGTGCAAAGCAGGTTTAATAAAACGCCAGATTTCCCATAATAAATAAGGAAAACCAACCACTATACCACACATTACACAAACATTTAACTGCAGGTTAAACTGACCCGCCATTTCGGTATTGATGATTTCGCCGTTGATTTTGGTAATACACATATCCTTACCCAGTGATGGAAAATGTTCTACCAGTTTACACATCATGCGATAGGTCCAGAAATCAGGCTTTTTAGGGCCGAAAATGATTTTATCAAGGATTTCTTCGTTGAAGTAAAAAGCGATACCGGTAAAAACGGCAATGGCGATTACGGCTCTGATTAAGTGTTTACGGAGAACATCCAGGTGATCGAAAAAAGACATTTCTGCCTCTAATGTGGTGCTCTTTTGCCCGATAGCTTTTGTAAGTGAAGTTTTTTTAGTGTCGCTCATGTTGAAAACAAAAATACCATTCTATTTGAATAGAATGGTATTTACGTGTTAAATATAGAAATAGTTTATATTATTGTGAGAAAAGACACTACTTATTCCTGAAGTCAACGATGAAATTATTTATAATGTCCTCTAAGGGAATGAATTTTGATGATTTGCTCATCCTCAAAAACTTGATAAATAATTCGATGTTCTGAATTTATTCTCCTCGACCACATTCCTGAAAAATCGTATTTAAGTTGTTCAGGTTTGCCGATCCCGCTGAATGGAGATTCTGAAATCGCTATGAGAAGCGAACTTATTTTCTTTTGAATAGCGATATTGCCAGTTTTTTTCCAATAACTTAGATCTTCTTTGGCTATCTCATCAAAAGCTATTTCCATAAATCCTCAATAGCTATCTTAGAGAATTTTCCTTCTTTAAAGTTTTGCTCTGATTTTTTTATTTTAGCAACAAATTCAGGATTGTAAGGCCTATCTTCTTTCTCAAAAGAAATCTTCATAGCTTTTAATACCTGCTTTATTGCGTTTAATTGAGCCTTGTTTTCCGGATGTACAATTAATGTTTCCATAATTCAAATTTACTGAAATAATTCTAAAGTTTTTAATAAAGAAAAATCCCATCTTGTTTTACCAAAATGGGATTTGAATTTTATAGTAATTTCTATTATTCTGAAAATTCGAACGTTTCCATAAATTTCGTGGTGAAATTTCCTGCCCTGAAGTTAGGATCTTTCATCAATTGTAAATGGAAAGGTATAGTAGTTTTAATACCTTCGATTACGAATTCGCTCAACGCACGCTCCATAGTACAGATGGCTTCTTCGCGGGTCTGCGCTACACAGATCAATTTAGCGATCATCGAATCGTAGTTAGAAGGAATTGAATATCCTGCATAAACATGCGTATCTACACGAACACCATGCCCACCCGGAGAGTGGAAATTAGTGATTCTGCCTGGAGAAGGGCGGAAGTTGTTTGCCGGATCTTCTGCATTGATACGGCATTCGATAGCGTGCATCTCTGGCGTATAGTTTTTACCTGAAATCGGTATTCCGGCAGCAACTTTAATCTGTTCTTTAATTAAATCGAAGTTGATCACCTCTTCGGTAACCGGGTGCTCTACCTGGATACGGGTGTTCATTTCCATAAAATAGAAGTTACGGTGTTTATCAACCAAAAACTCGATTGTACCTGCACCTTCATAGTTTACAGCCATTGCTCCTTTAATCGCCGCTTCGCCCATTCTCTGGCGGAGTTCATCCGTCATGAAAGGAGAAGGAGATTCTTCTACCAATTTCTGGTGACGGCGTTGTATAGAGCAATCGCGTTCTGATAAGTGACATGCTTTACCAAACTGATCTCCGATAATCTGGATTTCGATGTGGCGTGGATCTTCGATATATTTTTCTAAATATAAACCATCGTTACCAAATGCTGCGCCAGATTCCTGACGGGCACTGTCCCAGGCATTTTCAAAATCTTCATCTTTCCAAACCACACGCATACCACGGCCACCACCACCGGCAGTTGCTTTTAGTATAACCGGGTATCCCATTTCGTTGGCAATAGCAATACCTTCTTTAACGCTGGTAAGCAAACCTTCCGATCCCGGGATGGTTGGTACACCTGCAATTTTCATGGTTTCTTTTGCAGAGGCTTTATCGCCCATGCCATTAATCTGCTCTGGTGTAGCACCAATAAACTTGATGTTGTACTCGCGGCAGATGTTTGAAAACTTAGCATTTTCCGAAAGGAAACCATAACCAGGGTGTATGGCATCGGCGTTAGTTAATTCAGCGGCCGAAATAATATTTGGAATATTTAAATAAGAATCTTTACTAGGTGGGGGGCCAATACAAACAGCCTCATCAGCAAAACGTACGTGTAAACTTTCGCGATCTGCGGTAGAGTAAACAGCAACCGTTTTGATGCCCATTTCCTTACAGGTACGGATAATACGCAAAGCGATTTCACCCCTGTTGGCAATTAGTATTTTTTTAAACATAATTTTTTAATTGATGATTACACGGATTATGTGATTACACTGATTAAGTAGTGTAATGTAAGCCGGTGAATCAAATTTTAAATTAAATGCCATGGTTCGTGTTGCCACGAACCATTTATATTTTTTACTTGATGTACTGGAATCCAGCATCATTTAAAAAGAAGACCCTGAAATAAATTCAGGGTGACGTTAATATTTAAATAGGTTCCACTAAAAATAACGGTTGGTCGTATTCTACCGGCGATGCATTATCAACCAGGATTTTAACGATACGGCCAGAAACTTCACTTTCGATTTCGTTGAAAAGTTTCATCGCTTCAATAATACAAACTACTTTACCTGCGCTGATCTCGTCGCCAACGTTTACAAACATTGGTTTATCCGGACTAGCTGAGCGGTAGAAAGTACCGATCATCGGTGATTTGATGGTTAAGTATTTTGAAGTGTCTTCTGCAGCAGGCGCAACTGGTGTTGCTGCAACCGGGGCAGTAGGAGCTGTAGCAACTGGTGCAGCAGCCTGTACAAGCGGAGCCTGTGGTACGGTAGCGTGCACAACTGTTGGTGCTTGGTTTGTTTTGATCGTGATTTTGAAGTTTTCCTGCTCAATAGCAACTTCATTTACTCCAGAACGAGAAACAAATTTAATCAGTTCCTGTATTTGTTTGATATCCATTTTTTAGGCTAGTTATGTAAAAAATAGTGTTTATTGAATTAACTAAGTTATACTTTTTTTGTTTTAATTTTTTATCTGGACGATACCTTTACTTCGGACTCCAGACTAAAGACTTCAGACTATTTTGTGTCGTAGGCCCATTTAAGGTAAACCGATCCCCAGGTGAAACCGCCACCAAAGGCAGCTAAAACGATGTTATCACCTTTTTTCAATCTGCTTTCCCACTCCCATAAACATAATGGAATAGTTCCGTTGGTTGTATTTCCGTAACGTTCGATATTGATCATTACTTTATCAGTTGTTACGCCCATGCGGTTAGCAGTAGCATCGATAATGCGTTTGTTGGCCTGGTGAGGCACCAACCATGCAACATCATCAGCAGTTAAGCTGTTACGTTCCATAATTTCGGCAGCAACATCGGCCATATTGGTTACCGCAAATTTAAATACGGTTGGACCTTCCTGGTGCGCGAAATGCTCTCTTGCATCAACGGTTTCGTGTGTAGCAGGTTTAACAGAACCACCGGCTTTCATACCAAGAAAATCTCTTCCTGCACCGTCTGTTCTCAGGATAGAATCCTGGATACCGAAACCTTCTTCATTTGGTTCCAATAAAGCACAGCCACAGCCATCACCAAAAATGATGCAGGTAGTACGGTCTTCGTAATTGATAATCGACGACATTTTATCGCCACCAACTACCAAAACTTTTTTATGTCTTCCCGATTCGATGAAAGAAGCTCCTGTAGAAAGTCCGAAAATAAAGCCGGAACAAGCTGCCTGCAAATCGTAACCCCATGCATTTTTAGCACCTATTTTATCAGCTAAAACGTTTGCTGTAGCAGGGAAAGTAAAATCGGGAGTAGTGGTGCAAAAGATAATCAGTTCTATTTCACTTGCATCAATACCCCTCTTTTTAAGTAAACCATTAACGGCATGAACCGCCATATCGGAAGTACCTAAACCTTCTCCCTTTAAAATTCTACGTTCTTTTATTCCCGTTCTGCTGGTAATCCATTCATCCGAAGTGTCAACAATGGTTTCTAACTCTGCGTTTGTAAGCACATAGTCGGGAACGTAACCATTTACTGCCGTAATAGCAGCGTGAATTTTACTCATTTTAAGAATTTTAATAAATTATTTAAATGCCATTCTAATTTTTTCTACCAATCCGGTGGTAATCATTTCCCTTGATTGGAGAACCATATTTTTAACAGCTAGCGGACTAGAAATTCCATGTCCGATAACAACTGGAGCGTTAACGCCTAAAACCGGACTTCCACCGTACTGTTCGTAGTTGAAACGATCGAAGAACTCATCTTTAAGTCCTTTTTTGATGGTAAGCACATAAAACGATTCTGCTAATTTAAGCATCACGTTTCCGGTAAATCCATCGCAAACAATTACATCCGCTTTTTCATTAAATAAATCCCTTCCTTCAACATTACCAACAAAATTGAACAGGTTGGTATCTTTCATCAACGGGAAAGTGGCCATGCTGAGCATATTTCCTTTCTCATCTTCTTCACCAATGTTCATTAAAGCAACTTTAGGATCGTTGATCTGCAAAAGATTTTCTGCATATAAACTGCCCAAAACGCCAAATTGTAGTAAAATATCTGGTTTACAGTCGGCATTTGCACCTACATCTAACAGTAAGCCTGTACCGCCTTTAATTTTTGGAAGAATTGTGCATAAGCATGGGCGGATGATGCCCGGAATGGTTTTAACGCTAAAAACAGCGCCAACCAACATGGCTCCAGAATTACCTGCACTTGCAAAAGAGTCGAGTTTGCCTTCTTTTAAAAGGTTAAAACCAACTGCTATGCTCGAATTTGGTTTCTGAACGATTGCTTTGGTGGGATGTTCGCCCATACCAATTACTTCATCAGTATGAACGTATTCAAAATGATCTGGATTAAAACCTTCTTCTGCAAGTATGGGTTTAATCTGTTCGGTATCGCCAATAAGAACTAAATGCTCTCCGGCGTTAAGCGATTGATGAGCAGCTATTGCTCCCAAAACAATTGCTTTGGGAGCATAGTCTCCGCCCATTATGTCGAGGCCTATTTTCATAGAAAAAATCTGTTTGTGTTAAGTCAGGTGTAATCCTGAATTTTTCAGTGGACTAAGGTATGACTAAAGCCGCTGAAAACACAAACAATTTTTTAAGAAAATTACCCAATCTGAGTATTTTCGATAACCAGTTTACCGTTGTAGTATAAGTTACCATCAACGTTGTAAGCACGGTGAGGTACGTGGATAGCACCTGTTGCCGAGCATGTTGCTAAAGAAGGAGTAACAGCTTTATAGTGCGTTCTTCTTTTATTTTTTCTCTGTTTCGAGATCTTCCGTTTTGGATGTGCCATTGCTGTATAATCTAATTATTTTTTTAACTTATTAAGGGCTTCCCAACGTGGGTCGCTTGTTTGTTCATTTTCTTCGTCCTGCTTTTCGATAGATAACTGATTTAAGCGGTCAATCATTTCCTGATCGCAATCTTTACCTGCCTGCTCGCAGTTTTTGATATAGGGTACCGCTACGTTGATCATTTCGTATAAAGGCCCCGATATATCAATTTCGGAATCTTTTCGGCTTAATGAGATAATCTCCTCATCATCGCTTTCCAGTTCATCTTCAGCAAACTTTACAATCTGCCTTTCGTAAAGGTTTACCGGGTAAGCGAATTCTGATAAACATTTATCACAATCTAAATTTACGGTACCAATAACTTTAAATTTTAAGATCAACATGGTCTCTTGTTTCTCAAGCTCCAGGTCTACTTTCAAATTTCCACTTTTGATCAACGAATACTCGAATGCATTAAAAAAGCGGTCATCAAGCTCATAATCAAACTGATGAGTTCCCAATTTTAATCCGGTAAACGGTAATGAAAATTGTTTTAGTGGGTTCAAAGTACTGTAAAATTTTAGCCTGCAAATGTAGGGATAAAATAATTAGATTAAAAATGTTTTTTAAAAATTGTTGATGTTAACTCTTGATTTTTAGACCTTATAGGTTTTAAAACCTAAAAGGTCTATAGAAAGTTTAACTAGCGAGCACCATCTCCATGTTATTCCTGCTCCATTCGCTCCACGAGCCAACATAAAGTTTAGGAATGGGTAAACCGGCATAATCCATAGCCAAAAGGGTATGGCAGGCCGTAATGCCCGAACCGCAATGTACAATTACATTTTCGGGCTTTACATGAGCCAAAGCTTCTGCGTATTTTTCTTTTAATATTTCAGGAGCGAGGAAAGCACCGCCTGCATCTAAATTCTCGGTATAGGGAATATTGGCTGCACCCGGGATATGTCCGGCAATTAAATCAATAGGCTCCGTTAAACCCGCAAAGCGGTTGGCATCGCGTACATCGATAACAATATAGTCATCGGTTTTTGCCACTGTTTCAACTTCGCTGATATCAGACAGGGGTAAATCCCATGCTTTTACTTCGTAAGGATCAACTGATTTTGGAACCTCGATTTTGTCGGTAGTCGGGAAACCCGCTTTTACAGCCGCCTGGAAACCGCCGTCAATAACCTGTACTTTTTCATGCCCAATGGCTTTTAGCATCCACCAGAGTCTTGCTGCAGCGTTACCGCCGTTTTTATCATCATATACGATTACATGACTCTGTTTGGTAATCCCCAGCTTTTGTAACACGGCCGAAAACTGTTCGGCGGTAGGTAAAGGATGTCTTCCCCCAACTGCAAAATCTCCGATATTGGCCAAATCTTCATTTACATCGGCGAAAAGTGCACCCGCCAGATGTTGCCCATCATACCTGGTTTTTGAGCCGGCACTGGCATCAATAATCACAATTTCTTCATCCTGGTTTAGCCAGGTTAATTCTTCGGGTTTTATAATGGGTGATATTTTGTTTTCCATATTCTGATTCTGTTAAAGCTTTTGCAATATAAGGGATTTTGGAAATCAGGCCTAATGTGATTTTTGGGCCATTAAAGCCCATAATCCCAAAACCGGACCAATGGCCAATGCCATATAAAGATATTGAATGTTAAGCTGTTTTGATAAAAGGTTAACTGCCTGGATACTGATAATGGTGATGGCAAAACCAATGCAATTTACTAGTGTTAACGATGTTCCCCTTAAACTTTCGGGCGCGTTTTTTGCAATTAAAGAAGAAAATAATGGCGAATCTGCCGTGCCGGATAAACCCCAGCAAAATAAAAATGTAAGGAAGACGTAAGCTGAGCCGCTGAACAGAAAAATGGGAGAAAGCAGACAGCATAAGCCTGAAATAGCCAGTGCAATGGTTGCTATTCTTTTTGCACCAAATTTTTGCGATAATATACCACCAATCATACAGGATATTCCGCCTGATGCAATAACCAAAAACGAAAATAATGGGATATTTAAAGTCGAAAAAGGATGTTTGCTGTTAAAAAGCAATAACATGCCGGGTAAAAAAGCCCAGAAAGTATAAAGCTCCCACATATGGCCAAAATAGGCAAAAGCGGCCGACCGGAACCCTGGATTTTTAAAACCGTCAAAGCACGACCGGAGGTCGAATTTCTGCCCTGCTGTTCTGAACGGGCCGTTCGGTACCAAAAATAAAATGGCCAGCGCACCGGTTACCGATAAGGCCGATGTAGCAAAAATGACGTATTGCCAGGGAAAACTTCCGGTAAATGTTTTCAGTAGATGTGGAAAAGCAGTGCCTAATACCAAGGCCCCCACCAAAAAGCCCAGTGATTTACCGAGTCCATCTTTAAAGTAATCGGAGGCAATTTTCATCCCGACAGGATAAATTCCGGCGAGCATAAAACCCGTTAAAAAGCGAAATAGCAATAATAAGTGTACATCGGATAATGGAAGGCAGGCACCCAGATTAAATAATGCAGCTGCAATTCCACAGATAAAAAACACCTTTGAGGGTGAAAAGATATCAGAAATAGCAAAAAAGGCAAAAACTAAAGTGCCACTGATAAAACCAAACTGTACCATACTGGTAAGGTTGGCCAATAAGTTGGTTTCGGCAGGGAAGTTTTTAACAATATCGGGTAATATAGCGTTGCCCGCAAACCACAAAGAGGTGCAGAGAAATTGCGCAATAACAATTGTTGGGAGTATGTACTTGGTTTTTTTAGTATTCATTTGAATAAGTCCGAGGTCGGATGTCCGAAGTCAGAGGCCAAAGGTACATAACCTTTCTTATTCCTATATTCTTACTTTAGTCTTTCCGCTTTAGTCTTTGTGCTCTAAAAACCTTCCGCCTTTAAACCCTCAACCTTCCAGCCTTAAGAGGCATCATCCTTAATATCGAACTGTGTTTCCACAACTTTACCGCCTGTACGTAACTGGTTGCCCAGCATTTCTTCCTGTTCCCTGCGGTTTTTCACAATGTGGATGGCCGAAAATAGAGCTTCGGTAAATGAAGTTGAATCTGCCAGATCTTTACCTGCAATATCGTAACCCGTGCCATGATCGGGAGAGGTACGCACAAAGTTTAAGCCGGCAGTATAGTTTACGCCATTGTGGAAGGCCAGTGTTTTAAAAGGAATCAATCCCTGATCGTGGTACATGGCCAAAACCGCATCAAACTGTTTGTAACTGCCATTGCCGAAAAAGCCATCGGCGGGGTACGGACCAAAACATACAATGCCTTTATCATAAGCTTCCTGAATGGCAGGTGTAATAATTTCTGCTTCTTCGGTGCCCAATAAACCATTGTCGCTGGCATGTGGGTTTAAGCCCAGAACTGCAATTTTCGGTTTTTCGATCCAGAAATCTTTTTTCAGACTTTCGTTGATCAGCTTTAATTTATTTACAATTTTTTCCTTTGTAATCGAAGCTGGAACATCTTTTACAGGTATATGGCCGGTAACCACACCTACTCTTAAGTTTTCACTGATGAGGAACATCAGTACATCTTTACTTCCACTTTTTTCCTGCAGGTATTCGGTATGCCCGGGAAAAGCAAAAGTATCCGATTGAATGTTGTGTTTGTTGATCGGAGCCGTAACCAAAGCATCAATATCACCATTTACAAGGTCGGCAGTTGCCCGCTCTAAAGATAAAAGCGCATATTTTCCGCCGGTTGGAGTAATCTGGCCCAATTCGATTTTTACATCTTCTTCCCAGCAATTGATCATGTTGGCACGCTTTACCTGCGCCTGGTTGGCATGATTGATTACATTAAAACTGAAATCGCCAAGATTATTTGCCTTTCTGTGAAAAGATGAAACCTTGGTATGGCCATAAACAATTGGGGTGCAATAATTTAAAATAGCAGGATTGGATAATGTTTTAATAATTACCTCTAAACCTATACCGTTTACGTCGCCTATACTGATGCCAATTTTAAGTTTATTGCTCATAATTACTGGAAAATTTTAGCGCAAATTACTGATTTTCGTTTAAACCCTTTAAAAAAAATGAAACCGCAAAGTACGCAAAGTGATTCGCAAAGAAATAATAAGCCTATCTTTGCCTACTTAGCGCCGAATCTTAGTGCCCTTTGCGGTTAAAATATTCGACAAATTATTGAGGTATGAGTTTAGTAAAAGCAAAAAAACATTTAGGTCAGCATTTTTTAACCGATAAAGGCATTGCCAACCGCATTGTTGAGGCCCTGGTTAGTACCGATAAATACCATCAGGTTTTAGAGGTTGGTCCGGGGATGGGCATCTTATCTGATTTTTTGTTGCAACGGAAAGACCTGGAAACTTATCTGATCGATATTGATACCGAATCTTACCACTTTTTAAATGAGAAATATCCACAGCTTGGCGACCGGCTGATCAATGGTGATTTTTTGAAACTCGATTTTGATGCAATTTTCCCTGGTCCCTTTGCCATTATCGGTAATTTCCCCTATAATATTTCTTCACAGATTTTGTTTAAGATCCTCGATAACCGCAATAAAGTGGTAGAGATGGTTGGGATGTTCCAAAAGGAAGTTGCCCAGCGTTGTGCTGCACCTGCAGGCAGTAAAGAATATGGTATTTTAAGTGTGTTTCTTCAGGCTTATTATAAAATCGAATACCTGATTACCGTTAAACCCGGAACATTTAATCCGCCTCCAAAAGTGCATTCGGCAGTGATCCGCTTAACCCGTAACGAGGTGGAGACTTTGGACTGTGATGAAAAATTATTCTGGCGTGTGGTTAAAGCGGGTTTCAACCAACGCAGAAAAACCTTGCGTAATGCGGTTTCGGCGGTAATGCCAAAAGATAAAATGGATGATCATATTTATTTTGAAAAGCGGGCCGAGCAGTTAACCGTTGCCGATTTTGTGGCCTTAACGCAGCATGTGAGCAAGTTGATGGCCGTATAGTTAACATTCCTTTTGCTTAAAAAACTATTTTTATAAATATGAAAAGCATGTTTCGGCTCATTTCGGCTGCAGCAGTCCCGCTTTTCATTACAAGTCCGCACTCGTACCTCGCTTACGGGCTTTCCATTTCAATCGGGTTTATGTATTTCCGATATTGCATTAAATCAAAGTGTTCTATTACACCAGTATGAACATTGTCAGAAATACAATTTTAAATCTGTGCAACCCTAAAATCTATGTAATTCTGCGCCCGCTTTTTCTTGCAAAATCATGATTATTTTCATCTAATTTCTCCTTTCCTTTGCGCTGTAATTTTAAGGGGAACTTATGTTAAATTATCGCGAAATATTTGAAGAACAGGGAATTGATTACCTGACTTACCGTGCATTGGTTGATCAACTTCTATTGGAAGGAAAAACCACTGGTCCGGATAATTCTGAAGCCATGCTGCATTATAGTAAAATGAATATTCAACGGATGAACAGGGTTGATAAGACAGCCAGTTTAAACGAAGAACTAGCTACTGTTGTCGAAAACTTAAAGGCCAATTACAAATTTTTGGTGATTACCGAAGGCTGGTGTGGCGATGCTGCGCAGATTATCCCTGTATTTAATAAAATTGCAACGGCATCGTTGGGTAAAATAGAGATGAAGTTTGTTTTACGTGATAAAAATCTTCCGTTAATCGACGCACATTTAACCAATGGCGGCAGGGCAATTCCTGTTCTGATTGTATTGAACGAAACTGCCGATGAGATTTTGGCTACCTGGGCACCACGACCACAAGTATTGCAGGCACTTTTAAAAGAATGGAAAAAGGAAATTCCCGATTCGATGCTGGTGGCAGAAAAGCTTCACGGTTGGTATGCCAAAGATAAAACGCAAAGTACACAGGCCGAGTTAACAGTGCTTTTGAAGGGGTTAGGGAGTTAATATTATTATTTCTACAGCGGTCGTCACCCTGATCCGATACTATCGGATTTATTTCAGGGGCTATTTGCAGAAAAGATGCTGAACCAAGTTCAGCATGACGATTCGCAGGAGAAATACCCCTATGTTTAATCAACAGAAACGGTCAATCCTTCTTGCTGTAAAATTTTGCGGTAAACTTCCATTTCGGTAAAAGAACCTTCCAAAACCGGGCATTTACCTTCGTTATGCACTTTCCATGCAATTTTTTCGGCCTGCGATTCGTTATAATCCAGGTATTTCATCATGCAGTAAATCACATGATCAAAAGTATTGATATCATCATTCCACAAAATAAGGCGATGTACGGTTTTTAAGGAAGTTAAAATTTCTTCGAGCGTAAAGGTCTCTTCTTTGGTTTCTGTAGACATGGTGCAAAAATAACTATTTTTATGTAAGATATAATAGTTTTAATGTAAGATGGAATAGGTAAAATGGATGAAGGGCAATAGGATAAGACCGTACAACATCTTACATCATACATTTTGCATATTCTTTCATCTCTTTTAATACATTTGTTAACCAAATTATAAAAAACACGAGCATGCACCAGTCTAAAATTGCGGGAATAGGTTACTACGTTCCTAAAAATGTATATACCAATGATGATTTAAGCCGTTTTATGGATACCAATGATGCCTGGATCCAGGAGCGTACAGGTATCAAAGAACGCCGTTTTGCCGATCGTAACGAGGAAACTACCACTACAATGGGCATTGAAGCCGCCAAAATTGCGATTGAAAGGGCTGGAATTACCGTTAAAGATGTCGATTTTATCGTTTTTGCTACCTTAAGTCCTGATTATTATTTCCCTGGTTGTGGTGTGCTGTTGCAACGCGAAATGGGCATGGGCGAAATCGGCGCATTGGATATCCGTAACCAATGTTCGGGATTTGTATATGCACTTTCTGTGGCCGATCAGTTTGTAAAAACGGGCATGTATAAAAATGTGCTGGTGGTGGGGAGCGAGAAACACTCTTTTGCAATGGATTTTGAAACCCGTAGCCGCAATGTATCGGTAATTTTTGGTGATGGTGCAGGCGCTGTAGTATTGCAGCCGACAGATGAACCCGGAAAAGGGATTTTAAGTACTCATTTACATAGTGATGGTGCTGATGCCGAAATTTTGGCCATGTATTACCCCGGTTCGCATGCCAATAAATGGCTCAAAGATAAACCCGCTTATCCGGAGCAGGAATTGGGCGGATTGTTTATGACAAACGAAATTTTAGAAAGTGGTGCAGCACTACCTTATATGGATGGACCAGCGGTTTTTAAAAAAGCTGTGGTTAAATTCCCCGAAGTAATTAAGGAAGCTTTGGCCGCAAATAACCTAGCCGAAAAAGATATTGATATGTTAGTGCCCCATCAGGCAAATTTACGCATCAGTCAGTACGTACAACAATTGCTGGGCTTAAACGACGATCAGGTTTTTAATAATATCCAAAAATATGGAAATACCACGGCTGCTTCCGTTCCGATTGCTTTATGCGAAGCATGGGAAGCCGGCAAAATTAAAGATGGCGATTTGGTTTGCCTTGCTGCATTTGGATCGGGTTTTACCTGGGCCAGTGCATTGATTAGGTGGTAGGTCTTTAGTTTTTAGTCTTTAGTCTTTAGTCTTTAGTCTTTAGTCTTTAGTCTTTAGTCTTGTTAAAATAGCCCGGCAAGTTAGTATAAAAACTTATTTCATCAATACCGTCATTTCGAGCGAAGTGCAACGAAGCCGAGAAATCTGTCTCGAGATAGATCTCTCCACT
>NZ_DJDT01000048.1 GCF_002432345.1 Pedobacter sp. UBA5917
CATTTACTATTTTGTTTCCCGCAGATAACGCATAAAAAGGCGCGCAGATTTAAAGAAATTACCCACACATCCCATCATTTCCGCGTTTCCTCCCGCGGTCCGTCACCCTGAGCTTGGTTCAGGGTCTTTCATGTAAAGGGAAATCTACCTCGAGACAGATCTCTCCACTCCGCTATGCTCCGGTCGAGATGACGAACAGCACATGCCAGTTTCTCTTGATAAATATCAACGCCATTTCTTGTTTTTGATCAATGCACAGTAAATAAACTTGCTGCAATTTTGAGGTATTCAAAAACAGAAAATATCATGTCAAAAATAATTTTTATCACAGGAACAAGCACAGGCTTTGGTAAATTAACAACTATCACACTTGCAAAAGCAGGATATACCGTTATTGCAGGGATGCGTGGCGTAACAGGCAAAAATGCAGGTATTGCTGCAGAACTTTCGGCATTGGAAAACGTAGAAGTAGTGGAAATTGATATTACCAGCGACGATTCAGTAAAAACAGCATTCGCCCATGTGCTCATTAAATACGGAAAAGTGGATGTATTGGTTAATAATGCGGCCATGAGTGGTTTTGGTTTACTCGAAGCTTATAGTATCGATCAGATCAAACAAATGTTCGAAGTAAACTTTTATGGCGTAATCAGAACCTATCAGGCTGTGCTCCCTTCAATGAGGGCACATCAAAGCGGGTTGATCATCAATATTACTTCAGGAGCAAGCGGCCATACTTTGCCTTTTATGGTGCCCTATTTGGCTTCAAAATTCGGTGTAGAAAGCATTACCGAAGGGTTGCAGGATGAACTTGCCGATTATCATATCGAAAATGTGAGTATTCAGCCGGGCGTTTATCCAACCGAAATGAATACAGGGGTTAAAACAGGTATCAATGCGGATAAAGCTGAAATTACCGCTGAATATGGTGATGCGGCTACAGCTAAGTTCAATGCTATCGGCGCAGGTTTATTTGGTAAAATGGCCGAGTTCGATATGGATCCGCAAACCATTGCCAATGGTATTTTAAAACTGATCGAAATGAAAGCAGGTACCCGCCCGCTCCGTTTTCCTCTTGACGCCATTGCACAGGGAACCGATCAGGAATTTATCGATGCAAGAGCGGCCATCAAATCAAAATGGTTACAGAAGTACACCGCCTAAAATAATAGTCTGAAAAGATCAATCTCGGGCAGGATAGAATTCGAAAATCCGTAAAATTAAGTTTTTGCGGATTTTTATGTTTATAAAAATAATTGATTTTTGTATTTTTATAAAATGAGAATCGTTGAGCTTGATTCCTTCTACAAACATTTTCCCGAAAAGGGCAGGGAAGGAACACCTACACATATCGGTAATTTCAATATCTTCAAAATTGAGGATATCCTTACGCCGCGTGGGAGCAAACTGTCCTACTCGCGCAGGGTATTTTATAAAGTGAGTTTGGTGGTTGGGCATAGCAAAATCCATTATGCCGATCAATGTATCGAGGTTGAAGGCAGTGTGCTGGTGTTTACCAATCCTATGGTTCCGTATTTTTGGGAACGCATAAGTGATGAACAATCCGGTTTTCTCTGCGTGTTTACCGAAGATTTTTTCAACAGATTCGAAAATATTAAGGATTATCCTGTGTTCCAGGATGCTGCAAATGCAATTGTTCCTGTAAACGAAACCGAAGCACTATATTTTGTGGCACTTTTTGAAAAAATGATCAGCGAACTCAGTGGCGATTATGCTTACAAGTATGATCTGCTCCGTAACCAGTTAACCGAGATGATCCATGCTGCCCAAAAACTAAAACCGGCAGTAGGCGAACCGCATATCGGTAGCAATGCTGCTGATCGTACCACGCATCTTTTTAAAGAATTGCTGGAACGCCAGTTTCCTATCGATTTCATTAGCCAGGTAGTGCAGTTAAGGTCGGCAGCCGATTTTGCCGGTCAGCTTAATCTGCATGTAAACCACCTCAATAAATGCGTCCGGGAGGTTACCGGAAGAACAACTTCGCAACTGATTTCGGAACGTATCCTGCAGGAAGCAAAGATATTATTAAAAAGTACCGATTGGAATATTGCCGAAATTGCCTGGAGTTTGGCTTTTAAGGAGTCCAACCATTTTTCTGCTTTTTTTAAAACTCATAGCGGATTAAGTCCTGCAAAATTCAGATCAACTCAAAATGATTGATTTTTGTATGTATTGATTTCTTTTTCGTATTTCAACCAGTGTTATATTGCTGAAATTTGTTCCATTAAATTTATAATACCATGTGGACAAATAAAAACATCAACAATCAAAGTGGCAGAACCTTTCTGGTTACCGGCGCCAATTCAGGAATTGGATACGAAACAACCAAAGCATTATATCAGGCAGGTGCGCATATTATTATGGCCTGTAGGGACCTCGATAGGGCCGAAGAAGCCGCGAAAAGTATCAGTTCGGCAGCGGGGACCGGTAGTCTAGAAATTGCACAACTTAACCTTTCAAACCTTGGCGATATCAAAGATTTTGCAGATCAGATCATCAAAAAACATCATAAAATCGATGTGTTGATCAACAACGCAGGAGTAATGATCCCGCCAGCTTCAAAAACCGACGATGGTTTTGAGCTTCAGTTCGGTGTTAACTTTATCGGTCATTATGCGCTTACCGGCTATCTCTATCCACTTCTAAAGCAAACGCCTCATTCGCGGATTGTTACCGTAAGCAGTATGGCCTACCTTCGCGGGGAAATTGATTTTGATAACTTAAAATCAGAACGCGATTACGAACCGATGCGTGAATACGCCCAAAGTAAACTGGCCAATATTCTGTTTTCGTTAGAACTGCAACGCCGCATCGAAGCTGTTGGAGATAATGTAGTTTCGATTGCAGCACAGCCAGGTGCCAATAAAACGGAACTATCAAGGCACATGTCGGATGTTGATTATCAGGCTGCCGTTAGCCGTGTTGGCGAACTGATGGAGCCATGGCAGGGTGCTTTACCCTCGCTTTATGCTGCAGTTGCTGCTGAAGCCATTCCGGGCAAACTTTATGGCCCTGATCAGGACGGTGGTTACCGGGGATATCCTGCCGAATCGCCCATTACACCAAACGGAACTGATTTAGCGGTTGCAAAACAATTGTGGGATTATGCAGCGGAGGTAACGGGGGTGGAGTTTCCATAAAAATATCTTTGTTTTGAAGATACTCCTAATAGTGGCCGTCATCTCGAGATAGATCTCTCTCCCGACTTAATTTGGGGGCGTTCCAGTCGAGATGACGGTCGTTTCATTAACTTGTCATCCTGGGCATAGTCTAAGGATCTCCACTCCTCGATACTCAGGTCGAGATTAAGTGACTTTTTTATGAGTCTTATCCCTTCATTGGTCGATGGCCCGCCGACCATCATTTATACTGCAATATTATTCGATAATTTATTCTCCGATGGTATAATCCCGGTTTGTTTTTAAAACACTTCCCGAAAAACGAAGAGTTGCTAAAACACAATTCTAATGCTTAACCAAAATAATGAATGAAAATGCTCAAATACTTAACAGTTCTTTATGAATGCTTAACTGATGCTTTGTGCGCTTCCTAATAGAACAGATTCATCGTAATTTTAGCTATTGCCTCGATAAATAACAAGGCCCGCTACGTATTAAACCAAGAAATAATATTCCATTACTTGTTAATTAATTAAAATATAAATTATGCCACAAATTGAACCAATCGACGATAACTATATTGATGAAGTTATCAAATCTGCCGAGCCTTACAATCAGGCCATAAACAAAACCCAGGGAGTGAAGCTTAGGGAGCTTATCAAGAAATTAAGGGATTACTTTGAAGAAAAAATATCAGGTTCTTCGGGACTTATATCAATTACCTATGTTCAATTGGTAAGTAAAATGGAAAATGCTGAACTTATAGCGGGTGCCAATTATTTATTAAGCGATTATCAAATGGCTTGGAAATCAAAATCAACTGTTTATTTTAACGATGGTACTACCGGAAATTATCCGGTAGAAGTATTTAGGTCTGGTGTTATAGAACCTCTAATCCTTACTGCCATTTCGCCCACACAGATACATGCAGAAGCCAAAAGTACAATTTACAAAAATGATATTATATACTATTCTATAGGCTTTAATGGATCTGGCTATCAGGGGGTAGATTATTACCAATACCTTGAAGGCTCTGTAATACCCGAAACAGGTATTATTAGCAGACGTATTGATACTTATCTAAAAAACGACATCTGTTTTGATTATAGAGCGTATAAGCTTAAGAATGTGCAGTATGATTATTCATCTTTTTTATTGCTAAATCCGGTAAACGTAACAATAAAGCTAGTTACCAAGGCTGGTGACTCTAGTTATGTTCCTGATGGAATGGCTTATGTCCCAAATATTCATGACATATCTAACTCAACTCTAATCCTTAAAGGGCAAGGGTTGCAAAGTATATTTCCACCTATACCTGTTTACTTCAATGAAGAAATTACACAACTAAATGTTCTTGATTCTTATGTTGAGTTTCTTTTGATTTATGTGGGCAATCAGAAAAAATTTAATGTTAATATTAATAATTCTTATCTGAAAAATCTGTATGTCTTTGAGGTGGGATCCACTACAGAAGATATAGATATTAATATTAAAAACTGCACAAATTACTTGCAAAATCGTAATTATGGCGGAGCAATTAATTTAATAGATGCATTTCAGGCAAATCCAAATCTCCAGGCAGATTTAGCTGACGAAAATCAAGTAAAACACAACGTTTATATAAGCAAAGATAATATAGCCTCTTATACAACCGTAACTGCTTAGTGAAAAGTTTTATCATAACTTATCCAGGCAACGATCGGATTGATGAAACATTATTACATCTTAAAAGTGAAGGACATTTACCTCAAGTAATTGAAGTAGTTCAGGGTTTTCTTCCTTATGTAAATGTGTTAAAAACGGTGCAAAATATAATTTCCGATCATGTAAACGATGAAAATATACTCATATTTGAAGATGATGTAAGGCTGTACAAGAATTTTGATCCGGATGAACTGGCGAGAAAAGCTAAAGGAAGGTTCACTACAATTTGTACTGGATCTTTCAGTACAGAGCACGTATATAAGTCTGATATCGAAGGGTTATTATATTGTATTACTTATCATGGCGCGCAAGCAGTAATTTATAACAAAAAAATATATCCTCTTATTTTAAGAGCGAATGATATTTACATAGATGCTCAGAGCAAATACTGGCCAGATACAATGCTCACTTATCCTTTTTTAACCTATCAAAAAGATTATGATGACATAAATAAAGATGGGGATTTGGTAAGAAGAGAGCATTTGTTTAAATTAACAGAACATAAAATTAAAAGGTTAATTGAATTAAAAGCAATTTATTGAATTAATGTTATTATAATTTAAATTATATCGTCAAAATCCATTTATTACATCGCTATTATTTAAGATAACAACTTTTTATTTATTACATTTTATTTGAATTATAACTATATTTGATTGATTATTAGTTGGTTCTATAGAAATTTGTTTGTAAAACTTAATTAACAAACTCACCATGGACAAATCAAGCCAAACAAGAATCCAATTGTTGCATCCCGATTTAAGGGAACTGGCAACAAGTACTTTTTCCCAGGCAGAAGCTAAATTAACGGGAAGAGCCAAACCGCGGATAACTGCAACCCTGAGGACATTTAAAGAACAACAGGATTTATATAATCTTGGCCGAACGGTGGTTAATCCCGATGGAAGATCAGGCAGTAAGCCTATGGGTAATATTGTTACCAACGCAAAAGCCGGTCAATCGATACATAATTATGGCTTAGCACTGGATTTTGTGCTGATTATTGATGGAAAGGATACCTCTTGGAATATGGTTAAAGATTATGATCAGGATGGGCGTAGCGATTGGATGGAGGTGGTTAATGTTTTTAAAACCAATGGATGGGAGTGGGGTGGCGATTGGGTAAGCTTTAAAGACGGTCCGCATTTACAGTACGATTATGGTTATACCTGGCAACAATTACAGGTGAAAATGATTGCTGGCGAACAAAGGAACGGTTATGTGATTTTAGACAGGGAACCGGTAGTTGTACCAAACCTTTACCGTACAACAACTGCTTTAAACTTTAGGACCGGCCCATCTGTTGCATCAGAAAAGATAAAAAAGATACCGGTGATCTTAAAAGGTGAACATGTTGCCGAAATCTCCCGCGATGGCGAGTGGAGCCTGGTAAACTACGAAGATATACAGGGGTATGTTAACAATAAATACCTTTCGAAGTAAGTTAATGGCTTATCGGTTAAAGAGTTTTAACCACAGATGTACACAGATTTTTTCTAATGAGGCTATCTCATAAAACCTAGTTTCTCAATAAATTTGTCACGTTGAGCCTGTCGAAACGCCATAAATAATGTTATTGGTAGGTTCTTCGACAAGCTCAGGATGACAATTTATATTTATGATACAACCTCATTTTTAATTTTTATGCATTATATTCTTGATGCGTTTATAGCTTATTAACCATATAAGTAATATAAAATCATTTAAGTTTTATGTGTTTTCCGTGACAGAAAAAGAATGGTTTCCGTTTTTTACCACCGGGTAAATAGAGAGAATTTACAGAGAATAATCTTTCTGTGTTTTCCGTGAATCCGTGGCAAAAAAACTAAGAAGCTTACCAATTTTGACTGAGCGAGCATGTTAGATGGTAAAATCCGACATCACACCAGCTCTACTAATGATAGTCGCGGCCACTCTAATCCCATTTATACCGCAATATTATTCGATAACTTATACTCCGATGGGGTAATTCCCGTCTGTTTTTTAAAGTATTTTCCGAAAAAAGAAGAATTGCTGAAACATAACTCAATCGCTACCTCAGAGATGTTCATTACATGACTGGTTAGCAGTAATTTTGCTTCTCTTATCACCATTTCATCGATAATTTCTCCTGCGGTTCTATCGGTAACCTGTTTTACCACCTGGGATAAATGTCTTGGTGTAATGCGCAGGCAGTTTGCATAATAAATTACACGTTTTTCTTTCTTGAAGTTTTCAGAAACCAATGCTAAAAAACGATTGGTAAGCTCAGAACGGCTATTGTGGGCGATGGGAACCGCATCCTTTTGTTTGTTTTTGAGCAGGAAAATATCGTAAAGCAGTTCGAGGAAACTGTTGTGTACAATGTTTTTGATATGCGGCGTATCTTTCGAAACATTCAGTTTTTTGTGGAGCGCCAGCATATCGTAATAGATAAAGGTATACTCCTCTTTCGATAACGAAAATTTATGCGATTGAACATCTTTCGACATCCGGTAAGTTTCGCCACTATTAAAAAATATGCCCTTGTTTTTCAGGTAGCTTTTATTAAAATGTATGCTGATAAAGGAAACACTGCTGTTATCGCTAATTTCGTAAACCGAATGTGGTAAAACCAGTAAAATATCCCTTTGGTTAAGTATATGGTCTACAAAATTAATCTTGATGTCCAGCTTTCCTTTCGTGATTAAAATTAAGGCATAACTCGACATGCGGAAAGGTTCCGAACTGCAATAACCCGGATCGTTACTATTGTGGATTTTTGCCATCAAACCATCGTTTTGCGAAAGTGCCTCCTCGTGGTTTTTTTCTGAAAAACTTTTGTTAAGTAAAGTCTGTTGCATAAAATCGTTCAGCGTTTTTTTAATAATTTCTTAACAGATCCGATCGCCTTTTGCACTCCAATCCCAGCCATCTTTTTGTAGATGGATTTTGCCCTTTATCTGTTCGTTTTTTGTGCTGACAAATGTAGTGTTCGGGATCATTTTTGCAAGCCAAAATTTTTAAAATGACTAATCTCTGATCAATTTTGATGTTTTTGATTAATAATTTTATGTTTTGTATATGGTTTAAAAACAGCTATTTATATAGTTTTTAGTGTGTTTTAAGCTGTTTTTAACTTTTTTACTATTTTATAATAAAAGTCAGAATGTCAATTAGTCAATTCATCTGAATGTCACAATTTAACAATCCTACATTTTGACCAATATATCCCACGTTTGAACCTTTTTTAGGCTTCATTTCCGCGTTAAAATTGTGTTATCAAATCGTTTGGTTTAATGCGGCTTTAATCTGTAAGGCCGGTTCCGGTTTCAACAGCAATATTGTAGCGCATTCCAGACTTTTCAGAACAGGGTTTAAAAAACTGAAGAACAATAGCGTTCAGTATGCGTAAAAAATTACAAGATAGAATTGCCTCTTTTAAGGATGCAGCTATGATAAAGGAAAAAGGATTGTATCCTTATTTCAGGTCGATAGAATCTGCCCAGGATACCGAGGTAGTGATCAATGGCAAAAAGGTGCTTATGTTTGGTTCCAACTCTTATTTAGGGTTAACCAATCATCCAAAAATAAAGGAAGCGTCTAAAGCAGCCATCGAAAAATATGGTACAGGCTGTGCTGGTTCGAGATTTTTGAATGGTTCGCTGGATATCCATTTAGAACTCGAAAGCCGCCTGGCCGAATATGTGGGGAAAGAGGCCGCGGTGCTTTTTAGTACCGGTTTCCAGGTAAATTTAGGGGTAATATCCTGTTTGCTGGATCGTAACGATTACCTCCTGCTTGATGAGTACGACCATGCTTCTATCATCGATGGAAGCCGTTTGGCTTTTGCCCGTACCATTAAATATGCACATAACGATATGCAGGATCTGCGCCGTAAACTGAGCCGCTTACCCGAAGATGCTGCCAAACTGATCGTTTCGGATGGTATATTCAGTATGGAAGGCGATCTGGTTAATCTTCCCGAAATGGTAGAAATTGCCAATGAGTTCGGTGCCAATATCATGATGGACGATGCACACAGTTTGGGTGTAATCGGTTTTAATGGTTCGGGTACGGCTTCACATTTCAACCTTAACGATGAGGTTGATCTGATTATGGGTACGTTCAGTAAATCACTGGCCTCATTGGGTGGTTTTATTGCCGGCAGTACCGAAACCATCGAATTTATCAAACACCGTGCACGCTCATTAATGTTCAGCGCAAGTATGCCGCCATCATCTGTAGCGAGTGTAATTGCCGCATTGGATATCATCGAATCGGAGCCGGAGCGCATTGATAAACTTTGGGACAATACCAATTATGCCAAAAAACTTTTAACCGAAGCTGGTTTTGATATCGGACATAGTAACAGCCCGATTATTCCGGTGTACATCCGCGACAATGAGAAAACCTTTATGATTACCAATATCTTACAGCAAAATGGTGTTTTTGTTAATCCAGTGGTTTCTCCGGCAGTGCCATCTGATTCTTCATTAATCAGGTTTTCGTTGATGGCCACACACAGTTTCGAACAGATTGAAACAGCAATTGAACAATTAAGTGCTGCATTTAAGGCCGTTAACGTAGAATTAGTAGGAAGCCAATCATGAGAGAACTGATCAAGGTTTCTGATAAAAAAACACTAAAGGCATTTGTCGATTTTCCGCATGAGCTATATGCCGCTGATGTAAATTACGTTCCCGAACTTTTTATCGCACAGCGCGACCTGCTTACACCGGGGAAACACCCTTTTTACGAACACTCCGAAATTCAGCTTTTTTTGCTTTACGATGGAGGTAAAGTGATCGGGCGTATTGCCGCAATCAACAACACCAACCACAATAAGGTGTACGAAGCGC
Source organism: Pedobacter sp. UBA5917 (assembly GCF_002432345.1). Taxonomy (GTDB): domain Bacteria; phylum Bacteroidota; class Bacteroidia; order Sphingobacteriales; family Sphingobacteriaceae; genus Pedobacter. The sequence goes on from NZ_DJDT01000048.1 coordinate 9,668, forward strand.
ATGATGGTTTTTTTGGCTTTTTCGACTGTATTGATGATGCAACAGCAGCCAATCAGCTTTTTGAGGCGGCGCAGGAATGGTTAAAGGAAAGGGGATTGACCAAAGTTTTAGGTCCGGTTAATTTCTCTACCAACGAAGTATGTGGTTTGCTAATTGAAGGTTTCGACGGTCCGCCGGTGGCTATGATGCCTTACAATGCACCATATTACCTTCCATTGCTGGAGCAGATGGGGTTCAGTAAAAATGTTGATTTAAGGGCTTACCGTTATACCGCTGGCACTTATAACGATCGTTCGGTAAAACTGATGGATAGGATAGAGGAACGTTTAAAACGGAATGATATCGTACTCCGTAGCATCAACATGAAAAAATTCAAGGAAGAATGCAATGCCGTAAGGGATGTGTACAATAAAGCATGGGATAAAAACCTAGGGTTTGTACCGATGACGGATAAGGAATTCGATTATACGGCGAACGACCTGAAAATGATCCTTGATCCTGAATTTTGTATCCTCGCCGAGCAGCATGGCAAAATTGTGGGCTTTGCATTGGCCATACCGGATATTAACCAGATCCTGATCAAAATTAAGCGCGGTAGACTGTTCCCGACAGGTTTGATCAAGCTTTTGGCCAATAAAAAGAAAATTGATGGTATCCGTATCTTATTGCTTGGTGTAATAGATGGTTACCGTAAAATGGGTATCGAAGCCTGTTTATATGGACGTATCATCAAACATTTCGAAACCAAAAACATGAAATATGCGGAGGCGAGCTGGACATTAGACCACAACGACCTGATCAACAAACCAATCGAAGACATTGGTGGAAAACTGTACCGCAAATACCGGATTTTAGAAAAAGTGATATGAAAAAGCGGGTGTTGATTACAGGAGCAACTGGTTTTGTGGGGTATCACCTGATCAAATCTGCCCTGGACAACGGATTGGAAGTATACGCTAATGTGCGTAAAAGTGCCGCTGCCGATCACCTTAAGGATTTTCAGATCAATTATGTAGACCTTGATTTCGGATCGATCTACCTGTTGAGGGAAAATATAGAGGAGAAAAAATACGATTATATCGTACATGCAGCCGCAGTAACCAAGGCAAAAAACTTAGATGATTACAACAAGATAAACGCCATTTATACACGCAATTTAGCCGTTGCAGCTGCCCAATCAACACACGTTATAAAGAAATTTATATTCATCAGCAGTTTGGCTGCGCTCGGTCCGCTAAAGCAGAAAAATGAAAAAATAACAGAAAAAAGTGCTTCAAACCCGGTTACAGGTTATGGCATCAGTAAAGCGCTTGCCGAAACTTACCTGGCACAGGTTCCGGATCTGCCTTTGATCATTTTCAGGCCAACGGCAGTTTATGGTCCGAGGGAGAAGGATATTTTCATCCTGATCAAAACCATTAAAGCCGGGCTTGAGCTTTACATCGGCAAACAAGAGCAGGAACTCAGTTTTGTATACGTTACCGATCTGACCGGTATCATCATCAAGGCACTTGCATCTGATGTGGTGGGTAAGGCTTATAACGTTTCTGATGGGGCGGTATACAATCGTTCATCACTGGCTGATTATGTAAGTAAAGCTTTGGGCAAAAAAACGCTTACCATAAATGTGCCTGTGCCGATAATTAAAGGTTTGGCCTGGGGAATGGAACGCTTTTATGGTGCTTTTAATAAAATTCCGGCCTTAAATGTAGATAAGATAAAAGAACTCACCGCCCTTAACTGGGGCTGTGATATTAAGAATATCCAGAACGATTTTGGTTTTGTGCCACAATTCAAGCTGGAGCAAGGGGTAAACGAAACCATAAACTGGTACCAAAAAAACAATTGGTTATAAGATTTTAAATTAAAATTAGCATGAAACAACAAGTAAAAGCAGCTGAAGGTAAGCTGGGTATATTAATGCCAGGCCTTGGCGCGGTGGCAACCACCATGATTGCCGGCGTTGCTGCAGTTAAAAGAGGTTTATCAAAACCGATAGGTTCGTTAACGCAGATGGGTACCATCCGTTTGGGTAAAAGAACAGAAAAAAAAGAACCAAAGATTAAGGATTTTGTGCCTTTGGCCAATCTCGAAGATTTAGTATTCGGTGGCTGGGATGTGTACGAAGATAATGTATACGAGGCTGCATTAAATGCCCGTGTATTGGATGCCAACCTTTTGCGCGATGTGCGCGAAGAGTTACAGGCCATTAAACCAATGCGTGCCGCTTTTGACAGAAACTATGTAAAAAACCTTGATGGTAAATATGTAAAAGATATCGATAACCGTTACGAATTGGCTTTAGCGGTAATGGAAGATATTAAAAACTTCAAAGCTGAGAACAACTGCGACCGTATTGTACTGGTTTGGTGTGGTTCTACCGAAATTTATTTCGAACCATCTGAAGTGCACGAATCACTTGCCGCATTTGAGCAGGGTTTAAAAGACAACGATCTTCGCATTGCGCCAAGTATGATTTATGCTTATGCCGCATTAAAACTGGGTATTCCATTTGCCAACGGTGCACCAAACTTAACCGTTGATATCCCTGCATTGATCGAACTGGCCAAAGAAACCGATACCCCAATTGCCGGTAAAGATTTTAAAACAGGTCAAACTTTAATGAAAACCATTTTGGCACCGGGTTTAGCGGCACGTTCGCTGGGTGTAAACGGTTGGTTTTCTGATAATATTCTGGGTAACCGCGATGGTTTGGTGTTGGATGATCCAGACAACTTTAAAACCAAAGAAGTATCAAAACTGGGCGTACTGGAAGATATTTTCAAACCGGAAGTTAACCCTGATCTGTATGGTGATATGTACCACAAAATCAGGATCAACTATTATCCGCCCCACGGTGATAACAAAGAAAGCTGGGATAACATCGATATTTTTGGTTGGTTGGGCTATAAAATGCAGATCAAAATCAATTTCCTTTGCCGCGATTCTATTTTAGCTGCACCTATTGTACTGGATCTTGCTTTGTTTATCGATCTGGCTAAACGTTCGAACTTATCGGGCATCCAGGAATGGTTATCATTCTACCTGAAATCGCCGCAGACCATCCCAGGGGTACCGGCAGAGAACGATATTTTTAAACAGTTAATGAAACTTCAGAATACCTTGCGTTACATCATGGGCGAAGAATTGATCACCCATTTAGGCCAGGATTACGAAGAAGAACTCATAGAAACGGTATAGTGTTTATCCACAAATTTCTTTCAACCGCCTTTGGAATCGGATACATTGGCAAGGGTGCAGGTACTTATGCTGCAATAGCAACCTGCATTTGCTGGCACCTTTTACAGGGACCCTATACCAATCCGTATTTATGGCCGGTACTCATTACCATGTTCATCGTAATGATTGGGGTGATGAGTGCCGACAGGGTGGAAGAAATCTGGGGAAAAGACCATAACAGGGTAGTGATTGATGAAGTGGCTGGAATGTGCATTACCCTGTTATTTGTGCCTCTAAAATGGCAGTATACGCTTATCGGACTCGTTCTTTTCAGGTTTTTTGATATCCTTAAACCTTTTTACATCCGTAAACTCGAAGAACTTCCGGGCGGTTGGGGTGTAATGGCTGATGATGTACTGGCGGGTATTTATGCAAACGTTCTTCTCCAGCTGGTAGTGGTTTTCGAATTTTTTTAGATACATGCTCACCTACCTTAAAGCACAGGCATCTTCCATCATGGCTTCGGCAACCGATTTTGGCGTTACCATCATTGCTGTAAACCTTTTTGGCCTGTGGTATTTGGCGGCAAGCATCATAGGAACCATTTCGGGCGGGGTTTTTAACTTTTACGTCAACCGGAAATGGGTTTTCCAAAGCCAATCTAAAGATGTAAAATGGCAGGTGTTCAGGTATATTCTGGTATGGCTTGGCAATCTGGCCATCGTTACCTCGGGTGTTTTTATCCTCACCCATTTTTTTAATCTCAATTACGTAATCGCTAAAGTAGTAAGCTCGGTTTTAACCGGCATAAGCTATAATTATATCATGCAAAGGCAGTTTATTTTTACAAGTTAAATGAAACCTATCCATTCATTTTTTTTATTTCCGCTCCTCATCTTTATGTTGCAGATGAATGCTTTTGCCCAACGGACTGTGGTTTCGGGAACTGTGCGCGATGCCGTAACCAAAGAAACACTGCCCAATGTTTCCGTTTTTTTTAAAGATACCCACATCGGCACGCAAACCGATGTAAACGGAAAATATACACTTGTTTCGCCCAATCCACAAAGCGAATTGAGTTTCAATTATGTAGGTTACCGTACCGTTTTTAAAAATATTGTAGCCTCTGCTACACAGGAATTTGATGTGGCGCTGGTGCCCGATGCAAGGGCTTTGGATGAAGTAATTATTGTAGGCGGCAAAAAAGTAAGGTACCGCAATAAAGACAACCCTGCTGTAGAACTCATCCGCCAGGTAATTGCACACAAAGACGAAAACCGCATCAAAAGTTACAACACCGTATCCTTCAGGGAATATGAGAAGATGTTGTTCAGTTTGAGCAATGTTTCGGAAAAATTTAAGAACAAAAGAATGTTCAGAAATTATCAGTTTCTGTTCCAGGAACAGGATTCGACCTTAATTGGTGGGAAAAACCTCCTTCCGGTATATATTGAAGAGAAACTGGCAGATAATTTCCTTAGTAAAAATCCCGAGAAGAACAAAACAATTATCATTGGCGAAAAACAGGTTCAATTTGATAGCCGTTATATCGATAATAAAGGCTTAAAAACCTATTTCGACAGGATGTACCAGGATATTGATATCTATAAAAACAATATTTCGGTCATCAGTAATGAATTTTTGAGCCCCATTGCCGATAGTGCACCAACTTTTTATAAGTTTTTCATTACCGATACCATCAAAACCCAAAAACCCGAAATTATGGAGCTTTCTTTCACCCCGCGTAATACCGGCGATATGCTGTTCGAAGGGAAAATTTATGTAACCAACGATAGCCATTACGCGGTTACGGGCGCTTCGTTCGGGGTAAATAAAAGCATCAACCTCAATTTCGTTCGTGCACTAAAAATCGATCTTGATTTTGAAGCCAACGATAAAGGAAAATACAGTTTAAGCAAAAGTAATTTGTTGGCCGATTTTGGCATTGGAAAAACCAAAGGCATAGGCTTTACCGGCGAGCGTACGGTTACTTTTAAAAATTATCAGTTCGATACCGTATTGCCCGATTCTGTTTTTAAGGGAAAAAGCACGGTTGTACTGGCCGATGCCGGTAAAAGAGACGATCGGTTTTGGGAGAAAAACAGGCTCGATACCATTTCCAAAAACCAGCTGAAAATTTACGGGAATATTGATACCCTGCAAAATTTGCCTTCTTTTAAGCGTACGATGAAAATAGTGACCCTTTTATTTGCCGGTTATCAGAATTTGGGTCCTTACGAAATTGGTCCGGTAAATACTTTTTACAGTTTTAACAATGTAGAAGGCCTGCGCCTGCGTGTTGGGGGCCGTACCACGCCCGAATTGAGCAAACGTTATTATTTCGAAAACTACCTGGCTTATGGTATCAAAGATGAAAAATGGAAGTTTTTCCTTTCCGGTACCTATTCGTTTAACAATAAATCCATTTACGAATTTCCGCAGAATTACATCAGGGCGAGTTTTCAACGCGATACCAAAATCCCCGGACAGGAGCTTCAGTTTGTGCAGGAAGACAACTTTTTGTTATCCTTTAAGAGGGGCGTAAATGATATGTTGCTGTATAACGATTTTTACCGTGTGGATTATGTAAGGGAGTTCGAAAACCACTTTTCGTACAACCTGGGCTTTAAAAAATGGAGCCAGACACCGGCCGGAGGATTAAGCTACCTGAACGAAAATAACCAGCTGGTAAACCGTTTGACCACCAGCGAGCTATCATTACAGTTAAGGTACGCTCCGAACGAGAAATTTTATCAGGGCAAAATATACCGTGTACCCATTGCCGATCGCTATCCGGTGTTTACACTCCGTTATGCAGCAGGTTTAAAAGGTGTTTTAGGTGGCGAATACAATTATCATAACCTATTGGGAAGCATAGATAAACGTTTTTATTTATCGCAGCTGGGTTATAGCGACGTAACGGTTGAAGGCAGCTATATTGCCGGTAAAGTGCCCTTCCCGTTATTGGATATACACCGGGCCAACCAAACCTATGCTTATCAGCTTAATTCGTATAACCTGATGAACTTTTTGGAGTTTGTGAGTGATCATTACGTGAGTATCAATATCGACCATAATTTTAACGGCTTCTTTTTTAACAAAATACCTTTGCTTAAACGTTTGAAATTAAGGGAAGTGGTGTCGTTTAAGGCTTTGTACGGTGGATTAAGGAATGAGAACAATCCGAATTTCCAGTCCGGCTTATATCAGTTGCCTGTTTACGAAAACGGCGCGCAACGTACCTATGCACTGGGCAACGATCCTTATATGGAAGGCAGTGTTGGGGTAGGTAATATCTTTAAACTGTTAAGGGTAGATCTTGTAAAACGCTTCAATTACCTGAATAATCCTGAAGTTTCTGAATGGGGAATCAGGGCAAGGGTAAAATTTGATTTTTAATAAAAACGCAATGGAAAAAAAACTAAGGGATAACCTGCAACTGGGCATATATAAGGTAATTAATCCTTTTGTTAAAGGGTTGATTAAGATTGGTTTAACGCCAAATGCCGTAACCACCATCGGTTTGATCCTGAATATCGGTGTGGCCGTTATTTTTGTACTCGGTGCCGAAAAATCAAACCGTGGCGATATGTCGTACATTGGTTGGGGTGGGGCATTGGTGCTTTTTGCAGGCTTGTTCGATATGCTTGATGGGCAGGTGGCTCGTTTGGGCAATATGAGCTCTAAATTTGGGGCATTGTACGATTCGGTGCTCGATCGTTATAGCGAAATGATCATGTTTTTGGGCATCTGTTATTACCTCGTGGCACACCATTATTTTTTAAGTTCATTATTTGCATTTATCGCCCTCATCGGTTCCATGATGGTAAGTTACACCCGCGCAAGGGCCGAAGGTTTGGGCGTAGAGTGTAAAGGTGGTTTAATGCAGCGGCCCGAGCGTGTGGTAACCATTGGTGTTTTTGCCATTGCCTGTGGTGTTGCAGGGCATTTTATCGGTGGCGATTATAAAATTTATGTGCCGGGCATTTCGTTCCATGTTTTTGAAACCATGTCGATTTTTACCATGCCCATTACCGTAATGGCTGTATTAACCAATATTACTGCGGTTAAACGTCTGCAGGAAGCCAAAAGAGGTTTAGATGCCCAGGAGTTTAACGAAAGAAAAGGGAATAACAGGGCCGCGCTCATTGCCGGCTTGGTTATAATCACCAGTTTAAGTGGCTTAATTTCTTTTAACGCAAATGCACAGGGAAGCGATCCTTCTCCAATTGTTTTTCCAACACCGAAGGACATTAGCAACCAGCTTTTTTACCTGCAGCGCGATCCGAATACCAACACCATCATCTGCCAGTTAAATGTAGATAAACATGGCGAAGTGGATAAAGAACAGCCTGTAAATGTGTTTTGGATGCGTTATGGCGATAATGGCGAAAAAAAAGATTTAAGCTATATCCAGCGGAAGTTCGCCTACGGTATCATCAGCAAAAATTTAGGTAACGGTCAGTTTGAGCTTCGTTTTACTTCGCATAAAAAACTGCCGATGTACCTGAATAAATCGGGCGCAGATAAAAAATACCATGTTTTTGCAACCATTAACAATAAAAAAATGCAGTTGGAACGGATATTCCTGCGAATTGAAGGTGGAACGTTCTGGTTTCCGAATGTAAAATATGTAGAAATAAGAGGTTACGATGTTTCGGAGCCTTCGAAAGTATTGATTGAAAGGATAAAGGTGTAGGGGAGGCGGGTAGCGCTAAGCGTAGGGCGGTTGGCGTTCATAGCCAGTTCGTCATTGCGAGCGTAGCCGAGAAATCTAACCCAGTTTGTCAGTCTGAGCGGAGTCGAAGACCTTCACTGTGTTCGGAATGACAAGAGAAAAAGAGCGCAGTCGAATACCACTTAAAAATAATTACCAAATGAAAAAGAATTTTGTCTCAAATTCTACCGCATCCATCAGGATGTTTAAAAACGACTTTTTAGAAAGCCTATCTAAAGTAAGGTTTTATGTGCCTTTAATTGTGTATGTACCTGTTATCGGCTTTTTGTTTTGGAAAGCAGTTATCGATATACAAATGCCGGTTTTAAATTTCGCCGGTTGGTTTTTGTTGGGTTTGGCCATCTGGACCATTACCGAATACATCCTGCACCGCTATGTTTTCCATTTCGAACCTGAAGCAGAATGGGGTAAGAAAATCCATTTTATCTTCCATGGTGTACATCACGATTATCCCAATGATGCCAAACGTTTGGTAATGCCACCATCGGCCAGTATTCCAATGGCCCTGGGTTTTTATTTCCTTTTTGACTGGCTATTGCCCGAAACTACTGTTTATCCATTTTTTGCAGGCTTTATGATCGGCTACCTCTTTTATGATATGGTACATTATGCACTTCACCACGCCAATTTTAAAAGCGGTTTCTGGAAAAAATTAAAACACCACCACATGCTTCACCATTATTCCGATTCGACAAAAGGTTATGGAGTAAGCTGGACATTCTGGGACCATATTTTCAGGTCTAATTTTGATAAGAAATAACATGCAGCAAGAAGCTTTGCTTAAAAATAGTTTTTATAACCTACGGAATGTGTATCTCACTACTGCCATTTCGGTAGGATATCTGCTGCTTTCAGTCCTGTTGGTGGGCTTTAAAACCGATCAGCTCGTACTGATTTTTATTTTTAACAGCCTGTTTTATATTTCTGCCGGAACAAGACGTTTTATTCTCGGTTTTTCCATTTTCATAGTGTATTGGATCCTTTTCGATTACATGAAAGCTTTTCCGAACTACCTGTTTACCGAGGTTCATATTAAAGATTTATATCATCTGGAAAAAAGCATTTTTGGTACTAATCACAATGGCATAAAACTTACCCCTAACGAATATTGGAAGCTGAACGGCACCGCATTTTTAGATGTGTTAACAGGCTTTTTCTACCTGATGTGGGTACCTGTGCCTTTGGCATTTGCCACCTATCTTTTCTTTAAAAACAAGGAGCAATTTGTGCGGTTTTCGCTCACCTTTGTGTGGGTAAACCTATTGGGTTTTGTGGTTTATTATGCTTTCCCGGCTGCACCGCCCTGGTACGTACAGGAGCATGGTTTTACATTTATTGCTAAAACTGCAGGTAATACAGCTGGTTTGGCAAGGTTTGATCACTATTTTAACATTACGCTTTTTCAGGGGATATACAGCAAGGGCTCCAATGTATTTGCTGCCATGCCTTCGCTCCATTCGTCATACCCGGTTATTGTTGCTTATTATGGTTTAAAAAACAGGTTAGGGAAGATCAATCTGTTCTTTTTGGTCGTAATGATCGGAATCTGGTTTTCGGCCGTTTATACCAGTCACCATTATACCCTCGATGTATTGGCCGGAATAAGTTGCGCAACGATTGGTATCATTAGCTTTAATTATCTTGTTAAAAATACCAGGCTGAAAGATTTTGTGAGGTATTTTGTTAAGAAGATATAGTTAATGATTTGGAAGTCTGAAAGTCCGAAGACCGATGCCCGAAGTCAAATAGCATACATGTCATAAGTTAAAAGACATTCTTAATGCTCTTAATCCCTTAATGGTGAAAAAACTTTGTGCCTTCGTGCCTTGGTGGATGATGATGTAAAATGTGAGATGGAAAATGGATAATGGTCTGAAGACCAGTGTCCGAAGATAAATAGCTTATATCAACAAAACTTTCCTAATGATCTTAACGCCTTAATGGTGAAAAATCTTTGTGCCTTCGTGCCTTGGTGGTTTATGATGTAAAATGTGAGATGGAAAATGGATAATGGTCCGAAAGTCCTTAGACCGGTGTCTGAAGATAAATAGCCTATATTACCAAAACTTTCTTAATGATCTTAACCCCTTAATGGTGAAAAAACTTTGTGCCTTGGTGGTTGATGATGTAAAATGTGCGATGGAAAATGGAGAATGGTCCGAAGACTGGTGGTTAATTAAACTAAACTAATCAACCCGCTTCTCAAATAACTCCCTAAAACCCCTATACCGCGATCGGCCAATCGGCAATACCGCTCCATTTTTGAGCTGCAAATGATAGCGGCTGCCTGATGAAACAAGTATTCTGTCTACCTGTATAATATTTACGATATAAGATTTATGGATACGCTCAAAACCCAATGGCAGTATTTTTTCAAGCGTATCTAAACCTTTATCGTGTAATTCCCTAGCGCCATCCAAAAGGTGTATTTCGCTATAAATTCCTGCACCCTGTATATAAACCAGCTGATCAAGCTCAATCAGTTTAATGCTTCCGCTTTTTCTAACAGAAAGGTACCGTATGGAGTTATTCTCTTCTTTTTTTACCGTAACTGCCCGGCCTAGCGCAAGAGAAAGCCGTTCACGGTCAAATGGTTTAGGAACAAAATCCAATACCCCCAGTTCAAAGGCACGGAGCGCATTTTCTGTATTGGCCGATACCACAATAGTTTGAAAGGATCTTGAAGTCATCGAGCCCAATACCTCAAAACCATCGCGCCCGTTAAGGTTTAAATCCAGTAACAGGATATTGATGGTTTCTTTCTCCAGAAAATCAACCCCTTTTTTTAACGAATCTACGATAGTGATGCCGGCATTTCCTTCGAAAAAATCGTTGGTCATGCGTTCAATCCGTCTCGCAATCCGAGCCTCATCTTCAATAATCAGTATTTTCATATCGCATGGTTTGATAAGGTTATTTTACTGATCCAGCCATGATTTGATGCCATTGAACTGAAAGTCCACCTACCTGGATAACTTTCTTCCAGCCTTGCACGGATGTATTTAAAACCGCCGCCGCCGATACGTTCTTCCGATGGTTCCCTGTTTTCGCCAATGGTTTCAAAAACATACTCCTTCGTATGTAAATCTTCACTAAAAGCCAACCTAAATTTCATAAAACCATCCTTAATAGGCGCATTGTGTGTAATCCCGTTTTCCAGTAAAGTATGGATAACCGCAGGAGGTATCAGTTCAGTATCTTTAATTCCAAAATCTTCCCATTGATAGGCAATTTCCTTTCTAAAACCCATCACTTTCAGGTGCATCTGGCAAAGTGAAATCTCCTGCCGGATAGGGATCAGGCTTTCTTCCGCAATTTTATTCATGATATCGAATTCTGCAGCAAGTGCCTGGATAAATTCGGCCCCCTGTTTGGGCGAATCTTCCACCCAATCCATCAGTGAGGTAAGCGTATTCTTGATAAAATGTGGCTGGATGTTCTTTTTAATCAGCTCCAACTGCAAGCGTGAGGAGAGTAACAGCGATGATTCGTGCGCTTGTTCAATCTCCCGCATTTTAACCGTGTGGAGATAAAGCATTGCAAATACAATAAAAGTATAAAAGATAAAAATTCCGAAATCATACACCATATAGCTGTTCATCACCGCACTGGCAAGCATCCCAACCAATACCAGAAAACTTCCCTTTTCTTCTCTGTAAATGGCTTCCAGAACGATCAGCATCGTAGTAATCCACATTGCAAAGCTGTAATACCTTGCCGAAATATCATAATGGCCGTACTGGTAAATATAGATCGAAACCAATGTTAAAAGTAGTGCCGAAAGCAGCAGAAATTTTCTTTTTAAGCTGAATTGGATGCTGAAATACAGGGGAACCAGCAACGATATCGAAAAAGTTAACCAACCGATAATCTCCAAACGGACGAAAAACTCCGGATAGGGGATTTCGATATAATATTTTATATACTCCATAATCAGGAGCGAAAAAAAGAGCAGACAGATTACCGAAAATATGAGTACGGGATATGACCTTTTATGGCTGTTGAAATATAAAAAAGCATAATAAAAGAAAGCGATAAAAAATGCACCGGCCATGATAAACATCAATGACGAGATAATCAAAGGTATTTTGATCAGATTGATATAGGTATCCAGTTTAAATCCAACACCACGTTGCAGCATCGGGTATCTAAATTGTGTGGTTCGTAAAGCGACTTTATGCATTCCAACCTGCGAAAGCGAGTCGGGGAGGAGAAAATACTTGCACTCAGTTCCCGGTATTTCAGGCTGTGATGGAGATCCGAGTTTTCCGTTAGTGCCTATTTTTACGCCGTCCCAGTAAACTTCGTAAGCTCCAAAGGCACCAATCTGGAGCCCTAACCGACCACCTGAATTTGAAATGAGCTTTACATTACTTCTCGACCAAAAGATATTTTTCCCGGTAAAACCACGATCAACCGACCAGCCTTTTTCATCGAACTTTTTGGCCGACCACGCTAGGCTATCTCCCGTTTTAAAAACAGGATCAAACTCATCGTATAATACCTGCCGTTTGCACGAAGTACATAAGATAGCGAAGAAGAGCAGAAAGATGGCGGTTTTCATAAATCAAAAGTAGCATAAAGATAATCCCTGCCGGTGCATTTCAAAAGGATATAGAGCAGTTCACATGTTTTTTTAAGCGCAATGTATTTTCCTGTGCTAATCTTGCGACATGAAATACATCGCTACGCTTTTTCTTTTAAGTTTTTATCCTGCTTTTTTCTGTTTTGCGCAGGCACCAAAACATACCATAACCGGGCAGATCAAAGAACGGTCGGCTAAAGCAGAGATCCCTTTTGTAACCATCGTTATTGTTGATGGAGATGGAAAAAACCTGGCTTCGGGCATGGCCGATGAGAAAGGGAAATTTTCATTAAGCTTTTCAGGTGGAAGCAAACCAAGCATCCAGTTCAGTTTTATGGGCTTTGCAAAACTCACCAAAGCATTAATTTTAACAGAAGGAAAAACAACAAGTGATTTAGGAATTGTGCTGATGGATCCCGATGCAACCCTGTTAAAAGATGTTTCAGTTACTGCAGAAAAATCGGCAATCAGTTTAAAATTGGATAAAAAAGTATTCGAAGTAGGTAAAGATATCCTTTCCCAATCAGGGTCTGTATCCGAGTTACTTTCCGGGGTGCCCTCGGTTAGCGTAGATCCAGGTGGTGCGGTAAGCCTCCGCGGAAACAGCAGTGTACTGGTACTCATCAACGGCAGGCGTTCGGGTTTGACTGCAGGTGGGGCGTTGGAGCAGGTTTCGGCCGATCAGGTAGAAAGGGTAGAAGTAATTACCAATCCATCTTCTAAATACGATGCTGCAGGATCTGCCGGTATCATTAATATTGTATTGAAAAAGAATAAAAAAAGTGGTTTTAACGGGCAGTTAAGACTGGTTGGCGGTGCACCTAACGAAACACGTATTTCGCCAAGTTTGAATTTTAAATCCAATAAAATCAACCTTTTTTCTACCATTGGTGTCCGTTTTTCGGATTATGTGGGCCTTTATACTACCAATCAAGCTGTAAGGCAGAACGGAGCCTCGGTATTGCTTAACCAAAGGCAGGATGAGAACCGCCATGATGATGGACGTATGGCTTATTTTGGAGCAGATTACCAGGCCGATAGCCTGAATGCTTTTACGCTTGCTTACCTGCTCAATGCGACCAAAGATCATGATAAATCGAGATTGGGCTATGATTATTCAAAAGCCGGTGCGGGTTTAGACAGTGCACTGAACAGGAATGCC
>NZ_DJDT01000363.1 GCF_002432345.1 Pedobacter sp. UBA5917
GACGGAAAATTAATTATCGGCGATATCACTTTTGATGAAAAAAATCCGAATACGCCCATTATACTTTTTGTACATGGCTTTAAAGGCTTTAAAGATTGGGGCGCACATAATTTAGTGGCCAGGTATTTTGCCAGCAATGGCTACCGTTACATTAAATTTAACCTATCGCACAGCGGTGTTCCGGTTGATGATCCAAAAGATGTAACGGATATGGACGCTTTTGCCAGTAATACCGTATCGAAAGAACTTTTTGACCTTAATGCTGTGCTCGATTTTATTGAACAGGCTTATGGCTCGGGTACTAAAGTAAACCTGATCGGCCATAGCCGTGGCGGTGGTTTATCGGTTATTGAAGCGGCCAACGATTTAAGGATAAATAAACTGATTACCTGGAGCGCCATTGCCGATTTTAACAGTCTTTGGAAAAAAGAACAGGAAGCAGAGTGGAAGAAAGCCGGGAAAATTTTCGTTACCAATGCCCGTACCAAAGAGCAAATGCCTTTAAATGTAACGCTATTGGAAGATCTGCAGGAAAATGCAGCTGCATTGAATATCGTTGATGCTGCAAAACGGATCAATATCCCCTGGTTAATTATCCATGGCGATGACGATGTAAATGTTCCTATCGAAACGGCCCAAAACCTTGCCGAAGCCAACCCGGGCAGCAGACTGGCTAAAATTGAGGGGGCTAATCATGTTTATGGCGCTACACAGCCATATACCAACGAAACTTTGCCCCCGCTTTTGTTTAAAGTTTGCGAAAAATGCCTGATTTTCTTAAACGAAGGCTAAAGTAGATTATATTTGGATATGATTAAGCTCAAAACCCTCTCGAAACTCTATATCGCCTCCTTTATTTTTCTCATGGCCTGTTCACAAAACCATGAGAAAAATAAAGTTGTTGAAGATACTACAGCTAAAAACCAAACCATTGTAAAAACGGTAGCAGTTGAAAAACCGGTTGAGCTAAAAGTTGAGGAAGATACTTTAGACAATTTTGCCGAGTATTATGTGGCAGTTCTCGATACCAATGCAAGTTATAATCCGATTCATTCGAAAATGTTTAGCGCAAGCAAAACATTAAATATTCCGATTGATACTTTAGGGCGTTATTACAATAAAAAGAAAAATGAAATTATCCTCTCCGAAAATGATCCGGACGAAATATACGCCGGAGAATATTTTCCGCGTAGAAGCCCCGAGGAAAATTTAAGTTTAGAATATTTAAACATGTACAAACCTGATGCAAAAGCCAAAACCATTGCACTGGTAGCCGGGATATATGCCGATAAAGATTCGGCAGCAGTAGCCTTAAAAAAACTAAAAAACATTGAGCCAAAAGCTTTTGTACTTAAATCGAAAATTTATATTGGTTGTATGCATTAAAGATTATTAATAAAGGAAAGGATAAATTACATTATCAAATACGAAACCTATTAATTCTTTTTGATTTTTATCAGGGTTTTCATATCGCTGATGATATTCGGTTTATGCAAATATTCGGGAGCACCATAGGTTAAAGTTAATTTAAAATGTTCAGCAATTTGGTCCAATGTTTTGGCAGTTGCTTTAATTTCACCTTCAAACCAGTTATTCCAGGCCATCAATACCGTTTCATTATCTTTTTCAAAACGATAAAGGTCAAAATCAATTCCTTTATCAAAAATTTTTTCATCGTATTCGGCAGTTAATTTCCAGACATTTTCCCGTAAAAATTTAACCACTGCATAAAATATATCGGTGTCGATATTTGTTGCAATTTTTGTCTCCATGCCTTAAGTAATAAGATATTGTTGATCTTTGCTTTTCATAAAATTACATATCTGGCTCCTATTTAAATAAAAAGCGGTCAATTTTTATTACGA
Source organism: Pedobacter sp. UBA5917 (assembly GCF_002432345.1). Taxonomy (GTDB): domain Bacteria; phylum Bacteroidota; class Bacteroidia; order Sphingobacteriales; family Sphingobacteriaceae; genus Pedobacter. Next base: position 1,866 of record NZ_DJDT01000363.1, read on the forward strand.
ACTGATAAATTAATTACTTTGGAGCATTATAAATTATGGATCCAGATAAAACTACCTTCTCAAACTTTAATAAAACAACATTTAAGCACATACTAATTGGTATAACATTACTTTCATCTTTAATTATTTTTCTCGATGGTAATTTTTCGCCCGTGAAATTAAATACTGAATACATTAAAGATTCTGAGGGCCATCGCTTCAAAAACGGAACAGAATATATTTTTACTGCTCTAACCCCTCATAAAAAATACAGAATTCCTGCTCAACTTTTTAATGAAATAAAAGAGAAGGATTCATTGCAGATCTACCGGTCAAAAATAACTGGCATTATCCTCTATTATGGTTTGAGAAAATCCGATGTCGTTGCAGTGTATAAAAGCCGGTTGTTCAAGGATGAATTCTTTGGATTAGTAACCAGTACAATAGGTGTTTTTCTTGCTATAATTCTTTATTTTAACAAAAAATTAGCGCAAAATGTTACCCTTCAGGGAATTTTAGTTTTTTTGATAATTATTTCTTTGGTATTCTTAAGAAACTATTTTGGCCCTAATTATTTGTGGGAATTTTAATATCAATATCTAAAATTCAAAAACATTAATCAACTCTCCGTGCAAAATTGCGCATATCGCTTCCGCTGGGGCTTTGGAAAATTTCGAGATCAAAATAAGGTACCGCGGCCAGTAAATGATCGAAAATATCGGCAGCAACTTCTTCAAAACGTTTTAAACCTTTTTCTTTCGAGAATACGTAAATCTCAATAGGTAGTCCGTTTTCAGTGGCCTGCAACTGTCGCACCATAAAAGTCAAATTTTTATTGATGTGCGGATTACTTTCGAGGTATTTTTCGGCATAAACCCTAAAAGTACCAATATTGGTCATGTGGCGGCCGTTAACCAGGTTATTGGGATTTACTGTATTTTCGGCATTGTAACGCTCAATAAATGCCTGGGTTTCTTTGAGGTAATCTTTCAAAAAATCGATGCTCTGCAACCTTCCTATCAATTCTTCATCGCAGAATTTAATACTGGAAATTTTAATGTTGATATGGCGTTTAATCCTCCTGCCTTCACTTTCTTCCATAGCGCGCCAGTTTTTAAACGACTCACTTACAATCGCATAACTGGGTACAATGGTTACGGTCTTATCCCAGTTTCTTACCTTAATGGTAGTTAAATTAATTTCGGTTACTTCGCCGTCGGCACCATATTTTTCTACTGTAATCCAATCTCCTACCCTTACCAGATCGATGGCACTCATCTGTACCGATGCCACAAAACCTAAAATCGGATCTCTAAAAACAAGAATAAAAACTGCCGTAACGGCACCAAAACCACCAAAAACGTAAACCGGCGATTCGCCTAAAATAATCGACAGTATCAGAACAAAACCAACAATATAAAATACAATTTTGGCTACCTGTTTATAACTTCTGATGGGTTTATCGGCATATTTTTTTGATGATTCCATGATTGAAACCACCGCATTCAAGAAAGCGTTTATGGCAAACATTACCGCTAAAACCATGTAGATTTTAGCAAAAATCAAAGCATAAAAGTGCCAGTTTTTAAAATAGATAAAAAGATAAGGCACAACATTGTAAATGATATAAGCCCCAAATATTAAAGCAATTGCCCTAAAAACGCGGAACTCGAACAGTGCTTTCTGCCAATCGGATTTGGTTTTGGCACTTTTTACCATTACGATAAAAATCTGCCTGGTTACAAAAATGGTGATGAACAGAAATAAGACAACACCAACCAGTCCGAGAAAAAAATAAGAATAAATGAGTTCATTACCAGAAAGGCCCTTAACTGCAAGCCAGTTTCTAAGTTCGTTAAATAGGTATTTAAACTCGGTAATTTTCATTAGGGCAATTTATGATTTATTGGTTAGAAAATTAAATGTAGCGTGAGCCGTCAACAATCTTTTATTAACCACTATTTGTCCCTATTATCGGGAGATAAAAAGCCTAGTAATCTGGTCTGTGGAGACACAGACCATGACGGACACAGACCACGGTACAAATCTGTGTTTAGCTGTGTGAATCTGTGGTTATAATTTTAAATAGTTGATCTGTGGGGACACAGACTACGGCGGACACAGACCACGGCGCAAAAAAGATTGCTTCGTCGTTCCTTATCGCAATGACGATTAGGTTTTCTCCACCCAATTTCCGTCGCCTTTGATGATATCGATCAATTCATCCAAAGCGTAGGCCGTGGTTACATTTTTCTTTACCACTTCTTTACCACGATACAGGGTAATTTTATCCGGTCCGGTACCAACATAGCCATAATCGGCATCTGCCATTTCGCCCGGTCCGTTAACGATACAGCCCATAATACCGATTTTAATTCCTTTTAAATGGTCGGTACGCGAGCGTATAAGCTGCGTGGTTTCCTGCAGATCAAAAAGGGTACGGCCACAGCTTGGGCACGAAATATATTCTGTTTTACTGATCCTGGTACGTGTAGCCTGTAAAATCCCAAAACTGGTAGAATTGATCAAAGAAAGATTTTGACCTTCCGCATCAATCCATACACCATCGCCAAAACCATCAGTAAGTAAAGCACCTAAATCAGTTGCTGCATAAAGCATTAAATGATCGGCATCAGCATTCTGATATGTTCTTTTTATCATCACCGGAACCTGAATGTTATTTTCCTGCAATGCCACAAAAAATGATCTTTGCGCTGCCATTCCGTGGATTGAGGCGGTTTTTAAGATTAAAACACACGTTTTATCCAATTGCTCAATTGCTGAATTGCTCAATTGCTCTGAGTCAATTTCAACAAAGTTTAAAAATTCATCTTTAACATCTGCTTTACTAAATTCTTCGAATGAAAATAAAGGATGGCAGTTATTTTTATCTTTTAGTTTTTGCCAGGTTTGGTAATTGTACACCTGCTTTAAATTTCCCGGGAAAGAAAAAGAAGGCAAATTATCGCCCAGATAAGCTAAATCGCAGGCCTGATCGGCCAGATTGTATTTATCTAAACCCGCGCTGTAGTTATACCCAACCGAGCTTAAAAAGTAAGGATCTTTTAAATTTTCTTTCGAAACATCAATCATTACTACCGGATGATGGTGCCCGCCGATGTGCTGTACAGGCGTGGTAATGCGACGGTTGTATTCGTAAGGAGAATAAGTTGCGCGGGTGGCGCTGAGCATATGGCGTAGACTGTTCGACTCCGGACTCCGTACTTCTGACTTCTGACTCCTTAAAGAATATCTATCTGCCAAAGCTTTGGCCACTGGTGCTTCAAATTCGGGGTCTTCGGTTAAAGAAACGCGGATGGTATCACCCAGCCCGTCTTCAAGCAAAGTACCGATACCAACGGCCGATTTAATACGTCCATCTTCCCCATCACCTGCCTCGGTAACGCCCAAATGCAACGGGTAATTCATCCCCTCTTTAGCCATTGTTTCTACCAGCAAACGGTAAGCCTGTACCATTACCTGGGTATTACTGGCTTTCATCGAGATCACAAGGTTGTAATAGTTCTGATCTTCGCACATGCGCATAAACTCCATTGCCGATTCTACCATTCCACGTGGTGTATCGCCATAATGGCTCATAATCCGATCAGAAAGCGAACCATGATTGGTACCAATGCGCATCGCGGTGCCGTACTCTTTGCAGATTTTAACCAATGGGATAAACTTTTTATAAATCCGGCTTAGTTCTGCATTGTAGGCATCCTGGGTATATTCTATATTTTCGAATTTCTTTTTATCTGCGTAATTACCTGGATTTACGCGCACTTTTTCTACAATCCTGGCGGCCATTTCGGCAGCGTTTGGTGTAAAATGGATATCGGCAATCAAAGGAACATTGTAACCACGGTAACGCAGTTCCTTTTTAATATTGGCAAGGTTTTCGGCCTCTTTAATGCTTGGTGCTGTGATACGTACATATTCGCAACCCGATTCTACCATACGGATGGTCTGCTCTACGGTACCCAAGGTATCCATCGTATCGGTAGTGGTCATTGATTGGATACGGATAGGGTTATTCCCGCCCAATGCAATATCGCCGATGTTTACCTCGCGTGTTAAATACCTAGAATAAGTTGTTAAACTGTTGCAATATCCGCCGGCCAGATCATTTTTTGCCAATATATTTTCCATCTACCTGCAAAGATAATGATTGTTGGAATTTTTGATGTTGTAATGTTGTAATTAAATCAACCGCTATCTTTTGCAGTTTAATGGTTTGGGTAAGTTAATTATGCTTCTTTTTGAAAAGCCCCGCCTTTATGTCCGAACCCATCGAACCTTCTGCCAATTGCAGGTAATTACGTTTAGCCTGATCTTTTTCAATGTTTACCGTTCCGGTAGTTTGTACGTTTTTCAGTTCAAGAAAATCTGTCGCCGTTGCATCACTGCCACTTAACGGACCACTTCCATATCCTGCCAGATTCGTATAGTCGGCAAAAAGACAGTCGGATGCCTTGTACCGGCGTGTACTTCCTTTTTCTCTTATCCATACAGTACTGCTGTTAGCTATAATGTTATGATGAAAGTCAAAACCGTCTCCATTGGTACTTTGTGTAGTCCAAACACCACTAAAATAACAACCATATACCATCGAATAACGCATGGCACTAAGGCTGCCCATCCCTCCATCGTTTTTCCAAAAAACAACCGGATTTTTGCAGTTGAAGAAAACACAATGATCGATAACCAGGCCATAACCATTTGCAATAACCCCCACATGTAAGGGTAATACATCCACATTGCCAGCAAACAGGCATTGCGTTACCAGCAAATCATCCAAGCTTTTTCCATCACGCCATATGGGATAGGAACGGCGCAAATTATTACCATCTATATAAGCGTAATCGGGGCTACCGGTAAATCGTAAGCCCTCAATAGTTACATGGTTAACCTCTGGCTGTATACCTTTTGCTTCTTCTCCACCCACGCCAGCAACAAGTGGAACTGCAGTAACAACAACCGGCATTTTTTGAGGAGTCCAATCTGTATCATCAGGCATAATATCTGCACGAACAACTAGACGGTTTTCGAGGGTATATTTATTATTGGTGAACACTACAGTTTGGGTTAACAGGTGTACTCCTTTCGAAAGAATAATTGTGGTAGTTCCTGGTTCTTTATTTAAGTTTACGCGTTTGGCAGCTTCAAATAATGTTTTTAAGGGCTGTGCCTTTATTCCTGAATTTGCATCGTTGCCAGTTTGAGGATTAACATATAATTGCTCTGCCCGTACCAACATTGAGCTCATGGCACACATTAAAAGCCCAAGTATGTGTTTTTTTATCATAATATTCTTTTTCTGTAAAATTAGAACATACTTACCTGCTCAGAATGGTCATTTTATATTAAAAGTGGTCATTTACATCTTCTTGCGGTATTGTTGAGGGGTGGTACCTGTAAGTTTTTTAAAGAAACGGTTAAAATTAGATGGATCTGAAAAACCAAATTCATACGAAATCTCTTTTGCTGATTTATTTTGACAAAGCTGTTTCTTTATTTCCGAAATCAGTTTATAATGAATCATTTGCTGGGCTGATAATCCACTAAATTGTTTGCAGATTTTATTAAGAAACCCCGCACTAACATTAAGCATTTTTGAATAGGCTTCGACACTCCGGTTATCTACAATTTTCTTTTCTAATAAGAACTTAAATCTATAAAAATCAGCGTGAACATAGGTATCTCTTTGCACATTATAAACACCAGCATAATCCCTGTTGAGAACAACTAGTAGCTGATATAAAATTGACCTGATTAAATGATTGCTATCGTTCTGAAGCTGGCCGAACTCCCCTTCTATCCCATATAAAAGTTCCAGGCATTTCTTAAAAGGCATCTCGGGTAACCCCATGTTGGTTGGATTCAAATACTGATGAAAATATTGAAAACGGTACAGGAAAAGTTTATCAGAGAAAAAAAGATGGAGAAAATCTTTTTCGAAGAATAGTGCATAGCCACTTAATTTTTCTTCAATTTCCCAACAACGTATTTGTCCGGGGCTTGTGAAAATAATAGTTCTCGGGCTTATCACTCCCTTATTTTCATCTAATGTAAAAGTGCCGTTTCCTTCTTCGATGAAAAGAATTTCGTAAAAACTAAGCTGATGTAAGGTACTATCTAATACATAATTCTTCAATGTTTCGATACGCCCAATATCTAATAGCAGTTCTGAACCATATTTATACGGGAGAAAATGATAGGTTTTAATTTTTGCCAATGATGCCATTTCTTTTTACAAATTGCTTCTCACTATAAAGATGAAATAATGAATCATCTTATCAAAATATTGATGGTGAAGCAAAAGCCGGGTTTTCGCAACATTCTACTTCCAGAAAAGCCTAATTGGTTTGTTTGTTGCAGCAGGGCATCCTGCTACCGATTTAAGATCCACGCAGGTTACACTTCAGGAGATTAATTTTTTTTAATCAAATCAACCTCTCTTTTATCACTAAAGTATTGGCAGCTATGTCATGCCAGCACTGGTTTTTCCTGTTCAAAAAGCTATACAGATAACCAAAGAAAACTGGGATTACCGATAATATTTTAGAAAAATTCCTGATTAGGGATACCCCAAAAGAAATCCTGCTTCCTTCCAGATCGGTTACTTTAATGCTGAGGAATTTTTTACCGATGGTTGCCTGGCTTTTTGAAGCTTCGGCTATGCTCCCATAAATCAATTTAACGAAAAATATTGATGGAAAAGGAAGCATAAAGGCCATTATCCGCTGGTCTTTCCCCTCGATAAAAATATAACTGATTAAAATAATGATGGTATAAAAACCAAAAATGATAAAATGATCGATTACCGACGCAAGTAAACGCTGATCGAAAGCGGCAAAATATTGCGGAGCGGTTTTTTGGTAGCTAAAACCCAAAAGCTCACGCAATTCGGGAATTGCGTGAGCTTCTTTATAATCGTCCATTCCGGGTTTGCGTATAAAAGTATTCGCACCGATGTTTAAATCTTTCAGTTCGGTTAAACTATACGGTCCCTGCGGCTTACCATTAATTACGACTACATATTCTTTATCAGGATTCATTAAATCAGGATTGTTTAGATTTTAGGATTGCAGGATCAGGTTTAAAAAAAGATTTCTACTAACGAATTTCAACCTTACGCCTTAAACCCTACACCTTCTACCTTCGAGCCCTCCACCCCTCTAGTATCTGCTTACCTCAAAGTTACTCAATCCGCCGTCTAAACTGATAAAGATTTTTTTGGTTGATGTTTTATAGTTCGAAGTTTCGTAAACGCCATCGCTCAGTTTTTCAAATCCATCGAAATCTTTTGCCGATAAACCTGTTTTGGTTTTAATTCTGCAGCCCGAGCCATTCGGCACCTTAATTTTAACATCAGCTACTCCCGATTTTACAACCACATCAGTAATCGGCAGTAAATCACCTATTTTAATGTCCAGGGCAGCGGCTCCACCATCAAAGCGGAAAGTACGTACCTTGTAAGGAGAAAAGTCGAAATTGGCTTCTCCGGCACCCAGCTTCATCAGGACATTCCAGGTAGCTTCTTTGTTTAATTTAAAGTTTACATCATTACCGTTATCGCCAAAATTCCATTTTCCTTTTTTATCATCCATACTAAAGGTAAGTACGGTTGCAGAATCGGTAACCAGTTTTTTCAGAGAGAAATTACCACGTTTTTTCTTGATATCTGCATCAATTAATGCAGCCGTTTCGCCATCCAGATTGAACGAAATACCTCCTCCGGAAATATTCAGCACTGTTTTTTTAGCGTTATCTGCAGCCACAAATGGCTCTGTTAATTTTAACTGGTGATAAGAAGAATCTTTATTGTTATTATCATCGTCGTTATCATTATCATCATCGCCATCATTGTGGTCGATATTAACATCGATGTCTTTTTTAAAGTGGTTTCCCCACCAGTAGCCATGCTCGGGCACCTGTTGCCCTCTGTAAAAAAGGAATGACAGGGCCACTACCAGCACGCCAATGGAAATGATGCTACCAGTTTGCGAATTATTTCTGTTAAAAAGGATATTTAAACCTGCAATAATCAGGAATATAGGCCAAAAGCTCCAAACGTTGCGCCAATAAAAATTGATTACGCCAAAATTTTCGAGTAGAAGCACACCGCCGATAAAAAGCAGGATGATACCCCATATTAATCTATCTAATTTCATGTTATTTATACTTGAGGGTTAGCGGATGTTGATTGGTCATCTTTGTTGGTAGGCGCTGTAGGCTCATTTTCTACAACGGTTTCAGAAAAATCGGCTGTTTTTTGCTGTTCTGCCTCCTGTTGCTGATGCTGAAAAGCTGCCCAGTCGTTCTTTCTTTTTGATTTGGCAATAATACTGATCCCTAAAGCGATAAATATCAATGGCCACATGTACCTGAATAAGTTGCGGATATTAAACCAATAAGGGATAAAATCCAATTCGCGCATCAGGAAAAAACATCCTACAACCAATAATATCAAACCACCTATGGTACGGCCGGTATCGTTCGGTTTATTAAATTTACCAAAATCGGCCTGTGTTTCGAAAGGTGTTTTTTGGGCGTTATCAACAGGCTGCGACCAGTTTGGGCTTCCAGCGCCCTGATTTGCCGCAAATGGATCAGGGGATCCAAAAGGATTTGCATTTGGATTATTCTTATTGAAATAATCGTTGAATTTTGAGAACCTTGCGGCCGGGTCGTTATTCACCGGAACAATAATCCACATGATAATATAGGCAATTAAGCCACCTCCAGCCATAAATATGGCCGATAATGCAAACAATAATCTAATTATGGTAACCTCCACCTGCATGTAATCTGCAAGTCCCGAAGCTACACCGGCAATCATCTTATCGTGTTCGTTTCTAAAAAGCTTCTTTTCCATAACGTTGTTCATTTTGTGTTTAAAAATCGAGCGGGGTAATTAAAACCTCATCTACGTTTACACCTTTACTTAAGTTTAAAATGGTGAACAAAGTTTCGGCAATATCTTCAGGCTGTACAAATTTTTCGTCGGGGATTGTTGTTCCTTCCCACGATGAAGTTCTGGTAGAGCCTGGTAAAAACGCTGTAACTTTAACGTTGTGAGGGGCTAACTCTTGCCGCAATACATGATTAAGACTTAACATCGCTGCTTTTGTTACACTATAACTGCCACCATTTTTTACAGGTGCTTTACTGGCCACCGAACAGATATTGAATATATGGCCCTGCTTTACCCAGCGCATTTTTTTTCCAAAAAATTTACCGGTATAATAACAGGCATTGGTATTCAGATTTTGCTGTTTTTCGAATGTTTCGTCGTCCTCATCAAGCAAACTACCGGGTAAAAAGATCCCCACATTGTTTACCAAAACCGTTACGTGATCAAAATCGAAAACAGCAGAATTTAAAAAGGCATATATTTCTTCTTTAACTGAAAAATCAGCGGCATGGGTAAAAATCCGATTCCCATAAGGTGTTAATTCTGCTTTAAGTGCCTTCAGGTCATCTTCTCCCCTCGCCACTAAAATTAAATCGTATCCGTTTTCGGCCAATTTAAGCGTTATGGCCCTTCCAATTCCTTTAGTTGCACCCGTTATTACAGCTTTCATGTTTTGTGGTTTAATTTTTGTTGACAAAAAACCATATTTATATTCAAAACCACGAATATTTTTGCAATTAGCAAAGAGCGACAACTTTTTTATCGTTTCTTTGTAGTAGTATAAGAGTGTTCATTTAAATTAAGCAAAAACATACGGAATGAATTTTACCAATTTCGGCAGATACATCCTGCTACTCAAGTCTGTATTCAGAAGGCCGGAAAAACTGAAAATATACCTTAAAGAAATCGCCAAGCAAATGGATTATGTTGGTGTGGGCTCTTTAGGCCTGATTGCCATTATATCTACTTTTATCGGTGCGGTAATGACCTTGCAGATTGCTTTCCAGCTGGTTAGTGATTTTATTCCCAAAACTATTATTGGTTCGGTTAACCGCGATTCGAGTATTCTGGAATTAAGTCCAACCATCAGTGCAATTGTACTCGCAGGGAAAATCGGGTCGGCCATTTCATCAGAAATCGGTTCGATGCGTGTTACCGAGCAGATTGATGCATTGGAAATTATGGGTATTAACGCTCCCGGATATTTAATTCTCCCTAAAATTATTTCAGGTATTACGATGGTACCGATGTTGGTGATCATCTCGATGTTTTTGAGCATTACCGGTGGTTATATCGGTGGTTCGGTATCAGGTGCCGTAACACCAGCAGAATATATCCAGGGTATTACAACCGATTTTAACCCTTACACCATTACCGTTGCTTTGGTAAAGGCATTTGTATTTGGTTTTATCATTACATCGGTGCCCGCTTACGAAGGTTTTTATGTTCGTGGTGGTGCTTTAGAAGTTTCGCAGGCCAGTACAAGGGCTGTTGTAATTAGCTGTATTTCTATTTTAGCTTGCGATTATATCGTGACCCAATTGTTATTGTAATGATCGAAATTAAAGATATTTATAAATCGTTCTCCGGAAACAATGTACTACAGGGCATCTCCGGAAAGTTTGAAGAAGGTGTAACCAATTTAATTATCGGTGGTTCGGGATCAGGAAAAACTACCCTGCTTAAATGTATGGTGGGTTTACACCAGCCCGATTCGGGTTCGGTACTGTACGATGGCCGCGATTTTACTCCTATGACCTACGAACAGCGTATCGAAGTGCGTAAAGAAATCGGTATGCTTTTTCAGGGATCGGCCCTATTCGACAGTATGACAGTTGAAGAAAACATTATGTTTCCTTTAAACATGTTTACCGATCAAACACGCAGCGAAAAAATAGACCGCGTAAATTTCTGTCTAGAAAGGGTAAATCTTGCAGGTAAAAACAAATTATTTCCGGCAGAATTATCGGGCGGAATGAAAAAACGCGTGGGTATTGCCCGTGCCATTTCGATGAATCCTAAATACCTGTTCTGTGATGAGCCTAACTCCGGATTGGATCCAAAAACATCAATCGTTATTGATGAACTGATTCAGGAAATTACCGAAGAATATAAAACCACTACAATTGTGGTAACACACGATATGAACTCGGTAATGGGGATTGGTGATTATATTTTATTTTTGCACGAAGGAAAAAAATTCTGGGAAGGCAGCAATAAAGAAATCGCACATACCGACATTAAAGAGCTGAATGACTTTGTGTTTGCCAGTCGTTTTATGAAAGCGGCAAAAGATAAATTTTAAGAAAAATCGTATATTTGCGTGATGACTACGGCCACAAAAAATATCATTCACAAATTGGAAACCTTACCAGATAGCATGGTAAACGAGGTAGAAGATTTTATTGATTTTTTAAAAGCCAAACATGCCAAAAGCTTTCCCAAATCGGAAAGCGGAGAGAATAAAATTGTTGAAGAGCCAAAAAGCCTGTATGGTGCTGCGAAAGGTACAATTCTTTATATTTCTGATGACTTTAACGAACCATTAGATTTCAATTAAAATAAATAATCGTCATTGCGAGGCACGAAGCAATCTCTTCTGTATATCTATCGCATTAAGATTGCTTCGTACCTCGCAATGACGGACT
>NZ_DJDT01000251.1 GCF_002432345.1 Pedobacter sp. UBA5917
TACCGTACAAAAATCAGCACGCGTGGCGGCTATAGAAGCCAGTGCAAGCGGTATTAACTGGACTTTCTCCCCTATGGTTGATATTTCGAGAGATCCACGCTGGGGGCGTATCTCGGAAGGTAGTGGCGAAGATCCTTATTTAGGTTCGCAAATTGCCGCAGCCATGGTAAAAGGCTACCAGGGTAAACTTCAGGCCAATAACGAGATTTTAGCCTGTGTAAAACATTATGCCCTGTACGGTGCTGCAGAAGCTGGTAGAGATTATAACACTACCGATATGAGTAAAGTACGCATGTACAACGAATATTTTCCACCTTATAAAGCCGCGGTTGATGCCGGTGCTGCCAGTGTAATGGCTTCTTTTAACGAAGTTGATGGAATTCCTGCAACCGGAAGCAAATGGTTGATGACCGATGTTTTACGCAACCAGTGGGGCTTTAAAGGTTTCATCGTTACGGATTATACCGGTATCCCTGAAATGATTGCACATGGTATGGGCGATTTACAAACTGTTTCTGCTTTAGCTTTAAATGCAGGTATTGATATGGACATGGTTGGAGAAGGCTTTTTAGGTACACTGAAAAATTCTCTGGCCGAGAAAAAAGTGGGCATCGCTCAGATCGACAGAGCCTGTAGATTGGTACTTCAGGCAAAATACAAACTGGGTTTGTTTATCGATCCTTATAAATTCTGTAACCCTGAAAGAGCAGAAAAAGAAGTTTTCAGTCCGGCTAACCGCCAGGTTGCACGCGAAGTTGCAGGCGAAAGCTTTGTATTGTTAAAAAACAACAATAACATACTTCCACTTAAAAAATCGGGCACTATTGGTTTAATCGGTCCGTTGGCCGATAATACAGCCAACATGTATGGCACCTGGAGTGTTGCGGCCCTTTTCGACAAATCGGTAACGGTATTGCAGGGTTTAAAAAATGCTTTAGGCAGCAATGCGAAGATTATAACTGCACGCGGTGCCAATTTTCTGGCCGATTCTACTATGGAGCACCGTTATGTAAACATCCACAACCCTACTTATAAACGCGATCCGCGCTCAGAGGCCGACATGATCAAAGAAGCTTTGGAAGTTGCGAAAAAATCGGATGTAATTGTGGCTACCATTGGCGAGGGTTCTGAATTTACCGGCGAAAGCAGCAGCGTAACCGATATCCAGATTCCAGAAACACAGAAAAATCTGTTAAAAGCGTTGGCTAAAACAGGCAAACCGGTTGTTTTGGTATTATTTACCGGCCGTCCGCTGGCATTAAACTGGGAACAGGAAAATATCCCGGCAATTTTGAATGTTTGGTTTCCGGGCAGTGAAGCAGGAAGCGCAATTGCCGATGTACTTTTCGGCGATGTTAATCCATCGGGTAAACTGAGCACAACTTTTCCTCAAAACGTAGGTCAGGTGCCACTTTATTATGCACATAAAAACACTGGTCGTCCATTGGCAGAAGGTAAATGGTTCGAAAAATTCCGTTCCAATTATTTAGATGTGAGCAACGATCCTTTATATCCTTTCGGTTTTGGCTTGAGCTATACTCAATTTAATTATAGCGACATTAAATTAAGTTCGAATACCTTAACCAAGGGAAAAACGATCACCGCATCGGTTACTTTAAGTAATACAGGTAAGTATGACGGTAAAGAGGTTGTTCAATTATACATTCAGGATTTAGTGGGCAGCATTACCCGTCCGGTTAAAGAATTAAAAGGTTTCCAAAAAGTAAGCTTAAAAGCTGGCGAAAGCAGAACAATTACGTTCAATATTTCGGAAAACGACCTTAAATTCTACAATTCAGACCTGAAATTTGTGACAGAACCCGGTGATTTTAAATTATTTATCGGTACCAACTCACGCGATGTAAAAGAAACATCGTTTACACTGAAATAAAAATATTTTGGTTAGGTTACGAACCCTGTGCTATTGTATTGTAGCCAGGGTTTCTTTTTTTTACAGTGATCGTCACCCTGAATTTATTTCAGGGTCTATCTTGCCGGAAAGATGCTGAAATAAATTCAGCATGACGATTGCACTAGGCAAAGCGTTTAAAAATTGGTCGTAATAAAATGTTACTTGAACTTATCTGATGGCAAATAGCCTATCATTAAATCAACCCTACACCATATATTATTGTAAAGTAATTAAGGTTTCCTATTTTTGTTGCATGAAAAAGATTATTTTAACTATCTGCATTCTTTTTTCAGTACTCTTTTTAAACGCTCAGGATTTTAAAAAATACGACAGGGGAAGCTATATCAAAGGGAAAGATTCTATTTACTATAGAATACTATTCCCCGAAAACTTTAACCCTGATCAAAAATACCCCATCATCTTCTTTTTGCATGGAAGTGGCGAGAAAGGTAACGATAATGCCAGTCAGTTGGTACATGGAGGAAAACTGTTCTTAAAACCCGATGTGCGCAAAAATTTTCCTGCCATTGTAGTTTTCCCGCAATGTCCACAGAACGATTTTTGGGCCAATGCCAATTTTGAAAAAGATGCCAACGGTAAAAGAAAGATCAGCTTTGTAGAGGGAGGCAAACCCACCAAAGTAATGCATGCCTTACAGGGAATGGTTAAAAATTTCCTTAAAAAGCCTTATGTAAACCGGGATCAGGTTTATGTTGGTGGCTTATCAATGGGGGGCATGGGTACTTACGAACTGTTAAGAAGAGAACGCCGTAAATTTGCCGCAGCCATTGCCATCTGTGGCGGAGACAATACCAATAACATCAAAAAGTATCAAAAAACACCGTTATGGATTTTCCATGGTGCAAAAGATGATGTGGTTGATCCGGCATTCTCAATTGCCATTGCCGAGCGTTTAAAAACAGTTGGCGATGAAGTAAAGTTTACCCTTTACCCAAATGCCAACCACAACAGCTGGGATAGCGCATTTGCAGAACCTGAGTTATTGAGCTGGTTGTTTTCGCATAAGAGATAGTTTCTCAGACTTCGCATACAAACCTATCAGGTTTTTGAAACCTGATAGGTTTAGCGAAAAAAAGGGTCCCGATTTTACACCGGGACCCTTTTTCAGTAAATATCAATTGCTGTTATTCAGCCATATTGTGATAAACTGCCTGCACATCATCATCTTCCTCTAACTTATCAATCAGTTTAAGTACATCGGCTGCCTGCTCTTCTGTAACCTCGTGGTGCGATAAGGCAATGCGCTCCAATTTAGAGCTTTTTAACTCAATGCCTTTTTCTTCTAATGCTTTTTGTAGCGAACCAAAGTTTTCGAAAGCACCCTGTGCAACCGCGATATCGTTTCCATCCTCATCAGCCTCTACATAAAGTTCTTCTAAACCCGCATCGATCAATTCAAACTCCAGTTCTTCCAGATCTAAACCATCAACTGGTACAAAACGGAAGATAGATTTACGATTAAAAACGAAATCCAATGAACCTGTTTTACCTAAAGAACCGTCGGTTTTATTAAAATAACTGCGAACGTTTGCTACTGTACGGTTGGTATTATCGGTAGCTGTTTCAATCAAAACCGCAACACCGTGGGGTGCATAACCTTCGTAAACAATTTCTTCGTAGTTGGCCATCGATTTATCAGATGCACGTTTGATAGCTGCCTCTACCCTATCTTTCGGCATGTTTACCGCTTTCGCATTCTGTATCGCAGTACGTAAACGTGAGTTGGTTTCCGGGTGAGGCCCAGATTCTTTCACTGCCATTACGATATCTTTACCAATACGCGTAAACTGAACCGCCATTTTGGCCCAACGCTTAAATTTTCTCTCTTTTCTAAATTCGAATGCTCTTCCCATTGTTTTAGTTCTGATTGGTTAACTGTTTAATTGTCCAAATCGGTTAACTGCACCATGCAGTGATTTAAACAATTAACCGATTTAAACTGTTAACCAAAATATTATTTTTTTAAATTATTTAACATGTCAATTGTAAGTTTCGATAAATCGAACTCTGGTTTCCATCCCCAGTCTTTTGCCGCATAATTATCATCGATAGAACGTGGCCAGCTATTTGCAATCTGCTGACGGGGATCATTAGCCGCGTAAGATAAGGTAAATTCCGGAATATGTTTTCTGATTTCTGCCGCCAAAACCTCTGGTGTAAAGCTTACCCCTGCGAAATTGTAACTGCTGCGTACCGAAATCTGATCTGCAGGTGCATCCATCAGCTCGATGGTTCCGCGGATCGCATCATCCATATACATCATCGGTAATTCCGTTTCAGCACTTAAAAAACTCTGGTAACTTCCTTTTTTAAGGGCATCGTGGAAAATGTGGATCGCATAATCTGTAGTTCCACCGCCCGGGGCAGCTTTCCAGCTGATCAGCCCAGGATAACGGATACTGCGTACATCCAATCCGTATTTCTGGTTATAATATTCGCACCAACGCTCTCCGGCCAGTTTACTAATCCCGTAAACCGTATTCGGATCCATTACACAATATTGCGAGGTATTATCTTTTGGCGAATTCGGGCCAAATACCGCAATAGAGCTTGGCCAATATACTTTTGCCGTTTTATATTCTAATGCCAAATCCAAAACATTCAGCAAACCGTTCATATTTAAATCCCAGGCCAACTTTGGATTTTGCTCGCCCGTAGCCGATAATAAAGCAGCCAAAAGGTAAACCTGAGTTGGCCTGTATTTATGAAAAATACCGTTGATCATTTCTTTATCCAGCACATTCACAAATTCAAACGGTGCAGAGTTTTTAATGTCGTAATCGGGCCTGCGGATATCACATGCAACCACATGATCATCACCATATATTTTACGTAACATGGTTACCAGCTCGGTACCAATTTGCCCGTTAGAGCCTAAAACAACAATTTTTTCTTGCATAATTTTTTAGAGAATGAGCAAAGGTAAAAAAATGGGATAAAAGGCGATAAAATTTTTATACTTAGTGTATATTATGAGGTTAAACTGGCTAACTGTATTATTGGATTGTTCTATTGCCGCATTGTTAAATTGTTAACTTCAAATTGCCAACTGAAAACTGTTAAGGGCGGTTAATGGAATAAATTGTTTAATTGTTCTACTGCTGCAGTGCTAAATTGTTAACTGCAAATTGCCAACTGAAAATTGTTGTGAATGGTTAATTGTTTACCCTTCGACTACGCTCAGGGGGTTAACTGTGCATGCAAACTGCCTATTGGATTGTTTAATTGTTAAATGGCTAAATTGTTAAAGCAAAAACTTACCTGCTAAAAATCCTGAAACAAATCCAATAGCTATCCGATCAGGATGACGGAATTCGGGAGACATGCCAATTAACGCTCAGCGCCTGTCGCCATACGCTAAACCTTCCAACATTAAAACCTTTCAACTTTCCAACAATGAAACAATCAAAACAATAAAGCCATCGCACGATAAAACATTAATTTTATTACATTTACTATCATTATCATCCCGAACAGCCAAATTAAATGCGTCCCTTTGAGCCTGACAGATCTGAAGATTTACTTAACCGCCTAAAACTGGGCGATAAGCAGGCTTACGAGTACATCTATTTTGCCTTTAGTAAGGAGCTACTTTATGCGGCCTATAAAAAAACGGGCGACCGCGTAATTGCCGAAGAACTGGTGCAGAATATTTTCATCTCCCTGTGGGAAAAACGGCTGGATCTGCAGATCAACAATCTCCAGGCTTATTTATTCGGGGCCTTAAAACTAAGCGTAATCAACCACATCCGCAGTTTGGTGATGGAAAATAAGTACATGGAGTACCAAACCCTCACCTATTCCGAAAACCATCAGGATACTGCTAACCTTGTTGATCTTCATGATCTATCTTCCATTATTGAAGAAGGTATCAACTCTCTGCCCGAAAAAACACAGGAAGTTTTCAGGCTCAGCCGTTACCAGCACCAATCAACCAAAGATATTGCCAACGGTTTAAACATCACCGAAAAGGCTGTAGAGTACCACATTACCCGTTCCATCAAGCGGATAAAAGAATACATCAAAAATTTCTACATCTTTTTATAGCTGATTATCAGTTATTTACAAAATAATTTACTTTTTTCATATTTCACCTTTAGGGGTTAGCCCCCATTGTGTTACTGGTATAGTATAAAGCCAAATATTCTTCCTTATGAATCAGAAATCATTTTACGATTTACTCAACCGTTACGAAAGCGGAAATTGTACCGAGGCCGAAAAGCTTTGGGTCGATAAATGGTATCATAATTTAAATAACCGGAACTTTAAAGATTTATCGTCAACTGCGCTGGAAGAAATGCAGGCAAATGTTTGGCTCAACCTCAATAACACTGAACAAAAGTCCGCACCGGCTTTAAAAGTTAAAAAATTGTGGCCTAAATTTGCTATTGCTGCTTCCATCATGGTTGCGTTTTTTATTGCAGGCTTGTACCTGGCCAATTATAACCGTGCCGAACAATCCTTTTTAGACGAAAATGCAAATCTGAATTTAATCAGCAAAACGAACGAAAGCGACAGCACCATGGTAATTGCGCTTAGCGACGAAAGTACCGTAACACTTAAACCACAGGCGAACATTATTTATCCAAAAGTTTTTGCAGCCAACAAAAGAACAGTTTATTTAAAAGGAAGTGCATTTTTCTCGGTGAGTAAAAATCCGAAAAGGCCTTTTTATGTGTACAATCAAAAATTGGTGGTAAGGGTTTTGGGAACCAGTTTCTGGGTTAAATCGGCTACCGATAAAATGCCTGCACAAGTTGCCGTAAGAACGGGAAAAGTAAGCGTAGCAGAAAACCAGAAAAGCTCGCTGTTTAGTTTCGCAGAAAAAAAGCTGGCCAAACCGATCCTGCTTACCCCCAATCAAAAAGGTATTTTTACAGATCACCACCTAAATAAAACACTGGTAAGCAAACCTATTCCTTTGGATGAGGCTTACAACATTCCAACAAGCGTAAGCTATAATTTTAAAGAAGAAAGCATTAAGGAAATTTTCAAAACCTTATCCGAAGCTTATGGCATCCAGATAAAATCGGATAACGAGCAGATATCAACCTATACTTTTACCGGAGATTTGAGCAAAAAAGGGCTATATGAGCAGCTCGATCTGATCTGCGGAACCATATCAAGCAAATATTATATCCAGGGAACCAGCATTGTGGTTTCCAATAAAAACTAACCAAATTATATAAAAATTATGAAGAAAAACTACCCAACCAACAGTCCGTAACCGCGGCGCATCTTCCATAATATTTTTCTAAAAACAAAGCCGACAATGTGGGGCATTGCCGGCGAGTTAAATACATAGAAATGTATTCATGGTATTCCTATGTCCAATAAATCCAATCATTTAATGAACAATAACCAAATTTATGAAAAAAAATCAACTTATTTCGCTGGCGATATATGCAATGAGAGTTTCGATTTACCAAATACTTGCAATAATAATTTTTAACTGTGCTGCATTTGCCAAAAATGTGGGCGCGCAGGAATTTTTGAATAAACCAATTTCGATCAAAGCCGATCAAACCGATATTAAAACCATTATAGAAAAAACCGAACAACTGGCCAACGTTAAATTCGTTTACAGTCCGCAGTTAATTAACTCTGGCCGCAAAGTTTCTATCAATGTAGTTAACCAAAAACTTAAATACTTTCTTGAGAATTCGCTAAAACGTTACGACGTGGGATATAGGATAGTAAAGGATCAGATTCTGCTCTATTCTATTCCCGCCAATAACAACCTCGAACTCTTAAAAGCCTTCGAAGGTATCGTAACCGGAAAAGTAACCGATAGTAAAGGCAATCCTATTCCGGGTGTATCCGTTACTGTTAAAGGCAAATCAATCGGCACTACTACCGACGAGAATGGCGCTTTTGCCTTAAAAGGTTTAACTGTTGATAGCCGCGTTTTAGTAGTGCGTTATGTGGGTTTCATTTCAAAAGAAGTAAATCTATCTGCTGGCAATGCCGACGAAAACCTGAACATCAGTTTATCAGAAGATAACCTGCAATTGGAAAGTGTGATGGTAACCGGCGGTAACCCGAAGAAAAAACTCGAAAGTAGTGTGGCATTAACTTCGGTGAGCAATAAAGACATTACCAACAGGGCGCCATTAAACAGCACCGATCTTTTAAAAGCAATACCGGGTTTAACCGTTGAGAGTACAGGTGGCGATGGTCCGGGCAACGTTTGGGTAAGGGGATTTCCACAACAGGGCGGTTATATTTTCCTGGGTATCCAGGAAGATGGTTTGCCACTCTTACCAACCGGCTTCAACACCAATCCATCGGTAGATCAATATTACAAAACTGATTTAACCATTCAGAATATCGAAGCCGTTAGAGGTGGTAATGCTTCTATTATCCAGGCCAACACGCCCGGAGCCGTGGTAAACAACATCAGTTATGTGGGTGCCGATAAACAGTATGGTCAGTTTAAATTCACCACGGGTTTTTCGCAGGGTTTATACCGTTTTGATGGAAATACCGGTGGTAAAATAAACGATAACATTAAATACAACATCGGTGGTTTTTACCGTACCGATAACGGCGTGGTAGATCAGGGTTTTAATCCGGCCAACCAAGGCGGACAGATTAAAGGTAACATGACTTTTAATTTCAAAAACCATAAAGGCTTTATCCGTGTATATGGTAAATACCTGAACGATAAAGTGCAGTTTCTTTTAACCAGTTATTATCCTTACGATGGTACCGGAAAACCAACCACTTACCGCGATTATGATATGGCTTCGCAATCAATCGTTCCTTTACAAACCGAATGGAGCTATAACGATCCCGCAACAGGCAACCACAATTTCAGCTTAACGGATGGTATCCATACCAAATTGGGATCGGGCGGTTTCCAGTTCAATTACTTAACCGATAGCGGCTGGCAGATTGTTAACAATTTCCGTTATCAGAATACCCACACCAACTCTACTTATACCGTTCCGGCAGGTATAGCCGCCAGAACAGCAGCAACGCCATATTATTACCCAGGTGGCGCAGTTGCACCATTTGTGGCCGGCGATTATGTAATTACTTCATCAGCCAACGGACAGATCAACAGCGATGTGCAGATTGTAGATTATTTAGACCTGAAAAAAACCATTAAAAACCACAGTTTGGGCATTGGCGCTGGTATCCACCAGTATAACCGCGATGATTTACGTTATGCTTTCCGTTCTTTTTCTGAATTTAAAGAGCATCCGAGCATCATTTTGCAATCGCCTACTGCAGGAGAGCGTACTATCCAAACAAAAAACACTTTTATAGGCGATACCAGAACTTTATCAGCCTACGCTTCCGATGAGATTAAAATCAATGAAAAATGGCGTTTAGATATCGGTGCGAGGATTGACAACCAGAATGTAAAAGGCGACAGACCGTATTATGCATTAAATACAAACGGAACGGTTAATACCACCGCCGCTGCTACCGCAACAATTTTGGGCTACACCCCTTACGATGAAACTTTAACCAATTGGTCTGCCTCGGTAGGTGCCAATTATAAAATCAATTCAACTTCGAGCATCTTTGCAAGGGCAACCAAAGCATACAATGCACCTAACATTGGCGATTACAATGCCGCGGCTTACAATCCTGCAAACATTAAAAAACGTCCGGTTTATTTAGGTGAGGTAGGCTTTAAATATGCGAAAAACAACCTCGCTATTTTTGCATCAGGAAGTTACTCAGCCATCAAAAATGTATCGTTAACCATCAATGTGCCTACAACTGCTGCTGGTACACAGGCTTTGGTTGCATTCGGTTCTACTCGTACCTTCAGTGCCGAATACGAAGTTTCGTACAAAATTGCCAAACCGCTTAGTTTGCGTTTAACCGGAACTTTACAGGATTCTAAATACACCGATTACGAAGCTTCTACCAAAGGAAACGCTGCTGTACTGGCCGAATTTGGCGATCGTACCTACAGCTTTACCGGTAAAAGAACAGAACGCGTACCCGTTTTAAATACTGAGCTTGGTGCCAACTACGATTACAAAAATTTCAACTTATATGTAGCGGCAAACTATGTGGGCAGCCGTTTTACTTCTCCTAGCGACAGTTACAGGTTACCAGCTTATGTGGTAATGAAAGCCGGGGCAGGATATAATTTCACTAAAAAAGTTTCTATAAGATTTTGGGCAGACAACTTGTTAAATGCAAAAGTGCTGACAGAGGGCGATGTTCGCGGAGATCAGTTCAGGGATTTCTCGACTGTTACCCCTGGCACATTGATGATCGGCAGAACATTACTTCAACGTACTTTCTGGGGATCATTGGCTTATTCATTCTAACAAATCAAACCGGAGTTTACGCTCCGGTTTTTTTAATTCTAAAAACATCATGACAACAAGAAGATCATTTTTACAACAGGCAGGCTTAGCAGGTGCGGCCGTTTTTTTAAGTCCATCTATTATTACATCAGCCCTGGCCCAACCGGCCAAACTTTCAAAAATCGGTATCGGTCTTTTCACCTTACGCGAGCAGTTAACCGCCGATGTAAATGCCACCATCCAACACGTAGCCGAAATCGGTTACAACCAGGTAGAAACC
>NZ_DJDT01000115.1 GCF_002432345.1 Pedobacter sp. UBA5917
TTTTGTAGAGAGGTTCTTTTTACTATTAAGACCCTGAAATGAATTCAGGGTGACGGATTTATAAAAATAGCCTTGGGTTTAAACCCAAGGCTATAAATCATATCGCAATTAGTTTACGCATCCAAAACTCCGAACACCAAACTAATAAAACTCTTCGAACCCCGGTACGTGTCTCCACGGACCGAAACCTAAATCGTTTTTAAAAAAACGCCCAACTCAATTAATGGTCAAATTCACCGGCATTTTTCGCCGATTCCTCATCAGAAATTACTTTTCTTACCTTCTTTTTATCTAACCATAAAACCAATGCTGGTAATAATGTTAGGTTGAAAATCAAGGCAACCAATAAAGTGATCGATAGGAGTAATCCCAGTACCACCGTACCGCCAAAAGTAGAAGCGGTAAAAATCCCGAAGCCAAAAAATAAAATGAGCGCGATATGCGTCATACTTACCCCGGTTTCGGTAATCGTATCTGTAATTACTTTGGGAACACTAAAATTGGTCAGGTTTAATTCCTGCTGATATCTCGTAAGGAAATAAATTGTTTGATCGGATGCCAAACCAAAGGCAATGGTGAAAATTAAGATGGTAGAAGGTTTTAGCGAAATGCCGAAATAACCCATAATCCCTGCAGTAATGATTAAAGGCACAATGTTGGGCAAAAGTGAAATAAACATAATACCCAGGCTCTTAAACTGCATTAACCTTAACAACGAGATTAAAATAATAGCCAAAGCAATACTCTCTACGAGGTGTTTTAACATGTAATCTGTTCCCTTCGAAAAAATAATGCTCGATCCGGTAAGCTCTACATCAAATTTAGATGGAGGCAAAATGCTGTCGATACGCGGTTTTAGCTCAGCCATAATCGCATCTAAACGTTTCGAGCCCACATCGGCCATTTGGAAACTGATCCTTGTGCTTTGGTTACCCTTACTGATAAAATTGGTCAACAGGCTTGAATTTCCTTTTCCACCATTCGCAATGTAAGCCAGAATAAAATTTTTCTCTAAATTATCCGGCAGACGGAAAAATGTAGAATCGTTATTGTAAAACGCTTGTGTCGCATATTTTAAACCCATATTTACCGAGATGGAACGCGAAAACTCAGGATAGGCAGAAATCATTTTCTCCAGCTTTTCCATTCTTTTCAGATTGGTTAAATTGAAAACGCCGTTCTTTTTCTTGGTATCAACGCTTACTTCCAAAGGCAGAATACCCTCAAAATTTTTCTCGAAGAATTTAAGATCCGTTAAAATTTCAGAGTTTTTTGGTAGATCATCAACCACGTATCCATTAACATTGATCTTCATTACGCCGATAAAAGCAATGATAGAAATGATGATTGTTCCAATATAAATCAAACCGCTTTTATGCTGTACAAGTGTATCGGTTTTAACCAATAATTTATGCAGAAAACCTTCGTCGATATGGGTTTGCGGTTTCAGTTTTGGTGCAGGCAGATAGCTGAAAATAATAGGAATCAAACATAAACACATTAACCAGGTAACCATTACGTTAATCGAGGCTACGCTACCAAATTGCATTAAGAGTTCACTTCCGGTAAAGTAAAGTACACCAAAACCAATGGCTGCGGTGATGTTGGCAATCAAGGTGGTAATGGCTATCCGCTCGATTGTGATGCTTAATGCTTTTTGTTTGTCGCCGTGTTTGCGGAGTTCGTTCTGATATTTGTTCAGCAATAAAATACTGTTCGGGATACCGATAATAACGATTAGTGGTGGGATCAAACCTGTTAAAATTGTCAGTTCGAAACCGAATAATACCAAAGTACCGATGCTCCAGATTACACCCATCACCACTACCAGGATAGGGAAGAACACGGCGTAAAATTTCTTGAAGAAAAACAATAGAATCAGCGCTGAAACCAGGATCGATAAGCCTAAAAAGAGTACAAACTCGTTGCTTACCAGTTTACTTACCGCAGTGCGGATATAAGGCAGACCCGAAATATGCACCTGGATTTTAGTTGATTCCTGAAAAGCCTTCGCTTTAGCTTCAATTTCTTTTAGGATCGGATTACGCTCTGCTGTATTTAGAATCTTCGTATCAAAAGTAATCGCCATCAAAGTGGCATTCTGGCGATTGTAAACCAATCCTTCGAAAAATGGATTGCCATAAATGGTATTCTTGATCGAATCCATGCCGGCATCAGTTTTAACTAAACCACCGGGAATCGGTTTTAAGATAAATTTTTGGTTCACAGTGTCTTTTTCCAGCTGGAAAATCCGACCGGAAGATAAAACCTGTTTAATTCCCTTTAATTTCTGGATTTCGTTAGAAAGTTGAACCCATTGATTATAAACCTCTTTTTTAAAAATATCGGGCGATTGTATTCCCACTACCATCACACTTCCATCTTCACCGAAAGTCTTTTTAAAAGCGTTATATTTTACAAATGCACTATCGGTAACGGGCAGGATTTTGCTCCCTGTGTAGGAGAGTTTTACATTTTTGGCCTGATAAGCCATGAAAATGGTTCCTAAAACAAAAAATACGATGATTGCGATACGGTTCTGAAGAATAAATCTCGATAGCTTAACCCACATGTGCAGCTTAGTTTAATAATAATTTTAATGGCAAAACTAATCTTATTTGTAAAACGCGATTACTTTTTGCGCAATTAAATTTGCACAAATAACATACTTTTGAAAAAATTGTTTTAACAGCATGTTGCATAAAGTTAGGGGCATTGTTTTAAAGACCACCGATTACAGCGAAAGCAGTGTGGTGGTGCAGGTACTTACCGATAAATTCGGTATGCAGTCTTACCTCATTAATGGGGTTAAAAAACCTAAGGGAAAAATTAAAATGAACATGCTGCAGTCGCTCCATTTGCTGGATATGGTGGTTTATCATAAAGCAAATACCAATATTCAACGTATATCTGAAGTGCGACAAACGCCTGTTTTTAAAAGTATTCCTTACGATGTAATCAAAACCAGTATTGTTATTTTTTTAAATGAGGTTTTGTATAAAAGCATCAGGCAACAATCGGCCGATGAAAGTTTATTCGATTATATTTTTAATTCGATAGCGTGGTTTGATGAGGTGGAAGAGATCAATCCCAACTTTCATTTATCCTTTTTGTTAAAACTGACGCGGTTTTTAGGTTTTTCACCAAACGGAAAGCGACGGAACGATCAGATTTATTTCGATCTGCAGGAAGGGGAATTCAGTTCGCGCGTACCGATTCACCCCAATTACCTTAATTTGGATGATGCCCTAGGCTTTATTTCGCTTTTTGATTCGCCCCTCGAAAAAATTTCTGAAATAAAAATAAACAATACACAGCGGCGCTTTCTGTTAGATAAGATATTGGTTTTCTATACCTTACATACATCGTCGTTTGGGGTGGTGCAATCGCATAAAATCCTCGAAACTTTGTTAAGTTGAAAAAAAAGAAAAAAAGATTTGCAGAACAGTTTTATAGCGCTATATTTGCATTCCCAAACGGAGGATGGGGCATTAAGTTTGACAAAATATAAAAGGGAAATTAGCTCAGCTGGTTCAGAGCACCTCGTTTACACCGAGGGGGTCGGGGGTTCGAACCCCTCATTTCCCACACTTAAAGCCTTTCAGTTTACTGGAAGGCTTTTTTATCAAACTTTTTAAAACATAACAATAGGGAAATTAGCTCAGCTGGTTCAGAGCACCTCGTTTACACCGAGGGGGTCGGGGGTTCGAACCCCTCATTTCCCACACATGAAGCCTTTCAGTTTACTGGGAGGCTTTTTTCGTAATCAAAAATTATACTCGTCATTTCGAGCGGAGTGCACGCAGCCGAGAAATCTGTCAAGCACATCGTCACTCTGAACTTGTTTCAGGGTCTTTCATGCAAAATAGATCTCTCCATTTCGCTGCGTTTCAGTCGAAATGACGACGATTTATTGGAAGTATTTCGATGGTAGCTTTCCTACAAAGATCCTTCGCTGTGCTCAGGATGACAAAATTGGGAAAAAATCTTATTTAGGCTCCCACAACTCAATTTTATTGCCTTCCGCATCCATAATATGGATAAATTTGCCAAAATCATAAGTAGCAACTTCATCAAGTAT
Organism: Pedobacter sp. UBA5917; assembly: GCF_002432345.1. GTDB lineage: Bacteria > Bacteroidota > Bacteroidia > Sphingobacteriales > Sphingobacteriaceae > Pedobacter. The sequence goes on from NZ_DJDT01000115.1 coordinate 4,082, forward strand.
AGTTACACCATTTTCTCTAAGCTTTTCCAATAGAGCTTCCAGATTTTGAACACGGTAATTGATCATAAATTCCTTTTTCGATGGAGAAAAATATTCATCACCTTTTTTAAACGGGCTCCATTGTAAGGTTTCAACTTCATCAGGATTATTGATGTTCCGCGAGTCGAAACTTACCGAACCCCATGCGTTAACTTCTACCCCTAAATTTTTTGCATACCAATCTTTCGTTTCCTTTGGGTTGTCTGAATAAAAGAAAATGCCACCTATACCTGTCACCTTTGGTGCGGTATCAGCTGCTGAAGTTGGGTTTTTTGAATCTTCCATATCGTTTGTTGGTTTTTTTGAGTTATAAATTTATTGGTCAATTTCTTGCTAACTCTAAGATAACAGAAAATCGGTTTTATTATTTATCATATTCAATTATATATCCGAAATTGCCTGCTGAAAAACGGTAGCGAATGCTCAACAAAATAATCAGATTTATTTTCTTTGGAAACTACTTTGTAGGCATTTTGGCAGTGGCTTTAACGCTCGAAGCTACCTTTCAGTTAAGACTACCTTTAAACTCGTTAAATTACTACCTGCTATTGTTTTTAGCGCCGACCATTTATTATACCTACGCATATAATAAAGTTTCTACAGCACCTTCGAGCACCAATCCGCGCAACCAGTGGTATTTTAAACATAAAACATTTATTAACTGGAGTCAGGCGGTACTTTTTATCACCTGCATGCTGCTGGCCATTAATCTGTTATACCAAAACTTTGAGCATATCCTGGCGCTTCCCTTCACTTATTGGGTCGCCATATTGATTATTATTGTTGCAGGCGGTTTATATTACGGTTTATTGCCCAGGTCTTTTTTAAAGTTCAATCTCCGTAATACCGGTTGGTTAAAAGCTTTTGTAATCGGTTTTGTGTGGGCCTGCTGTGCCAATGTGCTTCCGCTGATTATGCTTAAAATTGAAACTGGCGTGGGTTATCACGATTCGGTATTATGGACCTGGTTATTTATTAAAAACTGGATGTTCTGCACGGTAAATGCTATTATTTTCGACATTAAGGATTATCCAACTGATGCAAATAGGCATTTGCGGACGTTTGTAGTGCGATATGGCCTGCGGAGAACAATTTTTAGTATCCTTATCCCTTTACTGATTATCGGTTTAGTTTCTTTGGGAATATTTGCCCGTTACAAAGGTTTTGGTTTTCCCCAGGTTTTATTTAATGTACTTCCGTTTATCCTCACCATTTATATCGCTTATTCCATGCACCGCAGAAAAAATATCCTTTATTATCTGATGGTTATTGATGGATTGATTTTATTTAAGGCCGTATGTGGGATTATAGGAATGCAGTTTGTGCACTAAAGGTTAATTGTTTAAATAGATTGGTTAATTGTTTAAATCGGTTAACTGGTTAATCGATGACTATGTTCAGTTAAGCAATTTGTACACTAGTGTTAACTGTTTAAACCGGTTAACTGGTGACTATGTTCAGTTAAGCAATTTGTACACTAGGGTTAACTGTTTAAATCGGTTAACTGGTTAATCGATGACTATGTTCAGTTAAGCAATTTGTACACTAGGGTTAATTGTTTAAATCGGTTAACTGGTTAATTGGTGGGTATGTTCGATTAACCAATTTGAACAGTTAACCGGTTAACCAAACTAAACGGTGAAACAGGCCCAATTAACCAATTTAAACAGTTAACCGATTAACCATTTTAAGCGTTTGCACGGTACGATTAACCAATTTATACAATTAACCGATTAACCAACAATGAACAACAACTACGATAAAATAGCCAATCATTACGATACCTTGAGCCGTTTGGTGTTTTTCAGGTCGCAGGTTAATGCACAGATCAACCAACTCCAGTATATTCCGAAAAATAGTTCTGTTTTAATTGTTGGCGGTGGTACAGGCTGGATTTTGGAAGAACTAGCTAAGGTGCATGTAAGCGGATTGAAGATTGTTTATGTGGAGATTTCGGCAAAAATGATTGCGCTTTCCCAAAAACGGAATTATAAGGGTAACCATGTCGATTTTATAAACCTGGGTATTGAGGATTTTAGCACGGATAAAAATTTTGATATCATTTTAACCCCTTTCCTTTTTGATAATTTTGTTGAAGAGCGTGCTGCTAAAGTTTTTGTCCAGCTAGATGGCTATCTGAAAAAAGACGGACTATGGTTTCTGGTCGATTTTTCACTCAACAAAAAGAATGGAAAATGGTGGAAATGGGCATTGCTCAAATCGATGTACAGTTTTTTTAAACTTTTGGATATTGTAGAGGCCAACCACCTGATTGATATGGTACCATATTTTTTAAAAAGCAATTATCGCATCATCGAAGCACGGTCGTATTACAGTAGTTTCATAAAAGCCTTTATTTTGAAAAAATAAAATGACATTCATTTAATGCATCTGTGTTGCATTTGATGTTTGAATTCGGATCTTTGTTTTAAAAGATAAGGATATGGATTTTGATGTAATTATAATCGGTGGCAGTTACGCAGGTTTATCTGCCACATTAACTTTGGGCCGCTCAACAAGAAGTGTTCTGGTAATAGATGCCGGCAAACCCTGCAACCGGCAGACCCCGCATTCGCATAATTTTTTAACCCACGATGGCGATCGGCCTGCCGATATTTCAGCAGTGGCAAAAACCGAAGTTTTGAAATATCCAACCGTAAAGTTTGTAGAGGGAAAAGCGAATTCAGCAAAACAGATAGCAGGTGGTTTTATTGTTGGTTTAGAAGATGGCCAAAGCTTTACCTCGCGGAAATTATTATTGGCCACAGGTTTGAAAGATACCTTGCCTAATATTAAAGGTTTAGCCGCTTGCTGGGCCATTTCGGCCATACACTGCCCTTATTGCCATGGTTATGAGGTGAAAAACGAAAAAGTAGCTTTACTGATGAACGGCGAGCATGCCTTCGAAATGTCGAAAAACATACAGTTGTTAAATAAAGATTTAACCATTTTAACCAATGGAAAATCGGAGCTGACTGAAGAGCAGACCAAAAAGCTGAAATCCAAATCAATAAATATTATAGAAGATGAGGTTATTGAATTCGAACATCAGGATGGTTACCTCGAAAACGTCGTTTTTAAAAGTGGAGAGAAATTAGCTTTAAAAGCAATTTATGTTAAACCCGAAATAGCGCAGCATTTAAATTTTAACGAGCAGCTGGGTTTTGAGTTAACAGATATGAAAACAATAAAAGTAAATGAGCAGCAGCAAACCACTGCCAAAGGCGTTTATGCCGCAGGAGATTGTACAACCTTGTTCAGGTCGTTACCTATTATTACAGCCGCTGGAACCATGGCCGCAGTAATGATTAATAAAGAGTTAATTTCTGAAGATTTTTGATCAACCATCGGAAATTTAAAATAAAATTGCACCAACTATTGTGGCAATAAACATTGCTATCATAACAATTCTGTCGGCAGTGATCCATTGATCCCTGGTAAGTGGTGCTACAACTTTTTTTGCTGTTTCTGCTTTGTGCCTCGAAAGCCTGAAAGCTGATGTGTCTAATTTGATAAGCATGGCGAAATGTTTTAATAAGGATAATTTTCTTAGGGCAAATCCCAAGCCAAAAACCGATAAAAATGTTAAAATGTGGATAAATATATTTTTTGCGTAATTAATTGATATTTATACGGTTGTAAAATACAGCAGGTGCATAAAATAGATGATCATGCTGTTTAAAATCCAATACAGTATTGGTTGCCTTTCGAGGTTTAAAAAGAGTACAAATCCAAGGCCTACTTACGAAGTTTCCTTAGCTCTATGCAGGTCAAACTTCGTAAGTTTCGGGCCAAAAAACTAAGGAATTACAATTCATTCTTCTCCAAAATTCGGTGAAAACTCACATTTTTCACGGAATTATTTCCATAACTCAAAATTTTATTTAAAATTATTTTTCTGTTAATCAGGTGTTTATGATTTTATTTTAATTTTTGATAGTACTATGTATTGCATAGTAGTTTATAAAACATATATCTTTGTATTATGATAGCAGAAAATACGCAAACACAAATGCGGAAGGGAATTCTGGAATACTGTGTTCTATCAATCATCTCACGGGGCGAAATTTATGCTTCGGATATTATTGCCGAATTAAGGTCGGCAAAGCTGTTGGTGGTTGAGGGTACATTATATCCATTATTAACGAGGCTTAAAAACAATGGTTTGTTAAGCTACAACTGGGTAGAATCTACCTCGGGCCCACCGCGTAAATATTATACCTTAACCGAAGATGGTAGGGGTATTTTATCTCAATTAGATCAAACCTGGCAGGAGCTGGCTTATGCTGTAGGTGTTTCACAAAAAGGAGCCAATTCATAATAATTTTAAAAGGAAATGGAAAAGACCATCATCATAAATATAGGGAACACGATCATTCACATCGAAGAAAGTGCCTACGAACTCTTAAAGGCCTACCTGAACGAAGTAAAACAGCATTTTGCCAACCATGCCGACGACCTTGAGATTGTAACGGATATCGAAAACCGTATTGCAGAGCTTTTAACTGAACAGTTGGAAGAGCAGAAAAAACAGGTAGTAGATGCCGCCAACGTAAACTCGGTTATAACACAGATGGGCAGGGTACACGATTTTGATACTGTTGAGGAGGGTGAAGAAGAACCTGTGCTTAATAATGCCTACCAGTACCAGTACACCGAGAAAAAATTATACCGCGATATGGATAACCGCATGGTGGCGGGGGTTTGTTCGGGTATTGCGCATTATATCAATGCCGATCCTAAGTGGATCCGTTTGGCTACCTTCCTGATCAGCTTTGTTGGCGGATTCGGCCTGTTGGTTTATGCCTTACTGTGGATCATTATGCCGAAAGCGAAATCGCGTATCGAGCGTATGGAGATGAAAGGCGAACCCGCAAACCTTCAGGGTTTCCAGAAGAACCTGGATGAAGAATTACAGGCGGTAAAAGAGCGTTTGAGCGAAGTAAACAAACATGCACAACCGATATTCGGCAGATTGGGTATTTTTATCGGCGAATTTTTCGAATGGCTCGGTCGCTTTTTATCGGGTACCGGAAAAGTGATTTTTAAGGTAATAGCTGGTTTCATCATTGTATTCGGTGTATTGTTTTTATTGGCTTTGATTATCAGTGCGGCAGCTTTTCAGGGTTTCTGGGATGCCAGCATTTATGAGTATTTCCCATTCTCCATCATTAATGAAAGCAACAGGGGGATCATTTTATTTGGTGCATTTATAGTATGTTTCGTGCCGATTTTAGCTTTGATACTTTTCTCCATCAGGGTGGCATTTAATAAACAGGCCATTAATAAAACGCTTTCTTTTGCACTGTTGATTATCTGGTTGGCCGGTGTTGCCGTTACAGGTTATCAGGCGGCTAAAATATCGTCGGAGTTTAAACAGCATGCAGAGTTAACGCAAACAGCCGATTTAAAAACTTATAAAACCTATATCCTTGATATTGATAAAAGCAAATATTTCAGCAAAGAGGATAGTATAGCTTACCATATCGATGCTAACCAGAAAAGCAGGATCGTAGTTGATGATTTTGAAGATGGACCGTTTGTTTCTCCGAACCAGATCCGTATCGATATCAGTAAAAGTGAAAGCGGTATAACACGCCTAACACAGAAATACGAATCGCAGGGTAAAACATTCCAAAGTGCATTACAGAATGCCCAGAACATCAGTTACAGTTACGGAACAAAAGATTCGGTATTGGTTTTTAGTCCGAGGTTCCAATTGAGAAAGGGAACGATCTGGAGAAACCAGGAAGTAAGGCTAAACCTCGAAGTTCCGGTAGGTACAAGGCTGATTTTAAAAGAAGATACTTACCGTTATATTAACAATTACTGGACCTGGGACTGCAAAAATACAGAGAACGACCACAACGATTATAGTGTTTGGATTATGACAGAGGATGGTTTAAAATGCGTTGCTCAGTTAAAAGAAGAAGCCATTAAAAAAGAGAAACTGCAAAAAGAACTATTCGACCTGGAATTATTGCGCAATAATAAACCCAACGATACCATTTACCAGGATTCGGTATCAAACAGGATGAGAGAGGTTAAAGACGAATTGGGAATTAAGCCTGAACAATAGTAATGATATTGTTTAGTTGAGTAAAGATGCCCCAAGTCGTCATTGCGAGGTACGAAGCAGCCCTACTATATTGGGATGATAAAAAACATTTAATGACTAGCGATCGTAGTAAGATTGCTTCGTCGTTCCTCCTCGCAATGACGACTTTTTATATAACGCTATTATTGGTAAAGGGCCGCAGTTGATGACAATCATACCTTAAAAAAAAGAAACCATGAAAACATTATTTACAATAATTGCATGCCTAATGGCATGTGGGGCTTCTTTTGCCCAAAAATTAAATAAACTGAAGGGAAAAATCGTTGATGAAAAAACGGTTCCCGTATCGTTCGCCATTGTTCGGGTATTGAACTATCCTGATACCACTGCAATTAAAAGTGTATCAACCAATATTGATGGTGAATTTGTAATTGACCAGTTAAAAAATGGCGATTATCAGTTATCGGTTTCAATTGTAGGTTTTAAAAGTAAAAAAACAGACCGCTTTTCGCTTAACGGAGATTTAAACCTGCCAGCAATCGGTATAGAAAGTGTAGCAAAGCAGCTGAAAGAAGTAAGTGTGCAGGGTAAGAAACCTTTTGTTGAACACCTGATCGATAAAACGGTACTGAATGTAGAAAACAGTATTGTTGCATCTGGTAGTACGGCTTTGGAAGTTTTGGAGAAAGCGCCCGGTGTGCGGGTTGACAGGCAGAATGACCAGATTAAACTAAACAATAAAAACGGCGTAACAGTAATGATCGATGGGAAGGCGAATTTCCTCTCTGGAGCCGACATTACCACACTGTTGAGCAATATGAGCAGCGATCAGATCTCTACAATCGAGCTGATTACCAATCCGTCTGCCAAATACGATGCTGCCGGAAATGCGGGGATCATCAATATCAAGCTTAAACGTAATAAGGCTTTTGGTACAAACGGTACAGTGTCTGTTAATACCGGACAAGGTATTATGCCCGATTCGCCAAACGATTTATTCCGCGCCGGTGTAAACCTGAACCTCAACCACAGACAGGGCAAATGGAATATTTTTGGTAATGGCGCAGTGGCCCGCAAGGCGCAGTTTAATAATACTTTTTTAACCCGTACTACTTTATCGGAAGGTTTGGCGAGTTCGTTAACACAAAATTTCGACCGCAAAAATAAAGGGATTGGTTTTCAGGGGAAATTAGGCGCCGATTATTATGCTTCGGAGAAAACTGTTTTCGGGGTAATGCTCGATGCCAATACGGTAACCACCAAGCTCACCAATTTTAGCAATACCAATATCAATGCGGTGCAGAATGGTGCTTCGAGCCTGAATTATATTTTACAGGATGCCAATTCGAATTCGCCCGTTGGTAATTTAACGGCCAATTTCAATGTTAAACACGATTTCGATAAAAAAGGAAAAAGCATCACTTTCGATATGGATTATTCGGGTTTCAGCAATAAAAAGGACGAGAATTTTCTGGCCAATTACCTCAATAGCGGAGGCAGCACCACCAATCAAACCACGTTAAGAAACAATACGGATGCAGAAATTAGTGTATATGCTGCCAAAACGGATTTTACCCTGCCGATTGATAAAACCATGAAACTCGAAACAGGTTTAAAAAGCAGTTATGTGGTTACCAATAATGATTTTATTTCGGAACAATTGGTAAACGGTGTGTGGCAGAACGATCTGGGTAAATCGAACAATTTTGTTTATAAAGAGAATATCAATGCTATTTATGGCAGTTTCTCTAAAGAGTGGAAAGTGTTCCAGGTTCAGGTGGGTTTGAGGGGAGAGCATACGCACTCTAAAGGCACTTCGGTTACTGATCAGAAAGAAGTGGAACGGAATTACTTTTCCCTTTTTCCAACCGTGTTTGTAAATCAGAAAATCGGCGAAAACCATAACATCCGTTATTCTTATGGCCGCAGGGTAGATCGTCCGAATTACCAGCAGTTAAACCCATTTGTATTTTATATGGATCCATTGGCAGTTGATCAGGGAAATCCTTATCTGAAACCACAGTTTACCGATAATTACCAGATCAGCTACAATTATAAAGAAATTTCTTTCTCACTAAACTATTCTGATACCCGCGATATGATTACGCAGATCAGTAAACAGGATGATGCCACAAGGATCATCAGCGTGATCCGCGAGAACCTTGGCCGTTCGCGTTATTACTCTGCCGATTTATATATCCCCGTTAAAGTAACCAAATGGTGGAACATGCAGAACAATGCAAGTGTGTACTACAATAAGTTTAACGATGGCAATATTGAGGGGGCAGCCTTCAGTGCCGGCAAGGCTACGGTGAATTTATATACATCGGATACCTTTACCTTGCCCCAAAATTTCAGTATCGAGATCAGTGCTTGGTTAAGTTCGCCAAGGGTTAACGGGGTAGAACAGACCACCATTTACCAGGGGGCGTTAAATGCCGGAATCCAAAAAACTTTAATGGATAAAAAACTGAAATTACGTTTAAACATGGATGATATCCTGCTTACCAACCATTGGGAAGGGAAACTGGTTTACCAGAATATCAATATGAAGGTAGTAAACCGCTACACCAGCAGAAGGGCAAATTTTAGCATCAGCTATAACTTCGGAAACCAGAATGTAAAATCGGCACGCTCAAGGAATACAGCAACAGATGATATGAAAGGAAGGGCTGGGGGGTAGGTTGGAGTTTGGAGTCATTAGTCCAAAGTCCTTAGTCGAGAGTCTAATAGTCTGCAAGAAGCCGAAGAACTAAGCCTACATAACCGAGTCGTCACCCTGAGCGGAGTCGAAGGATCTATTGGCAGTTTGCAGTTAACAATTGGCAGTTAGCAATGCAGCAATTAAACAATTTAGCAATTCGAAAAATATAATTAACCAACAATAAACATGAAAAACATCTTATACAGTATTGCAATTTTATTCGCCACTTTAAACTTTGGATGCCATAGCGATGGAGGCCATCTATCGATCAAAACGAAAGATACCGGCACATTATTTAAGTTTGAGGCTAATTACGCTGGAAGCAAAACAGGTAAGCTCGAAAAATACCTCGACAGCGCCCTGAACAACGAACTTCCATTGGATCAGGATATAGATCTGTTTGTGAATTTAAACGGAGGTGATAAATTTAACCTGAAAGCCAAAAAGGGCTGGCTGGAGATCAACTTCGACAAACGCAACAGTTCTTTGGCAGGCTATGTGAAAGTTAAGAAATTAACGGATGGGATTAAGCAGAAGTTATCGGAGTAGTTGCGTTTTTAACCGCAAAGGTCGCTAAGGCCCTTCTCCTACGCTCAGGATGGCGCGGAGGCCGCAAAGTAAAGAGGTAGTCTGATGTCGGAAGACGGAGGACCGGGATTTGGTGTATGATAACAAATCGCCCTTATCCTATCATTGCGACAGAAGGGAATGGCTAGTGGTGTGGAGTGAAGCAATCTTTTTAGTTTTCGTATTTTTTTTAACCACAGAGGTCACAGAAGAAAGCACCGAGGGCACAGAGTTGGTATTCTGCGTTATCAGAGGGAAAGCTTAGCCATTTTTCTCCCGCAGATATAAGATGATCAGCGCAGAGTTCGGGACATTATGTTCAATTCCAGCCGTCATTCTGAACTTGTTTCAGAATCTATCGTTTGTCTGGTTATTGTTTATGATAAGATTTGTAAGGTGAAAGGCTAATTAATGCGTTTAAATAGCTTCCAGAGATCCTGAAATAAATTCAGGATGACGGGTGGCATGGTAATTTTGCTATATAAAAGAAGTTGGAAAGTAAAGAAATAGTAGTATTTACGTAAATCTGCTCGATTAGCGGCAAACTATTATTGTCATCCTGAGCGAAGTCGAAGGATCTTTTAGGGTTGGTGTTCTGCGAAATCCGTGAGATCAGCGGGAGACCATCATCGTCTTTTTTCTCCCTCAGATATAAGATGATCAGCGCAGAGTTCGGGACATTATGTTCAATTCCAGCCGTCATTCTGAACTTGTTTCAGAATCTTTCGTTTGTCTGGGTATTGTTTATGATAAGCTTTACAAGGTGAAAGGCTAATTAATGCGTTTAGATACCTTTTTACAGATCCTGAAATAAATTCAGGATGACGGGTGGCATGGTAATTCTGCTATATAAAAGAAGTTGGAAAATAAGGAAATAGTAGTATTTGCGTAAATCTGCGCGATTAGCGGCAAACTATTATTGTCAATCCTGAGCGTAACCTGTCCCGAATATTCGGGAGTCGAAGGATCTTTTAGGGTTGGTGTTCTGCGAAATCCGTGAGATCAGCGGGAGACCATCATCGTCTTTTATCTCCCGCAGATTTTAGGTGATTAGCGCGGAATCTTTATCAGTTCAATTGCTTTATACTTAATTCACTAAATACGATGTTTATATTAACAGATGAATTAAAAAAGCGCAGCAAATATGCATTTCCGGTATTTCTTTCTAGTTTTACTTCGTCTGTATCAAATTCAAATGTCCTTTCGTTAACGTTGTTAAAATCCATCTGATAGCTGGTAACATTACCTAAAACCAATTCATAAATGTTTTCATCTACTCCTTGGTTATTTTCTGCAGGCTCCAATACCATTACCTTTAATTCTACCTTACTTTCCATTCCTTCATTTTTAATGGAAGTATCGATAGTAGAGTAATGTTGAATGGTTTCAATTGCAACAAGTTTTAATAGAAAATCAGCATTTAGTATCGATTCGATTTCTGTCATTGTTTTGCCCTTTATGTTTTACTTCCATTTGTTTACATGTTCTGTTTTGTTCTGGAACTGCGCGGCCAGCGATTTCATTCTTGATTGTAAAATCAGTTTCCGGCCTTCGATGGTTCTGGTAAATATTAAATCGCACTTACCTACGTAGTGTTCCCATTGGTCTTTAAAATGTTCGGCAAGGTTTTTATTCCTGCCGATGAGCTCGGGCACAGCATGATAATCTTTCTGTTTGATAAAGAGCATAAACCTGTTCCTCCTGATAATTACATAACGTGGATTATCGATCGGTGCAATCAACTCCTGCAGGGCATTAATAAAGATGGATTTTTCGAATGTTGTTCCTCCTTCCAAATGGCAAAAAACGGCGCCGTATCTATCTATGCTACTTTGTACGTAAATTTTTGAAACATCTGTTTTGATCGCTCCGGTTTTAATGAGCGAATTTAGCAGTGCTTCACCAATTTGCTGGATATCTTTTGAAATATCCCTGTACTTAATGTAAAGGCTCAGCGTTCTGTAGGTTAAACTACCGAATAAGATAATCCCTATAGTTCCTATAATTGCCAAAATGATATAAAAATCTTGGAGTGATCTGATGTTTTTAGCCCCTTTCAGAAAAACTTCAAGTATTTCTACTCCGAATCCGGCCAGGCCCGAAAACAAAGTGGCCGAAAGGTATGTAATGGTTTTATTCAGGTACATGGCTTTCACTTCCTGGTAACCGAGTTCCTCTTCAAATGGTATTTTTATTTCTTCGATCAGGTTTACACCACCTTCGAGCGCCAGTTTCCAGCGCTCTTTTAAATTTTCCCTGTTTGCAGCATAGTTGAACATTTCATCGTTCTTTTTCTCTGCTTCTGCTGGCAAAACAATATTTTCGGGTAGGTTTAAGCGGTTCATTCCATTTTCGATGCCGGGCTCCTCTTTAAAAGAAACACCTACGAAACTTTTAAACCGCCGCTTCAATAAATCAAAGTCATCTCCGCCGGTTTCGGCCGTTGGATCTATGGTAACCAGGTGCCAGATGTTTCCGGTTTTACCTGTATTGCCATTCTGCGTTCTAATCGCCCTGCCACGCATCTGGTTGGATGAAACAAAGGAACCAACAAAACTGGCCAGTATAAGCGAATTGATGGCCGGTGCATCCCATCCCTCACCCAATAAGGATTTTGTGCCAATGAGTACCTCGATTTGTCCTTCCTGAAAAATTTCGGTTACAATATGGATCAGGTCATTTTTAAGCTGTTCGGTCTGCTCAATGATGATATAGTTATCATCGTAGGGCACCGGCGACAAACTGATTTTTGAAATGCCCTTTCCAAACGCTTTTGTTTCGAATGCGTTATAGGCTGTTTTTGGTATAATCACCATTGAACCGGTAAGTACACCTATTTTTTTACCGTTATCGTTTTCGCGCCTTAGTTTTTCAAAAATAGGGATTACACCCATTTTGGTAAGCTCGAGTTTATTCTCCGGTGCATTTATGTAAAATTCCTTTCGGATATAATCAGATAGTATTACCATCCTCAATTGATGGTTAAGCTGTTTAAACTCGAAATCCACAATTTTGCAGATACCGGTTAATTTGCTGATGCTCGAGGTTAAAAAACCTGTGATGCGCTTACTATTGGAAAAGTCTATCTGTCGTTTTTCCATTGCACCACAGCGCCTCAACTTATTTTCGAGTTGTTTACGGTGTTCATCAAAAGGTTTAAAACGTTCTTTCTCCTGGTAGAGATAGAAATCCAGAAGTTTTTCCAGCCAGTGGTAATCGAGCGGAGGGATTTCGGGTTTATCATCACCGATTACCTCGGTATGCAGCTCGTGTATTTCCCTTCCGTTGGCATGTAAAAAGATTAAACAGGCAGAATAACAGGCCAGATTGGTGTAAATCCATTCGAGGTGTTCGGTTGGGTGTACCCAAATGGGGTGGTTTTCAATTGCTGTAATAATGGTTTTATCCTGTTTAATTTCGTTGAACAGCTGTTCTATATTTTGCCTAAACTGCTCAATGTTTTTATTCTCGGTTTCGGTTGGGAAGGTAAAGTGCACATAATCCTGGTGCGGACATAAATCACCCTCTATTACCAGGTCGGGAACTGATATTTCGGCGTCAACGGGGCCGTTAAATTCGAGGTACCGCAACCACTCTGCCGGGGTAACATCATAAGGAGGGGTTGCCGTTAAGCCAACTGTAATGGGACCGAGTTTTTCTTTTACCCTGGTTAGGGTTTGCCACCATTCGTTTTTTAAATGATGGGCTTCATCAACCACAATGGTATTAACCTGCTGTAATTTTAATCCGCTTACAATGTTATCGAGATTGGGGTTCGATGATTTTAAACTTTCTTCGGCATCTTCCTCTTCTTCTGTTTCTTCCTCTTCCTTTATGCGCAGGTTATTACAGGCCGCGTGCAGGCCCTGAAAAGTTACCACTGTTAAAAACTTTGGATTTCTGATGTCTTTCGAAATCCAGTCTGGCACGGTTTCAACCTGGAGAAAAAGATCACAGAAACGCTGTATCCATTGGTTTCGTATGGCAATGGTAGGTGCCAGGATCAGTGTTGGTTTGTTTAAACGGATAGCTACTTCGAGCCCTAAAACCGTTTTGCCCGAACCCGGTGGCGCAATAATATGCAGGTGCCGGTTGGCAATGTAATCATCTAATTGATCAAGAACCCGTTGCTGATACTTTCGCCAACTGGATATAAATTTTATTTCTTCAGGATAGGAGGTCAATTTTTTAACGGATTAATGTAGCGCCTGTTATTTATTAGATGGTATGGGAGCATAGCTGTTACAGCTTATTCTATATAATACCAGGGGATGTTAAATAAACCTTTTTTTAGGTCGATATTTATAGTTTGACCGATCTGGTTCTCATCATACTGGCTCTTTGCTACCGAAATTTCTTCCTGGTCGTAATGATGGCCCCAAGGAGTAACTTTTAGGTAATAAGATGTTCCACCCTTGCTACTCTTGCTAATTCTTTTATTTACAACCTCGGCATGGTAAACCGTTGGTTCCGAAGTGTCGAAAACACAGTTTGCTCCATAAGTGCCAGCGTAGCTATAAAGAAAAACATTAAAAATGAGTGACAGGTAAATCCATGTTTTGCTTTTATTGGTGTTGATGATATAATTGTGTGTAGCAAAAAGAATGATCAGCATGATTGCAAAGGCTATGGTACCTGGGATAATCAAACTGTAAAAACTTTCATAATCATATCTGATCATTACATGCAACAGGATAACCCAGGCTGCAATGTCGATAAAATCGGCCACATCATATTTATCGCTTCCATCCTTCTCTTCCGAAATTTCTACCAAACTGGCAATGCTGGGCCTGCCGGTTAAACCATTAAGCACAATGCCGATAATGGGCATGCAGAGCAAGGCCGTAAAAAGAATTTTATAAGGCTCGCGGAAAAATATGAACCACAGGCTTAAACCAATGGTGAGGTATTCTAACCAGTTGAGTTTATGAAAGGTTAATTTGGAAAAGGTAACTTTACTGCGCTGTTGTTGTCGTCGGTTTCTTCTGGCGTCGCTCATGTTAATTATTTGTATTTTTCAAAATATGCTGCAAGTAATTTTGGAAATTACTGTAACCGTTTTTTTCGGGATGTTCGAGATTAAGCATTTCTCCATTGCCGGTATCGAATATTTGCCAATCGTATAATTTTGCAACGCTTATCAGTACAAAAAGCGCTTCCTCCCCATAAAGGCCGAATACCTTATTGCTTACAGGCTCCTGGTCGGCATAATAAACTATTGCGTAGTTATCGCCTTTTATTTCACGCTGATTTTTATCCGCGGTAATATTGTTAAAGTGTTTTTCCAAAATCGCATTAAAATCTATTTCCACAAGCAATTCTTCCTCAACTTCTTCAACCGCATTTATTTTTTGTTTTGAACTGAATATTACAATATCCCAACTCATAGTATTATCTTTTATTTAAGTTTTATACTATCACTCCATTTCTCTCTACCGCCATCATTTACTGAAACGATATTGGCAGATAGATGAATGATATGTTTATTAGGTTCGTAGTTAACTTTTATCTCATTTGGATAGGCAATTACGTTGTAATATTCCTTTTGGGTTATCCGGTATTCGAAAACAGGTAGCCATGCAACTGTTTTATAAATCTCAATACGTGTGCCCCTATAATCAGAAATGGCATTACCAATTGAACGTTCCCTGTAAATAATACCATCACTCCATTTTTTTTCGGTATCCGTTTCGAAATCTGCAACGATAAATCCTACACCTAAAATACCAAGAGTTCCGGAGAGATAACCTATTCCAAAAACGCCTGTCATAAACAAAGCACCTACAATTTTTAAGAATGTATTCGGCTGAAATTGCGACCACCACAATATAAGTGATAGGCTTAGGTAGAAACCCGAAACGAGTAACCAATTTAATGATACCGATATAGTTGAAATTTTAAGCAGTAAAGCTAAAGTGGTTAAAACAGTTAACGCAATTGAAATGCTGATCACCCATATCCTTGTTTTTGGTTTCCTTTTAGTGAATACAAAAAAGATTAAGCTTAAAATAGGGTAGGCCCACAGTGCTGTTAAGGTAATTGAAAATGGATTCATTGAGCGTTAATGTTAACTTCCGTAATGTTTTATGCTACCAGTTGTATTTATTTATCCTTACAGGTGTTTAGATATTTGGTATACTCATTAATAAATCTGTCACGTTGTTTTTTATAATCGCTAAAGGAGGTGAAATTTCTGTATTCGGGTTTCATATTGTTGAAGTAAAAATAAACAGTGGTGTTATTTCCGGGGAACATGATAAATGTGCCTAATGTACTGCCTGTTTCAATTGATGCCCGGTTAATTCCGTAAACAGTATAACCATTAAATTTAAGTTCTATCAGGTTCTTGCTTTCCATACCCGTGGAGTGCGAGTTTAAAAAAAATAAATTTTCGAGCAGCTTCTTTTTATCGAGGTTATAACTCTTTTCTTCAGAAAGCTCTACTTTTAAGTTTACGAAAGGGGCGTTCTTACTGTTGTTATATAAAATCCGGTAACCATCTGTACAGGTCACGTTTACTTCTCCATTTGCAGTTGGCACCGTTTTATATTTCTCTGCATCTTCGGGAAGGCGATCTAAACTGGCCGCAACTAAACCCGTTGTCGATTTAAATGAAATGTAACATGGTTTAATTTCATTTTTGCCTTTACAGCTAATTAGAACAATTGCCAATAGAATAATCGAAAACAGAGCTGCTCTTGGTTTCATATTTTTGAGGTTGTTAATTTATACATAGTGAAATTTGCGGTTGAGCTAGCATGGTTGGTTGAGCGCTGATGCATTATCCGGATAACTTAAACTGATGGGAAGATATGAATAATGTAGAATAGTGCAAAGCTGTGTATTGGAAATATCTGCGTAATTAGTGTGATCAGCGGGGAACTCTTACCGTCTTTTTCTCCCGCAGATTTAAGATGATCAGCGCAGAATTTGGTGCGTTGTGTTTTAATTCAGTCGTCATTCTGAACTTGTTTCAGAATCCATCATGCTATTATCATTAATGTAATAAATCCGAACTTTATTTCCTGTACAGCTCAATTTTTCTCCCATCAGGATCAATTATAATTGCCATAAAACCGAAGGCTGTTTCAGCTGGTTCTTGAACAAAAGGAACTTTGGTTGCTTTTAACATCATTATTGCCTCTTCAAAATTTTCTAAACCAAAACCTAACCTTAGATTTTTGTCTGCTTCTTTTTGATCTTTTGCCAAAGGATAAATTTCAAAAACTGTAGAACCGATATTGGTCGAATAATGGAAGGGGGAGTTTCCATGTTTATGGTATTCAAAATCAAGTTCCAATAAACTGTAAAAGTCAACCAGGTGTTTTGTATCAGCAGTTCGTAATACCAATAAGCGGATTTCCATATCTTATTTCTGAATGTTTTCCTCTGTGATGTTCAGTATTTCAGTTTCAGTAAAACCACCATTCTTTAATATATCTATAATAAAAGGTGTTTTTTGTTCGATATACCTGTCGATACTGTAAGGATTTTCGTGTGCAAGTTTCTTTTTCAGTTCGCCGTATTCTTTTGCTTTTTGTGGATGGTTGCGTAGAAAATTGCGCAGTGTTAAATGGTTCCTTAAACTTACACTATCCGAAGGGCAAACATATAAATGGTGTTTGGGCCAAATCTTTCCTGAGCCATCAATTGGGGTGTAGGTAGTATCGCATTTAAAAGCCTCACGATCAGAAATCCCCAGGTTGCCACGGTGGGTGTAGCCCAAAGGTTTCAGTTTTTTGATAATGGTATCCAGGTTTTCCGGGTTGCTGATTATAATATCGATATCGATTACCGGTTTTGCCGCCAGCCCTACAACAGATGTGCTGCCCACATGTTCAACACCCATGATAAGTTGATGTAGATGAGATTGGTAAATGGTTTTGAGCGCTTCGAATGTAGTAGCCCATGCTGGCGAATAATCCTCAATTATTATCGGTTCTGGCATGTAGTATTTTGCTTTAAGTTACTAACCAATCGTTTCTTTAATCCGAGATGATTGGTGTTATTTGGGGCTCCCGCAGATTTAAGATGATCAGCGCAGAGCCTGATAGGCTTTCTGTAATTCGAAAGTAATTAAGAATCTATGGTCAAAAGAATTAACCCATCAATAAATTACAAAAAAATCATCCATCAGGTTTCCATCGTAGGTAAAAATCAATTTATAAAATCCGATTTTGTTATTATTCTGATAAACAGTGCTTTTTAAGGCTACCGTGTTTGCATCGGGTAATTCTTGTTCAAAAAGCTCAACATCGATAGATAGATTTTTGTCGGTTATATCTAATTGTTCACAGGTATGCTGATTTAATAGAAAGGCGAAAGCATTAGTGAAAACACTTTGAATGTGGTAGGTTTTTATAAAATCATTTATCTGAGGTTTGTTCATCATTTAACCTTCTTCAATTGTTATTTTAATGACGGCAATAAAATCTTTTAAACTGTTAATCTTCTTTAATTGTACTTATTTTCCAATAAATACCCATTTGCCCCCTGTTATCCATTGTTCCTTTTGGTAGTTCTTTTTCAGGACTAGCCAATACTGAATCGTCGCGCTCTTTTACGAATTTTGTTAATGCTTTTAAATTTGGTTCTGAATAGGGTAATATACTAAAATCCCAGCTCGAGTAATAAGATAACATCCATTTAAGTTCACTGTCAATTTTATTATTAATCAGATAATCGTTAAGGATGGTATAAGATTTAGAAATGATTTCATCATCCAAAATTCCAATGCCACTATAATAACTGGGCTCTATTATTCCGTACCAGTTCAAAAATATCAGTCGTTTTAAGATTTCCAACTTCGTTTTTTCATCTTTTGAATCGAGAAACAGATCGAGATAATTTTGGTGGATTTTCCGGTACCGCTCAAAAGTGCCGTCTTTTTCTAACTGTTTCCCAATATCAACCTGATCGCCAATTTTTTCGAGCATAACTGTGTGATCGTATATTTCAAATTCCTGGTTAGAAAGGCTATCTATTGTGTTTTGCATATTTTACTACCATATAGAAATAATGCCTGGCCAAAGTAAAAAAATAGAAAAACAACTTTTGGATGTTTTAACATGTATTAGCCTGTATAACGCTCAAAGGTATCCGTGCCATCAATCCGTTCCAGATCCGAACCTATGGGCAGGTTAAGATATGGGATAATGGCCTTATCATAATTGGCAATGGTATTTACATCGTAAATCATGGTATTGGCTGCATCATCCAAATATTCCTGTGTTTCGGTACCCGATAAAAATACCCAGCCCGAATCTATGTCATTTTCTGGCTCCTGCCTGTACATGTATTTTACGGGTTCGCCATTTACGGTAATCTTATCGGTAGCCATACAGCCGCCCATGCGGGGGATCAGGTCTTTGATCTGATCGGCACTGAGTTTGAATTTTTTATTATGCTCCATGTTTTAATTTAGGGTTCTAAAATTTCTATTGCATCGCCATTGCTTATTGCAAGTTGTTTTGTTTGCGGGTTAAATGCCACTTTGGGAAGATTACCGAGGTGGTGGATGATTGATGAATTCTGCAGTCCGCTTGAAATACTTTCGTCCTGATCAACTACCTGCCCTGTTTCGAGATTTATGATTTTTGGAAATTTGTATATATCCCAGGCAAACCGGTTGTTAATTGCGTAGAGGTTTCCAAATTCAATATCTATTTTTATAGGCTTTGATAACCTGCCAGAGCTAATATCCCAAATGGCCATGCATTTTTGGGGAAGATTTTCCAATAATCCGTCATCAATTTCTTCCCCATCCGATGAACCCCAAAGCACCCTGTTATCGTCAATAAAACTTGCTGTTGAGATTTCTGTTCCTACGTTGGGATAAATTTCAGATTGATCGAGCAAATGGGGGTTGCTGAAACATTCTTTAATATCAAATAACCTAATGGCATCAAAGGGGTGCCAAAACCAGCCTTTACTTATTAAGTATTTGCCGTTGGGGCTTACTTCTAATCTTGAATGGAAAAAATCAATCGGATTTCTATCTATTGCATCGGTTATAATCTGGCCGGTTTCAGCATTTTCAAAATCGAGCCTGCAATATTTAGAAGGACAGTGGATTAAAAATGTTTTACCTTCCAGTGTTACAAATGCTGCGGGATATTCGTAAACATCAGCGCAGTAGTAAGAGCGGTTT
>NZ_DJDT01000330.1 GCF_002432345.1 Pedobacter sp. UBA5917
ACATTTTTATAGTTCGATTTTAAGATCAGATCGGCACCGCCACCATTAATCTTACCTTTGATATTCTCGGAGTTACGGCTACTGCCACCATACTCAAAAACAGAGCCTTCGCCATTTATGGTAGTTAAGCTCGATAAAGCCTGTCCGCGCACAGTAGCTACCTGACCGCCGCCATTCGAACTTCCGCCGCTACTCAAAGCTGTAAATCCGTTACGCTCCTGTTTTTCCGATTTATCGATGGCTATTTTTAAACCTTCTGCGGCATAAAGTTTTCCATAACTTGTAGCCAGTTCTACATTTGCTTTTGCACTGGCCGGCAACGAAACATCTACGTAACCATATACAGAAACAATAGAAACAGGGCCTTTAATGCTTTCGGTAAAAATAGCATCTACCGAACCATAAAGCGTTTTAACGTTCATAGGGCCGCTGTTGTTCTCCAATTTGATTTTGTTGTAACTGGTAGAAACCTCTATTTCGTTTTTAAGGTTTTTTAAAATAATCTCATTCTGGTAAACATTGCTTTTATTTACGAAAGATATTTTAATGTTCTGGGGAACTTTTATGGTTAAAATACCTTTTATATCCCTGTTTACTGCATTTACATTTATTTCTTCACCTTTTGTAGAAACATCTATTCCCAAACCGGTATTATCGGTAAAACCTGATCCACTGATGGCACGCAGACCTTTTGCACGTTCATCAACCTCTTCTTTTTCTGATGCAGGCATCGAAAATACAATCTCGTTACCACTATAACCCTCTACTATTGCCCCCGATATATTCAGGTTGAGCTGCCCCGAGCTCTTGCTTAATTTGTATTCTTTCTGTGCCGATGCCGATACGGTGATGGCTAGCAGGGAAAAAAGAACGATAAATTGCTTTTTCATAACTCTTGTTGTTTACTGTTTTATAATTTGTCTTGATTTAATAATACACTATATGCTTCATCGCGTACGGCTGCAAAAGTTTCGGGATTATTGGCCAGCGCATAAAGTTTATCTCCGATTTCTACGTTTTTCATTTTACCCAAAAAGCTAACCAGGCCCAGTTGCACCATCGGATCGTCCTGTTTGTTCAGCGAGTTAACCAGTAACGATGAGGCATATTTATCGGCACTGTACTTTTGCAATACACCCAAAGCCGCCAAACGCACGTTCGTATTGCCATCATGGTTGAGTGTTTTCGATAACATATCGAGTGTTTTGTTGTTCATCCGGTTTGTTTTCTCAATTTTTAATATCGCCAGCAACCTTACACTTGCCGAAGTGCTATCTTTTAACTCCCGGTATATACTACTTTCGCTTTTAACCGGCCCAACCTGTTCCTTAATCGTTACCGCTTGTACCACTACCTGTTTTACGGTTTCTTTCGTTTTCGCTATATCCTGTTGGATTAAAACACTATTATCTTTGCTGGTATCTTTAGGTTGTACAATCGCTGTGCGATCACTTTTCGGTGCAACAACCGTCTGTTGATTTAAAAACATCCAGGCAGCTCCTGCAACCAGTACAATTGATGCCGCAGCAGCCCATTTACGCCATGCGAACAATTTCAGGGTTTTAACCTCTGGCTGCGCTGCCTCAACCTGCATTTTTTTAAAGCGGCCCATATCAAATGCCGGGGCTTCGAGATGATCGAATTCTTCCCGGTGCTGTTCCACAAAATCCTTTATCTGATCATTCATAATAACATTTGTCTTTAAGTGATAGTAAAACACGTTTTTTTGCCCTGTGGTACTGTGTGCGTACCGTACTTGCCGATACCCCCAGCATCACTGCAATTTCCTCATGCGTCATTTTTTCAAATACATACAGGTTTAAAATCGTTTTATAACCTGACGAAAGTTCTTCGATACTCTTTTTCACATCCTCTACCCTGCAATCGAAAATATCCATATCATCACCATTGCTGCCTACCTCATCTTCCACATCCATTTCGCCGAGATCTGAAAAAACTATTTTCCGCTTTCTAAGGTGCGAAATAGAACGGTTTATGGCCATCCTCCTTACCCAGGCTTCGATACTGAGCACACCTTTTAATTTGCTTACATCGCTAAAAACAGTGCAGAAAGTATCCTGTAAAATATCTTCTGCCTCACCCGTATGGCTGATCATCCGGCTGATCGAATTATAAACTTTCCGGGCATAACGGTTGTACAAGCCCGTATAGCCGGCATCCTTGCCCTCGAGGCAGAGTACAATTAATTCCTGATCTGTGATCTGTTCAGCAGTGCGCAATGTTGAGCTTTTAATTTATCTGTTTAATACGTTTCTATTCTCTAGTCGCAGCATGTACAATAGTGTTGCATCCTTTTTTAAAAAAAATAAAAAATAATGTAAATCTAATCAATCGTTGGGGTTAAAAATGGTGTTTAAACCCATCTGAAATCAATTAGAAAAACATTCAGCATAGCTGTGCTGTTAAACCTATTAAGCTAATAAGCATTCGTTTTGGGAGTAAACCGCGATTTAAAAGGAAAAAAATTATGGAGTGCCCTGAGTTTTTTTGAAAACCGGCTTTTAAAACTAATTTAGTGTCGATTTTAATGTCGTGCCGATCATATGAGCAATATACCTGAAGATAACCAAGCGAGCAAAAAAGCAATTACCGCCAACGAAGAACGTTTTAGGGCACTTGTAACCGCTACATCCGACATTGTATATATTATGAGTGCTGATTGGCGCGAAATGAAGCAATTGGATGGCAGGGATTTTTTAGTGGATACCAATGAACCACTGGCCGACTGGATTCCTAAATACATCCACGCCTTCGATCAGGATAAAGTAAGAACAGCCATTGAGGAAGCCCGCAGGGAAACCAAGATTTTTCAGTTGGAACACCGTGTGCTTAGGGCCGATGGAACCATTGGCTGGACGCTTTCGCGTGCGGTACCGATATTGGACGAACAGGGAAATGTACGCGAATGGTTTGGTGCTGCAAGCGATATTACCGAAGCAAAACGGGCCGAAGAAGCACTTAAACAGGCAAAAGAGATTACCGAACAGCAAAAAAGGGTTTACGAAACCATTACCAATAATACACCCGATTTAATGTATGTTTTCGGCCTTGATTATAATTTCATCTATGCAAATGAGGCATTGTTAACCATGTGGGGCAAAAGCTGGGAAAATGCTATAGGGAAAAGCCTTTTAGAAAACGGTTACGAACCCTGGCACGCCGAAATGCACGAAAGGGAAATAGACCATGTATGTGCCACTAAAAAATCGATCCGTGGTGAAGTTTCTTTTCCGCATGCGGTACTGGGCAAACGTATATACGATTATATCCTTAGCCCGGTAATTAATGAAGCCGGCGATGTGGAAGCTGTTGCTGGCACCACACGCGATATTACCGACATTAAACAGAACGAGCAGCGGAAAAACGATTTTATCGGTATGGTAAGCCACGAACTTAAAACACCGCTTACCTCGCTAAGTGCCTACCTGCAGTTGATGGAGAAAAACAATCCGGCGCAACAGGATGCAATGACCAAAAAAATATTGGAACAGTCTGTTAAGCAAACCCGCCGCATGACGAATATGATCAACGGTTTTTTAAACCTGGCGAGACTGGAATCGGGCAAAATGTTTATCGAAAGCGCTCCATTCGAGCTTCATACTTTTTTAGAGGAGATTGCTGAGGAAACACACATGCTCTATTCGCAGCATCGTTTTGTTTTTCCGGAAACCGGATCTGTAACTGTTAACGGCGATACGGGAAAACTTGCCCAGGTAGTAAATAACCTGATTGGTAATGCTGTAAAATATTCCAATCTGGGTAGTTTAATTACTATTTCTGCGGCAGTTGAGGTTGACGAACTCAAAATAAGTGTTACCGATCAGGGTACTGGTATTCCGCAGGAAGAAATTTCGAGTCTGTTTAACCGTTTTTACCGCGGACAGAACAATAACCTCATTGCTGGGTTCGGCATCGGACTTTATGTTTGCCGCGAAATTATTGAAGGCCATGGCGGTAAAATATGGGTAGATAGCAGTGCGGGTAATGGCAGTACATTTTCGTTTACGTTCCCGATATCTAAATAGGAAAGAAAATTGGTTAACATTCGAATAATTCCCCTGGTGTGCGGCATTACTACGCCATAATTTTTCTAATTTTAATGCGTTATTAAACCCTATCATCATCCTATACCTATGAAAATCAATTTTATTTTTTTCCTCCTTCTTTTTCCGCTTTTTGTATTTTCCCAAAATGTGTACGAGCCTACCGATACCCCGAAAGAATGGTCGGCGGCTTATGCCTCATTCCGCATTGCAGGCAATATTTATTATGTAGGCACCTACGATCTGGCCTGTTATCTCATTACCACACCAAAAGGGAATATACTGATCAATACAGGTCTGGCTTCATCAGCTGCACAGATTGAAAAAAATGTGGCAAGCCTGGGGTTTAAATTCAATGACATTAAAATACTGCTTACCACACAGGCCCACTACGACCATTTAGGCGCTATGGCAGAGATTAAAAAGCTTACCGGAGCAAAAATGATGGTGGATGAAAAAGATGCCCAGGTAATGAAAGACGGTGGCCGTACCGATTACGCTCTTGGTGGCAAAGAAAGCAGTTATACGCCCATTGTGGCAGACCGTTTGTTAAAAGATAAAGACCTGATCCAGTTGGGAGGTACCAGTATTACCATGCTCCACCATCCCGGACATACCAAAGGATCGTGCAGTTTTTTACTTAAAACCAAAGATGAAAAACGGAGCTATACTGTGCTTATTGCCAATATGCCGAGCATTGTTACCGAGAAAAAATTCTCCGAAATACCAGCCTACCCAACCATCAGTAAAGATTATGCCAACAGCTTTAGATCGCTTAAAAAGCTTTCTTTTGATATCTGGTTATCCTCGCACGCAAGCCAGTTTAACCTTCACGAAAAACATAAACCAGGTGATGCCTATAATCCTGCTGCTTTTTTTGACCGCAAAGGATATGATGAAACATTGAAAGAGCTCGAAGCTGTTTATCTTAAAAAGGTAGCAGCAGAGTAATTTCTGATAGCAGATTCAACAAAATGGTAGTCTTGACGAATCACTCCTTTCTGTCATTCTGAACGCAGTGAAGAACCTTTTTATAAATTAGTTCTTCTTTAAAAATCTGCTGTAAAGCCAAAGATTCTTCGTTGCACTCAGAATGACAGGTTATAATAAAAAGTAGCGTCATCTCTACCAAAATGCGACCTGTAACGATTTTACATCGGTGGTGGAGCAGAGAGATCTATACTGCTTAAAAGACCCTGAAATAAATTCAGGGTGACGGCGCGCCGGAGGGTGACATTGTGCTGGAGCCTGGTTCCCGACTTCGCTGCACGCGATAGCTATCGGGGCCATTAGAAATAACAGCAGGAGTAATTTTGACGGTATTAAGCTTAGTTATCTTCTGTTAAAATTACCTAAAGCATTTTATTCAGAAAAAGCTTTTTATTATGTTTACAGTCATATCCCCATATAAATGACGATCAAAAAACTACTTATTGGCAATTTATTGCTCCTTCTACCCTTTCTTGCATCAGCCCAGGAGAAAACCAGCAGCGGAACTTTTTCGGTTTCACCGGCTTTCGAACTGTTAAGATCTACCCACAGCAACCTTTTTTACGCCCCATCCATAAAGGCAAACTACCTTTTCGCCAATGGCCTGGAGCCTGGCATCGGGATCGAATATTCTACCACCCCTATCCACCACGATAATGGTTATGTACTGTATAAACTAAAGTTTTTACCTGTTTACGGTAACTTAAAATACAATTTCAAAACCACCAGAAAGATCAGGCCCTATGTAGAAACCTCATTGGGAATCTCTTTTAACAAATACGACATTGCCGAAGACCCTACGCCAGATATTAAAAGCAAGGTTAGCGAAGAGGGTTTTTATGTTTATACCGGTTTTGGTGCCAAATACAGCATTACCCCAAAATTAAACACCTTTTTGGCGGTTGGCTTAAAAGGATATAAAATGAGTACAAACGACCTGGATATCAATCCGCATGGGCTTTCCTTTATGCTTGGTTTTACATTTTTATAAACATGAAAAAGGCAGTTTTTTTCCTTTTGTTAAGCATTGTTTTCAGCAGCTGCGCACTGTTTAAAAGAGCACGCGTGCACGAAAACAATGCCATTAAAGGTAACGAATTTAACCTGCCTATATTCCTGTATCCGGCGAAAGACCCACAGGCTAAGAAACTGCTCATTTTCCTTTCAGGAGATGGTGGCTGGATTAAATTTGAAGACGATCTTTCTCTTAAATTTGCCGAAAACGGTTTTCATACTATAGGTATTAACTCAAGGGATTATTTTTGGGAGCAAAAAACACCTGAACAGACCGAAAAAGATATTGTACAGCTGATCCGTAAATATGCACTAAAATACAAAACCCGCGAGGTTTACCTCTGCGGTTATTCTTTTGGGGCCGATGTGCTCCCTTTTATTTATAGCCGGCTGCCTTTCCGTGCAAAAAGGCATGTAAGGGCATTACAGATGCTTTCTCCTTATGCCACCACCTCATTTAAAGTACACTTTGGTGATCTGGCAAACCTTTCAGGCGATAATTACCCTTATAAGGTTGATCTCGAAATCAACAAAATAGCCATCCCTATTTATTGTTTTTATGGCATTGAGGAAGAAGATAAACCTTTAAAAAAGGTGAAACAAAAAAACCTGTTGATCGATAGTATCCCCGGGAACCACCATTATCAAACCATTGCATACGATAAAATCGTATCAGTATTGAAATAAGCATAAAATGATTGATAAAATTTTCCTTTTCTGTACCCTGATATGCTGTTCACTTTTTACACTTGGACAGGATATTTCAAAATTACCTTTAACCATAAAGGCAAAACCGGCAGCCAAAAGCATCATCTTTTACCTGAGCGGTGATGGTGGTATGAACAGTTTTTCGCAGAACCTGATCCAGTCTTTAAATGATAAAAATTATGCAGTGGTTGCATTAGACAGTAAAAAATACTTTTGGGAACAAAAAACACCTGATAAACTGGCGCAGGATCTAAATGCCGTAATTGAATCGTACCTAAAAAACTGGGATAAAGAAGAATTTTCGATTTTAGGTTATTCTTTCGGAGCAGATGCTGCTTTATTTTTAACACCAAGGCTGGCCAAAGATCTTCAACAAAAATTAAGATCAACCATACTGTTATCGCCTTCGAGTTCGACAGATTTTGTGATCCATTTAACTGATATGATGGGCTTGGGCAGTAAAAATGCAAAATACAAGGTATTGCCCGAAATCAACAAAATAGGGAGTAAACTGCTATTTATTTTTGGTGAAGGTGAAGACAGCGATTTGCAAAAAGCAATTCCCGATAAGAAAAACATCACAAAAACACTGATCCCCGGCTCACACAAATTTGATAACGACATTAAAAAAGTAGTGGCTACCATCCAAACAGAACTTTAAACTTAACTGCCTTCCGAAATACGTTTCAATGCATTAGGAACCTGCAATAAGTGGTAATGGTGGCTATAAATCAGGTATTTTTTGTTCCACGAAGGATAGAATTTTTCCTTATACTTTCTTAAACCTTTAAACTGCGCAAATGCTTTTAAATTATCATAAGCATATTTAATCGTTTTTTGCGTAAAATCTTCTCCGTTTATCCCCGATAAAGGTGCCAAACCCATATTTACGCTTTTAAAACCTTCTTCTTTCAGGTACAGGAACGTTTTGGCCAGTAACATATCCAGCACTCCGTTCGGCGCATCGGTTTCTTTCCTGATCAGATCGTAAGTGGCTTCACCCGGTGCATAATCGGGCACAAGGTTTAAAAAAGCATATATTTTTTCTTCTGCGTCTTCGATAGTTAAAATCGTTTGGTGTTTTAAGATGGTTTTATCAAATACCCCCTGTGTAAAGGCTACTTCTTTTTGATCGAGATCCCTTAACCAGTTATCAGAAACGGTTTGAAGTTTTTGTAAAAGTCCTTCCTTTTGCTGTCCTTCGTACACCCTAAAAATAAATCCTTCGCCGCTCAAACGGTTTATGGCACTTCTGGTCGTCTTCATTTTTCCACCATCAATGGTAAAAGTTGTGAGATCCAGAACCGCTTCTTCTCCGATCGGGATGTGTTTTTTACCGATCGATCTGTATAAATCCAACGATTGGTGGGGCACCCTGTAATAGGCCGCAATAAAACCAGTATCCTTACACCGTTCTTCAAACTTTTTGATCATGGCGATCTTTTCTTCATCACTATCAGCAACAGGATCTTCCAATACCAGTGCAAAGTGCCTGGTGATCTTAAAACTGATAAATGCAGTTCTGTCCTCATTAAAATAGATAAACTTATCAGGATAGGTTTTGAAGTAATCGAGTGCCGAATTTCCTTTTTCCTTTAACAAAATATCAGCATCGGCAAAATCTTCGGCACTGTTATAGGGTTTGAAAAAATAAGGTTTAAGCAAACTGAAAATGATAAAAAGGATTACCAAACCACTTGCGGCGTAAATAGACTGTTCGAAATGGTTACCGAATTTGGTAAGCGGGTGCAGGGCTTTATCGTCTATAAAGAAAATCACCTTTAAAACAGCCATTACCGAATCCACAAACTTAAATTCGACCCCAAAATGGCGCTTTTCCATAAAGTAGAAACCCAGTACACCGTAGGCAAATACTGCTGCAATGGCATACAAAAATACCCAATAACTCACCCTTATAAATTTGGGATGCGGCTTTAACTTGTAATTGTCGCGGGTATAAAATAAAGATGCCCCTGCAATCAATGCCAAGGTGGCTTCCTCATAATCTGCTGCCTTTAAAAGGTGCCCAAGGATTGAAAATAATGTTAATGAAATGGCCACATACCAGGCGCGCCTCGATCCCTGCAATAAAAAGATACTCACCATTACCAGAATCAACCCGAAAATAAGCACCAGTGCATTACTGGTTACAATAAGATCTTCGGGCAGAATATTCCTTACCAACCGGAGCAGTGTAGGGATAGATGGCGTAATGGCTGAAATGATATTTACCACACCCAGTATTAAAATGATAAAGGCCGGCAGCACGCGAAGGACAATGCTATCTTTTTTAAGGATAAAACTGACAATGCCTGCAATTAAAGGTAGCCAGAATTCAAAAAACCTGAACATGAGGGTAATAGTTGCCGCAGCAATAAGCGGAAAACCAAACTGCCCCAAAATAAAGGTGAGCGATACTTCTATGGTGCCCAGCCCCCTTAAAAACGGAGAGGCAATTAACAGGATTACCATTACAATATAACCAACAATTGCCGCCGGTACACTGGCTTCGAAACCAAGTGCCAGCATACAGATGTATAAGTGGAGGATACCGATAAACTCAATGGCAATAGAAACCAAAAGGGTTAACCAGAAATGTTTGCGGCTGATCTGCTCTTCGATCATATCGTCGAAAACAGTAGCCAACGATGGTCGTATTTTTGAAATATACTGATAGGCCCAGCCTTTTTTTGAAATGGAGTAAATGGTAACAAACAAAAATGCGGTTAACAGTAACAGAAATATAAAACTGATAATTTCTACCTGCCCCAGCTTGGTTGATAACAGCGCAATGCCCAATACCGGAATGGCCACTACTACAACCGAAAGAATACCACAAAATGCAAATAAGGTAGATGAAAGGTGTATTTTGGATTTGGAAATGCCTTTTTCCTCTATTTCCCTTGTAAAAAATATCAGCGAAGAAAAACCTCCGGCAGGCAGGAAAACACTGATCAGATTACGCTTTAAAAAGAGTTTTATGGCGTTGCCCAGCGAAACATGAACATTAAGGGCTTTAAAACTGTGTACATACATCTGCCCCTGTGCCAGAATATAAACACCGGTAAGTAAAATACCCAGAACAACATAAAGCGGTACGGCGGTATCGAGTTGTTTGGTAATCTGTATTACTTCAACATGCTGGTTCCGGATAAAGAAAACAGCCATGCCCAGCATAAAAACAGCAAGAAAAAACTGCCAAAAAAACTTATTGTATACCAGGTTGGATAGAAAGGATTTCGCTTTGTACATAAAAATATAGCATTTTACCTTTCCATAAAGAATAGGCGAAACACCTGTTGTAGAGATGATCAATAATTAGTTCAATCTAAAAATAGGAACATTTTAATGAATTAAAAGTTTATGTTAATAAAAATAAATTCCAGATTTCAATAAATAAGTCTTTCCTGATCTACAGCAGGTTAAAATCATGAAATAATTTACTTTATTTGCGCCATGAAAAAGATGCTGCTGTTGGCGATGTGTTTGCTTACCATATTCCAGTGTTCGGCCCAGATTAAACTGATAAAGAAACTCTTATCAAACGAGAAAGATACCACCAGGAAATCGAGTTTTATGCCCATTCCGGTGCTTGGCTATACACAGGAAACCGGTTTCCAGTTTGGAACAGGTGCATTGTTTTCTTTTTATGCCGACCGTAAGGATACCACCAACCGGAGTTCCAATTTTTCGGGAACAGCCTCCTATTCTACCAAAAAGACTTACAATTTCAGCATTTTGGGCGATGCCTGGAGCAAAGGCAATATTTACCATGCCATTGCCGAAATCCGTTTCAGAAAAATGCCTTTTAATTTTTACGGTATAGGCAACCGCACCAGAAAGGCTGATGAAGATAAACTGCAGCAGCAGGATTTTAAGATTAAACTCGATCTGGAAAGAACATTTATCAAAAACTTTTATTCGGGTGTTTCTCTTGGATACGAAAATTATGTTTTTGATGACCGATCGCCCGACAAGGTTTTTACCCAACGACCCGAAATACAGGGGAAACGCGGCGGAAAAGCAATCTTTCTGGGCCTTTCGCAAAGTTACGATACCCGTAATTCGAACAATTATCCTACAAAGGGATTTTTCGGAAGGTTAACCTATCAATATGCGCCCGACTTTTTTGGCGGCACAAACTTTACCGGGAGCCAATTTGGTGCCAATGTGCGCAATTTCTGGGACCTGGGCGGAAAGTTTGTACTGGGTGCACAGGGCATTTACCAGGGTTTACAAAGCGACCATACCCCTTTTTACATTCTGCCGCAACTGGGAAATGATGAAATGATGCGTGGTTATTATTCGGGCAGGTACCGCGACCGGAATTTGGTGGCCATACAGAGCGAACTGCGTTACCGCCTTAACAACCGTTTTGGTGCGGTAGTATTTGCAGGTGCGGGAACGGTTTGGGGCCGTACCACATTTGCACTGAATAACTTTAAACCAGATTTGGGTGCAGGCTTAAGGTACTTTTTCGATCCGGCAAAAGGCTTGAGCGTAAGGATGGATTATGGTATAGGCACAAAAGTAAAAAGTGAAGAACGGCAGAACGGTTTCTATATCAGCCTTGGAGAGGCATTTTAAATTATGTTATAAATTAAAAAACTGGTCCCGGATTTTCCGGGAACCAGTGCCAAACCTAAACCTTACTCAAAAAGGTTCTCTATTTTATACATTTTGATGTTAGCAGCCTGTATAATTTTTTGTGTTCCCTGATCAATATTGATCAAAAAGCCTATCGAGACCTGTTTCGATGCTGTTAATTTAAAATCAACCGTCAGGATTTTATTGTTGTAATCGTTGGTAATGCCTTTTTGTACCAGTACACCTGCAATTCCGCTGGCATCAGGAATGGTTGCCCCTTCGCTTACCACAAAATAAGAATCTTTATCCGCAGCCACTTTTTTCATATCCACATCAATGGTATAATTGCCGGCAGGGAGGGTAAAAGTCTGATAAATTTTCCCGTTGATGATCGGGCTATCGCCACCGGTCCATCGCTCTATTCCCAGATATCCCACATTCTGATCGTAACCTGCACCGGTAGGGCGTGAGTTTTTCATCGCATCGTTGGTAATCCAATCCGCAAGGTTTACAAAACGGTCGGTTGTTCCCGGCTGCCTGGCAAAAATGGAATTCTTGAAATAGGCATCGGTAATATTGGTTTTAAGCGTTCCAAATTCTGCCGTATTCATCAAAACATAGGCAGATTGCGCCATGGTATTAATACTGTATTTACTTGTTTTGAGCAATTTTACTTTTACTGCAACCGGCCGTCCACCATGTGCATCTATAGCTGCCTTGGTAATGTTGATATAAAAAGCACCTTGTGGTTTACCTGCCGGAACATTTACCGATGTAATGGGATCTTTTGTACCTGCCGAAGCAGATAAAAAACATTCGGATGCCGTTAGCTGATCGTAACCTGATGGAACATCGTTAAAATCAAGCTGTACATCGGCACTAAAACCTTCATTGTTTTCGAGGCCCGAAAGTGCGAGGCCAAATGCCCTCCGCACCAATAAATTCGGTTTATCAACCACAACATTATCGGTTTTAAGCAGTAACTGCCCGCTGGTTACCTGCACCAGCGAAACTTTTTGTTCCAAGGCCCCGAGCTGCTCCAAAGTATCAACTTTACAGGCGCTAAAAGCTGTTATAGCGAATATGGTGAGCGCAATTTTTGCGCTGTTAAAATATTTTTTCATCATCAATCTGCATTTAATTTACCATCCAGGATTTTGCACACACTGTTTGTTCCGCACAATATCTGATTGTGGGATAGGCCATAAATAGTAGGATTTAAGGAAAACCCTTTTTTCGATAACCGTTCTTTTATAAAACTCTAAATCGGTAAGGCTTTTGCCTGCATCAACGTTCATTCCTATTAAAGGGGCGCCATCCGTTTGCTCGGCTATCTTCCATCTTCTGGTATCCCATGCCCTAAAGCCTTCAAAAGCCAGTTCAACCCTTCTTTCATCACGGATAGCCTCACGGAAAGCATTTTGCGAAGCCTTTTTATCGGCAGTAAGGGCCGGAATCCCTGCCCGTTCACGGATTTTATCAATGTAAACCGCTGCCTGTTCGCGGTTGGTCTGGTTATCGGCTGCTTCGTTCAAGGCTTCTGCATAGTTTAAATAAATCTCTCCCAAACGGATCAGTACCAAAGAACGTAATGCACCTGTCCATTCTACCAGGTTAGAATTCGGGCTGATGTTCTTGCTGGTTAAATAACCTGTTGCCGAATGATCGTGGGAGCCCTGCTTACCGCTATTACCTGTAAAAAACAGCTCTACGGTTTGTGCGGGCTTACCATCCTGTTTATAAATCCAATCGGCACCATTGTACATAATGGAAACATAAAAACGCGGTTCGCGGTTAACATACATGTTAAAGGTGTTGGCTTTGGTATATTTTCCGGGAGCGGTATTAAAACCTACCTCACTGTACTGGGAACCGGTTTCGTTTATTTTCTTCCCGTTGATCATAAAATAAGAATCGATCATCTGCTGCGATATGCCTACACCGTTCCAGCCGTTTACAAAACGTGGTGCACAGTGGCGTTCCCAACCTACATCGGCACCTGATGAGGCCATCTGCGGACGCGCATAAATTACTTCCTGGTTCCAGCGGTCTAAAAACAGATCGCGGTAGGAAATAAAAGGATCAAACACCGATTGGCCGTCAGGAATCTTTTTATACAATCCGGCAGGCATTTTATCAATCAGTGCTTTGGCAGCATCGGCTGCCTTTTGCCATTTGGAAGCATCGTAAGTACTGTTTGTTAAAGCTGTTCCATCCAGGTTCTTAAATCCTGCATAATCAGCATTCCCGTTAAACAATGGACTGGCGGATAATAAAAGTGCACGCGATTTGAAACCCATAATGGTTAATTTATCGATACGGCCCTTATCATTGGCACTGATAAAACGCTCCGGTAAATCCGGACTGTTAAGTACGGCATCGAACTCGCTGATGATAAAATTCATGCATTCGTCGAAAGGCCTGCGTGGCATCTGCAGTTCTTCGTTACTGGCATTTACATCGGTGGTTTGGAGCGGAAGGATAACTACCGGCCCATACTGGCGCACCAAAAAGAAATAATAAATTGCCCTTAG
The DNA here is from genome assembly GCF_002432345.1 of Pedobacter sp. UBA5917. Classification (GTDB taxonomy): domain Bacteria; phylum Bacteroidota; class Bacteroidia; order Sphingobacteriales; family Sphingobacteriaceae; genus Pedobacter. The sequence goes on from NZ_DJDT01000330.1 coordinate 13,898, forward strand.
TGCCCTTGCTTCCTGTTTCCAGCTTTTTCTCATTTCGATAGATAGTGTAGGATCGTCACATTCATCAACACGGTTGATAAAAATAGATGCAGAGCGGATGCCTTTATAAAAAGCGCCCCATTTATCGTAATACCCGCTTGAAGGATTCCAGTTTCCATTATTCATCTGCCCTGCCCATGATGCCGCCCAGATAAAATCGCCTTCATCGGTAATACCAAGCGTATTGTAATTGTTCTGCATTGAAAGGATATCGGGAATAAAGGAATACACACTGCTCAGGTAAGCCTGTGTTTGCACCCGCGATTTAAAAACCTCATCAATGGTAAGCATATCATCCGGCTGTTTGTCCAGAAATTTCTTACATGAGGATAATGCCAGCATGCTTAAAAGGATAAGCATGAGATATTTTGTTTTTGCTAAAGCCATTTTCATGATCATTAAAAATTAATGTTTGCACCTAGGATAAATGTTTTTTGTAAGGGATAAGATGCCCCGTTTCCGTTACCGAGTTCAGGATCCCAAAATTTGAAGCTGCTAAAGGTGTAAAGGTTCATACCCGAAGCGTATACCCTAAAAGTGGAAATCTTAACCTTTTCTGTCCATTTTTTTGGCAAACTGTAACCAATTTCCGCAGTTTTTAGCCTTAGGTAATCTGCTTTTCGCTGCCACCAGGTAGAATTGCGGTAATTATTTGGGTTAGAACCCGAACTCAGGCGCGGAAAAAGCACATCCTGGCTCTGGTTGGTCGGCGACCATCTATCGGTAGCATAATAAGTAACATTACCCTGTGTTTCGCCCCTCGTAAACGGAAAAAAACCATCGCCTCCGAGCATAAAATTCATATTTCCGGCACCCTGGAAAAATATGGATACATCAAAACCCTTGTAGGCAACCGAAGTACCAAAACCGTAAACAATCTCCGGCACATCAGAATTGCCAATGGCCACATCATCGTAGGTATCGATCACACCATCGCCGTTAATGTCTCTATATTTGATATCGCCAACACGTACCGCCCCAAATGTTTGCCGCGGCGAACTGTTGATTTCTTCCTGCGAAGTAAATAATCCTTCTGCAATTAACCCAAATGGCTGACCTAAACGTTTTCCTTTTGCATTCTGATAAGTGTACACATAATCTGGTTCATCATTATCCAACAGGTTATTGCGCGCAAAAGTATAATTACCCCGAACGGCCACATTTACCTCTCCTATATTTTTAGAATATTCGAGCGTGGCATCAATACCGTGGTTTTTAAACTCACCAATATTGCCCCATGGCCTTTGGTTTAAACCTGCCGTTTGCGGGATTGAATTACGCTGTAGAAAAATGCCTTTACGGTGGCGGTTGAAGAAATCGGCCTGCAGGTTAAATCCTTTTAAGAAACGGAGTTCGAACCCGAGGTTAATTTCCCTTTCTTTTTCCCAGGTTAAATCGGCTCCCCATTCGTTTTCGCCCACGCTGCCCCAGTTCACATTTACATCCTGCCCTAACACATAAGCGCCATAACCTCCGCCAACCGTTGTTAAATAGGCAAAACGGCGTGCACCAAGATTATCATTTCCTTTTAAACCGATAGATGCCCTGAATTTCAAGAAACTCACATAATCCTGATTGATGAGTTTTTTGAAGAAGGATTCTTCTGAAGCAATCCAGCTTACTCCTGCCGAAGGGAACAGACCAAACCTGTGCCCTGCTGCAAAGTTTTCGGAACCGTTATAACCCGCATTGGCCTCTACAAAATACCTCGATTTATAACCGTATGTAGCCCTGCTCACCAACCCCATAAAGCGGAAAGGTAAAGCAGCCATCGCATTTCCGGCATCACCGTTCTGATAATCCTGTTGGTTGTAGGCAATCATTCCGGAAACGGTATGGTCTCCAAACTGGCGATTATAATCCAACTGACCAACAAAGTAAATACGCCTGTTACCTCCTGCCGATTTGGTATACGATAAATCTTTTGATCCGGTATAGGTTTTCTGCAGCACCAGTTTCCCGGTAAGCGGATCTCTTCCCGGTGGAACAATTGTCCAGCTATCACCGCTCCTTAAACGTTGTACATTGTTATACGAATAAGCATCGTAAGAAAATTTGACCGACGATTTTAAGCCTTTAACCAGTTTATTTGCATCGTATTTTAAGGTAATATCGGTTTGTAAAGTATTTGCCCATTGGTTGGTATAGCCCCTATCTACCAGGTATTGGTAAGGGTTAAAGTTGCCCGAACCGCCACTGTTAAGGTAAATTACCTTCCGTGGATCATCGGGATCGGGAGCAGTTGGGGCGTATTTCGCAGGTGTAGCCAGCATCATGTTGTACCAGATACCACCGGTATTGCCATCACCCGGATAATTGTTAAGCATTAAATAGCCCCCCAAACCAAGGCTTAATTCCATATCATTGCGCAGCTGAAGATCGATATTAGACCTAAAGTTGATCCTTTGCAGTTTGCTCTGCGAATTATAGGTTTTAAGGGCATCGGTACTCCAGATACCCGACTCATCATAATAACTACCCGAAACATAATACTTTGCCTTTTCCGACCCACCGCTTACATTCATCGTGGCCCTTTGGTTATTTGAAAAATCTTTCATCATCAATCCCATCCAATCTACATTGGGGTATAAGAGCGGATCAGCACCAGAACGGTATTTTTCTATAATTTCGGGTGTATAAGGGGTAACATAACTGGGGTTAGTTGCCAGGTTGGCTTCGTTAAGCAAGGTTAAATAAGTAGGTGCATCCACAAATTTCGGCTTCGATGTGGCCTTTAACCTGCCCTGCTCATACTTAAAGTTAACAGCAGGCTTGGCCATTTTACCTCTCCGGGTAGTAATGAGGATTACCCCATTGGCCCCACGGATACCATAAATTGCGGTTGCGGTAGCATCCTTTAACACCGAGAAATTATCTACGTCTTCCGGTTCTACGTTGTTCATGGCTCTCTCTACTCCATCTACCAATACCAATGGCTCTCTACCGGCACCAAAAGTACTAATGCCCCGGATCCAGAACTGCGCATCGTCTTTGCCCGGCTCACCACTTCTTTGTACCGAAATTACCCCCGCAACCTTACCGGCAAGGGTATTGGTTAATGAACGCCCAGCGGCCACTTTTAAATCGGCTACTTTTACGGTAGAAACGGCGCCCACAAGCGTACTCTTCTTCTGTGTACCAAAACCCACAACCACCACATCATCCATGGTATTGCCAGCTTCTTTTAACACAATATCGATGGTGTTTTTTCCATCAAGTTCTACTTCCCGGGTTTCGTAACCTACAAAAGAAAATACCAAGGTACCTTTGGCCATTTCGAGTTTCAGTGAATAACTTCCATCGGCATCGGTAACCGTACCGGTTTTAGTACCTTTTAGCTTAACACTCACACCTGGCAGTCCTCCTCCTTTTTCGTCGGTAATTTTCCCTTTAATTACCTCTATAAATAAGTTACCTGTTGTTTTAAACCGGTTTTTTGCAGTTGCTGGTCCATTGGGTGCGAGAAACAGGCACAAGAAAAGAAAACACAGGATTTTGAGGGCAGAAAACTGCCCATACGGTTTATACTTAGCCCTAAGATCAGCCCGTAAATTAAGAATCATCATTTGGAATATTTGGTTATATATGGTTAGTTTATTTGCCCGTTTGATGGAGGCAATTTTATTGTTAAAAAGTCTGTTTTAACTATCGCTCCGTAACAAAAAAGCGTCTTTTTGTAACAACGGGTGCATTATTGGCCCTTTTTGGCAAATTGATAGCTCAAAAAAACCTCGTGCGTGGCACCAATAGATGTAGACTGGCCATCAGGGCTGGTTTCGTAAGCATAGCCTGCCTTAAAATGGCTGTTTATTTTAAAGCCACCGTAAAATGCCGGACCATAGCTAAAGCGGTACAGACCGCCCGCCCAGAAATTCTGCTTAAAATACAGGGTGAGCATGGTTTGGGTTCTGCCCTGAAATTCGCTTTTGTTCCTGTAGATCAACTGTGGTACTATTTCGGCGAAACCGGTATTGATTTTATATGCGGCAGAAAATAAAAACACCTGCCCTTTCTGCTGCCCGAAGTTGACATTATCCCGATCCGATCGGAAAAGCGAAGGAAGAGCAACACCAAGATTTAAACTTTTGTAATTATAGTTTAGTCCAAAATCGCCTTCAAAACCACTCCTGTTATTTTCGGCACTGCCAATTGTAGGATCATCCGGATTGGATACATTCAGGTTTCCGGTGCTGATGCCCTGTCTTGATGCACCTGCAGAAACGCCAAAACTCAACCTGGAGTGATCGTTTAAAGGCAAATGGTAAGCAAAGGTTAAAAGGCCGGCTGTATTATTGATCAACCCTTGCCTATCGCTGTAAAATCTGCCTCCAATGGCGATATTCTTTTTCAGGGGCAATTCGGCGGTAACGAAGGCCGAAGTAACAGCACGGTCTGAACCTGCCCACTGCATACGCGAAACAGCGGTAACCTGTCCCTGATTTTCTGCACCTGCAAAAGCAGGATTGTACATAAAAGGATGGTTATAGTAATGATTGTATGAGGTAGCCTGTTGCGAAAAGCTTTTTAAACCAAGCGAAGCCAACACTAAAACGGCCAATAAATGTTTCATAATTATCTGATTAGCGTAATACTTCCACTTTTGATTACTTTACCCTTTTCGGCGATTGAGTAGAAATAAAGTCCGGTTGGCGCAGGCGATCCGTTAATGGTTCCATCCCATTTTTCGAAAGCTTCTGAACTTAAAACCTGTTGTCCCTGCCGGTTTACCACGGTTACCCTGAGTTTTGAATAGTAACCGATATTCTCAATTTCCCAATAGTCATTTTTGCCGTCGCCGTTTGGGCTGAGCAGGTTCCGTGGGTTTAATGGCGGTTTTTCGGCATCTTCTGTTACTGTTTTATCTTCTACCGAAATGCTGATCTTCTGCGAAACCGACGAAACATTATCTTCCCCAATGGCTTTGGCTGTAACCTGGTAAATCCCTTTGGTTACTTTGGTCCAATTAAAAATGTAGGGCGTTTTTGTAAGTTCGGTCAGTTTGCTGCTGCCTTGGTAAAACTCTACTTTGGCAATTTTAACATTGCTGTTGATGGTGGCTTCCAGTGGAATATCGGCACCTGGCTTAAATTTTGCGTTTGCGGTTGGACTGGTTACAAAAACAGAAATGGCTGTTGGCTGTGCCGACCGGATAAAAATTCCCTTGCGCAGTTTGGTAAACTGTTTCAAATTGGCCGAATCGAGCAAGGTGGTTAATCCCTGATCGATTACCTCATTGCTATCCAGCACAATATTCTTAAGGTTTTTAAGAAAAACAACGGCCTGTTGGTTAATGCCATACTGGGCACCCGTTCCATTGGCCATGCTTAGTCCAGTTCTGTAAAATTTGTTTTCTTTAATTTTTACATTGCTGGCAGACGAAACCACCATATTTACGCCCAAAATGTCTTCAAAAGTGTTCTTTTCGATCAGAATATCGTCGAATACACCTGCCGGCGAGAGGTCGTATCCCGCACCATCGGCAATGGATATCGATCCGGCCTGGTTGCTCCATGGTGCTGGGTTGAAATAACCTGTAGAACGGATGGTGTTGTTCCGGATAATGAGTTTATAAATACTGGATGCCCCGGGCGCAATTTCGGTGTTTACGGTAACACCGCTATGCCCGGTATCGAAAATATTGTTCTCAATCAAACCATGCCCTGCTTTAACGAGTACCCGGCCAGAACTACGGAAATTATTATTACGGAGGATAAAGTTTTCGCACCTGCGGTTAGGAGAATATAACCTGGCACCTGCTGCCCATGGTGAAACACGGTCTAAAGTTACATTTGATCCGGATTTGGCGGTTACCACGGCAAAATCAGAAACCAAAGAGGTACGCAGCGAATCGCCCACCTGCAAAGTGCTTCGCGAAAGGGTAAGTATATTTCCGGATACGGCATTTACCACATATTCGCCATCCCAGGTTACACTCCACGAATCGTCGCCGGCATCCTTAACTTCAGAGTTTTCTACTGTAGGGCCAACGCGGGTAAGCGTATGCTGAATGGCATCCCATGAGGAAGAAAGCAAACGTTCTTGTGTGGCGCCGGCAGGCAATGGACCTGGTACAACCTTACAGCCATCCAATATGGTGCCGCCCTCGCCTCCTACTTCAAATATGCCAAAACCGGGGGCAGAAAGCACCGATACATTTTGCAGTTTAATACCACCCCGGTTATTGCCCAGGGCTACAGCATGGGGAATCCCATCATCATTGCCCGTACTTAAACTGGCCATATCGCCAACTACGGCAACCCCTGGTAAAGCAGGTTGTGATACCCTGACAACAGAATCGCTGATAATCGCAGCTGTTGATCCCCAGAGGAATACATTGCCCTTTTTTCTGAAACGGGTGGCATGATCAACAATATCGATGCGGCTGTATGCTTTAACGGCATAACCTTTATGGATTTTAATATCAACATAACCCGATCCGGTGGCAATAATATCACCCTGAGTAAATGTTAGGGGGTTATAATCGATTTTTAATCCCTGGATGGTTACATTTTTTGAATCGGATAAAGAAAGCGCCCGTGTTTTTTTACCGCATACCATGGTTACCCCGTCAGCAATTATTTTTAAATTATTTACGCTGTTGATCGAAATAAATTCGGCCTCCTGCACGGTACCGGTGTAGGTACCAGGCGGAATGGTTACTTCGGCCACATGATCATCAATTGCTGTTTGGATAATTTCCCTTAACCTGGCAATAGAAAAAGGTGGTGTTGGCGGTGTATTATCCGGACAAAGTACATTAATATCGGCCTTGGTTAAAGCCCTGTTGTAAAAACGCATATCGGCTATAGCCATTTTCTCCATATAGGTACCAATTTCTGGTGCGTATTGTAAAGCCGTATTAATGGCAAAATCAGCATCGTTGCTTACAGGATTCAGGCTCAGTTTTTTACCGTTTACATAAAGTTTCATTCCTGTTTTTCTGTCGCCGATACCATCATAAACCAGGGCAATATGCAACCATTGGCCCTGCGGGTGGTCGGTATTGTTAAGCTCTGCCACGCTTCTGTTCTTCCAGCCGTTACCGGCGGTATTTACAGCGTTTTCAAATTCGATTTTATGGCCTTTCAGGTCTATTTCGAATCTTCCTCCTGGCTGGTTGTCGTTTCCATAGGCAAATAAAATCCGGCCTGCGTTATCATCTGCACCTGGATCTATTTTTACCCATGCGCAAAATGTTCTGGCTGTACTGCCCGATGTGCCCAACCAGGTGTTACCACTGGTATTGGATAAAATAACGCCACCATCCCTTCCTGCGGGAAAATAAACAGCATTTTGTGCAGCACCGTTAATGGTTACCGCATTCCACTGAAAATTGTTTCCAAAAGCCTGCTGTGCGCCTGCTTTAATGGCCGTAATGTGCCTGTTATTGCCCGAATAATCTTTTAAATAAGTATCGCCGGGCTGATAATCAAACTTGTACCAGGCATTAATACCAGAGGTAACATCCTGGGCACGGATAGGCAATAAGAATCCCATTAACCCTGTAAACAGGATTAACCTCATGTAAATAAATCTCATAATTTTAAATTTTGGTTAGTTTATGCTAAATGGTTCCGTTGTAAAAACCGGTTTAAACGCGGACTATTTTTGGTTTGCTTTTCCAGCCGCGGTATTTCCAGCAGCCGTAATAAAATAGAAACAGGTTTTCTATCGGATAAAAAATGGAGTAGATTTTCTTCATCATTGAATATTTTGGTTGATAAAATGGTTTATTGTTGTTTTATTTCTTCGAGTTTAAGCGCCAATTCCTTCAAGATTTCAGGCTGGGCGGTATTCAGATTTTTGCTTTCGGAAGGGTCATTTTTAAGGTTGTAAAGCTGCTTGCCTTCTTCTATATACTTCCAGTTTTTATAAATAAGAGATAAACTGTTGTTCATGGCATGCTCTACCAAACTTTCGCGTCCGGAATGAGCTTTGCCTGTTAACACAGAGAGCAGGTTAAAACTATCGGGAGCATCCTGTTTTCTTAATTTCTGATCCGATAATCGGGCAAAAGAGGCAAATAAATCAAGCTGACTGATGAGTGATGAAGATAAACCGGTTTTTACATAACCGGGCCAATGCACAATAAAGGGAACCCGTGTTCCACCTTCGTAAACACTGTATTTACCACCTCTGAAGGGGCCAGCGGCCGAATGACCAATTGCTTTTGAAACAGCTTCATCTTCGTAACCGTCGGCTAAAGCAGGGCCATTATCACTGCTAAAAACAATCATGGTGTTCTCCAATAACCCTTTAGCTTTTAAGTGGGCTACCAGTTCGCCAATTGTAAAATCGAGCTGTAAAATGGCATCCCCCCTAAGCCCCATAGTACTTTTCCCTATAAATTTGGCATTTGGTGAACGTGGTACATGTATATCATGTGTAGCGAAATACAGGAAGAAAGGCTGTTTCTGATGTTGATCGATAAAATTAATGGCTTTGTTTGTAAGGGTTGCTGCAATGTCGCCATCTCTCCACCTGGCATTTTTACCACCCTTCATAAACCCGATGCGGCTAATACCGTCAACTATGGTGTTATTGTGCTGGGCATCAGCCTTTATTTTTAGCATTTCGGGATTTTCGTAACCCGTTGGGTCATTTCCAACCTTATTGTGGTAGTTTACTTTGATCGGATCATTCGGATCTGCGCCAACCACTCGGTGGTTTTCTACAAAAACACAGGGAACACGATCGGCCGTTGCCGGAATAATAAAGCTATAATCAAACCCTATTTCCAAAGGTCCGGGTGCTAGTTCATTGTTCCAGTCGGGCCCGTTTTTATCGCCCAAACCCAAATGCCATTTTCCTACAACCGCAGTTTTATAGCCGACATTTTTAAGCATGCCCGGCAGGGTTAAGGTTTTTGTACCGATAATTAAAGGTGCATCGCCATCTGCAATTCCTGTTCCTTTTTGTCGCCAGGCATATTTTCCCGTCAGCATCGAAAAACGCGAAGGTGTACAGGTGGATGATGTTGCATGTGCATTGGTAAACCGCAGTCCTTTTTTTGCCAGCGCATCAATATTTGGGGTACTGATTTTTTTGGCTCCGTAACAGCTCAGGTCGCCATAGCCCAGATCATCGGCATAAATGATAATAATATTGGGTTTCCTACCTTGCGCTGCAACGCTAAAAGTGTAAAAGCAGCATAGGGTAGTTATCATCATGCAAATAAAATGTCTATTTTTTAACATGATCAGCGGTTTTAAAGTCATCATCCCCATCAACCGTTACATTCGAGCAGTTTTCGATTACAAAAGCTTTTGCATCCGGCAGGTTTTTGATATAACTATTGCTTTTTTCTATTTTATTGTCCTTAAAAACCAATCCATCAACACAATAGACATTAATAATACGCGGATCGAAAATTTTAAAGGTATTGTTGGTGATGCTAATATTTTTATGGTAGCGGCTTTTTGCCCTTACATTTTTCATAATGCCCGATCCCACCTGGATACAGGCATTGCCCCACACACCATAGTTGCAGTTATCGAACGTATTGTTGCGGATGGTTACACCATTTACGCCCGATTGTTCGAACCAGAAACTCGCATCGCCCTCAAATAAAACCGCAGCTCCCGGCACATGGAAAATATTGTTTTCAACCAGGGTTTTACCACGTGAGTTTAACAAAATCCCCCTGGCACGGTTACCACGGATAACGCAGTTTCGGATTAAAACCTCCGGATAATTGTTTGCCGCGGCAATTACATCACCGGGTTTTGTTTGGGAAGAAATAGGTTCTTTAAAAACAACCCTCGTAAACTCTTTATTGATCTTTTCGCTGCTCTTTACCGAATTTTGGGCAAAGGTTACGATGCTGGCCGCATCGGCAAATTCGACCTCAAGACCCGGTTTTAAATATTCGAAACCGAACTGGTGCTTGTGGATCAGTTCTACTTCGATTTCGTAGGGTGAAATAACTCTGGTGATTTTGCTATAAATGCCATGAATATTGGTGGCATCATCTTTCTGGTTTTCGAAAAGGCAGTTTTCGATCACGATTTTACCCGAGCAGTTCGAAAAATGGGTCGCATCTGCAGTAATGCTCACCACCCGTCCGCTTCCAGGAGATGGGGTAACCCTTACATGGTTGATGAAAATATCCCGGCTGTTCTGTGCCACAATCCCCATACCGCCACAATGAAAAATATCAATGTCGTTAAACCTGATGCCGGCACTATTGGAAATGTTAAAGGCGGGCACCAAACGGAATGCAGATGCAAAAACCATCACATTACCTGGTGTACCTTTCACTTCGGGCAACAAAAGTTTAACAATACCCGGCTTGAGTTCTTTTACGGGAACATTTGCGCCTACCCAAAAATCGTTGGCCATAAAAGCCGTTTCTCTTTTTATGGGATCAAATTCCAGGAGATCGCTCCAGGGATAAACCGTACCCGTGCTGTCAGTAAAAATTAAAGTCTGATGATCCAGTTTATAGGGAAATTTCTTACTGAACTGAACCGTCATCCCAGCTTTATCCACACTTAAAATTTTTGCCTCGCTATGGAAAGTACGTACGTAATCAATAGCGAAATTTTTAAAGGAAATGTTTTTGCTATCCTGCAATAAAAACGGACTCACAAATCCGCTAAGGATAAACTGAGATCCCTGTCCATCTATTTCAAGGTTTTCGATTCCGGTAAGGTCGAAAACAAACCGTTTTAAACCTTCGTCGTTATTGCTCATAAAAACGTATTTTTCTACAGCCAGATCGCGTTTAAACCGGTAAACTGCTTTCGGGAAAATTAGCTTCTCAGCTTTTATCTCCCTGCAGTAAGCCAGCGCTGCCCGTACCATGGGCGTAGCATCATCCGGCCGTTGGTATTTGGCAAAATCAGCTGCATTTACTATCCTGTCATCAGCATTGGCCAGTAAAACCATTATACAACAGGCCAGTGTGGTCCATAATTTCTTCAAAAGTAAGTTCATCTTATCTGTTAATGTTTACTGTCTTTTTTACTCCTCAGTTCCATAATGTCCTGATCGCGGCTTGTAATTTCGAGTTCGAGCCTTTTAATCTTATCCTGAAGTTCCTTAACCGAACCTGTTGCCGAAACCGGTTGACCTGGTGCATTTTGTACAGTTTTATTTGGGGTGGCATTTTGTTTTGCTACCTGTAAAGGCTGATCCACAAATAACAGTGGCAGTTCTGCAGCTTTAGAGCTGAAGGTTATTTCATCGGCTGTTAAGCCATCAGCATAAGCTTTTACCTTTATTTTTCCGGCTTTGGTGCCGGCCCTCACTAAAATACTGGCGGTACCAAACTGGGTTTTCATCGGATTGGCTTGATTGTTTTCGTTACCGATAATTGTTGCTTCGCCTTCTACCTCAAAATGGATATTTTCGGATGCCAAAACTTTGGCAATGCCTTTATTATCAACTACTGTTGCCCTGATGGGAACAAAATCAGAACCATCGGCATAAAGTCCCATTCCGGCACTGTCAATCTCGAGTTTTATTCCTGTTGTACGCTCGGCATAGTCTTTTACCGTAGTTACCACTACTTTACCACCGATCAGCCCTTCTGCAATGAGTTTAATATCCTTGGTTTTATTTCTCCAATTGCTGCTGATTTCATGAAAACTGAATACATCCTTAAATACAAAGGGCGCGTGGGGCATATTTTTCATCGAAGTATCAGGTTTTGCAGTCCCAATAACCTTACCCAGCCAGGTTAACCTTACTTCGTCGCAATTGCTAAAAATGGTGATGTCTTTATCAGAGGTCTGTGTAAGTTCGTGGGCGATATAAACCATCGGGCCGGTTTCGATGCCTTTCAATTTAAAAGAAGGATCGTACTGGCTTTTAAAAAGGTAGAACGAATACCTTGGCATACGGTACACATCGAGCAACCCGCCTAAAAATGGATCCGGATGGTAACCCCGCTGGTGATCTATCCCTGCCCAAAGTGCTGCACCGATCCTTTTTGGTGGGGTATCAAAAATACCATTTAACCCTCTTGCCCTGATATTGGCCTGGTTAAGCATCGGAAATTCGCCCCATTCGCGTTTTACCCTCGTCATGGCATTCTGCGAATAAAAATTATCAACCTCTCCTCCATCGCCATACTCGCGGGTAAACGAATTTTTTGCTTCCTCCATACCACCATGATAATAGAAGTCGAAACCTGCCTTTTTTGCTTCGTCTACATCTGCCGCAGTAAAAGCGCCCGGAAAAGGAAATTCCTGATGAACAATATGGTGCAGGTTTTTCATTACCGAAGCAGGCTGCCAGGGTGTTTCATTGATGGCCGTTTCCCAAAGCAGCAAAGCCGCACGGTTACGGTCTCTCCTAACCAGGTTATGGGTATCTTCTGCTAAAAACTTCTCGAACCGCGGATCTTTATCATTGTAAAACTGCCATCCCGGATTGGCCGAGGTTACTAAAAGTCCAAGTTCATCACAGGCATCCATAAAGGCCGGATCGAGCGGATAGTGGGCTGCACGTACAATGGTATTGCCTGCTTCCCTTAATAATTTTGCATCGCGGTACTGACCCGTATTCGGCACAGCATTACCTACATAAACATAATCCTGGTGACGGTTTACACCCGAAAGTTTATGGCCGATGTATTTCTTGTTCACAAAAAATCCATCATCGCCACGCATTTCGAATAAACGGATACCGAAACGGGTGCGGTAACTATCAACCACTTTTCCATTTTCGAGTACCTCTGTTCTGATAAAATGCAAATAAGGATCATCAGGATGCCATAAGTGTACATTTTTTGCATCCAATTGTTGTATAACCTGCTGCGATGCGCCCTGATTAAGCGCTACGGAACTTGTTTTAGTGATCAGGATCTTTCCATCACTGTTTTCTAAAGTGGTACGGATAGCTAATCTGGCACCTTTATTTGCCCCGTTCTGTACCTCGGTTCTAACTTCGATATCCGCATTATTGCCATTTACATCCTTAACCGCTACAAATACGCCACCGCCGGCTATGGTTTTACTCAGTTCGGGAAAAGTGAGGTGTACATCTGGCGTTTCAATAAAATAAACATCGCGGTAAATGCCTCCGAGATATGCAAAATCCAGGTTATCCTGCGGTTTTCCAGGAGGATAAGACTCATCGTTGGAGTTATCGGCCAAAACCGCGATTACATTATCTGCGTTTTTACTTAAAGAGGCATTATCGATTTCGATAACAAATGGCAGGTAACCACCAAAATGCTCCGTTACTTTTTTTCCGTTAAGATACACAGTGGCTTTGCCCATTACCCCCTCGAAATAAATAAAACTTTTACCCGTTGGGCGGCTTGTTTTAAAACTTTTACGATACCAGGCCGGTCCCTGATAATTGCGCATACCACTTGCATTTTCGGGCAGGATTTCGAGTCCGTTGGGCAAGGCTACCTGCTCCCACGCCGAATCGTTAAAATTTACCTGTTCGGCACCTTTTACATCCCCTTTAAAAAAGCGCCAGCCCGGATTAAAATTATAGACCCTGCGCGGACTGTTGCGCTCGGGATAAAATCCTGCTACCGAAAATACCGGTTGCCGGTTAATGGTTTTCTGGCCCATCACATTTTTGGGCGCCGACATCGATAAGCTTATCGCAACGAATAGAGCTGCTTTAGTACAAGCAGTTTTTTTATGTTTCATTTATGTATTTGGTTAGTGTTAAAACGTTAGGCCGATTTTGCGCTGCAAATCAGATATGCAATGTTATTGCGATATTTTTATTTGCAGGATTACACACGTAACAAAAAAATGCTTTGATGTAACAATGCGCCTTTAAGGGTTTATTAATCGCTTATAAATGGTTACAATTGTGTACCAAATATCCCTTTATGAGATTTTTTCTTATCATCCCATTGTTATTGTTGCCTTTTTTGGGCAAAAGCAGCGAGCCATGCGGAATGGACTTTTCACAGCATTATTCTTTCAGGTATTTATCAGTTAACAACGGACTATCGCAAAATTCGATTACAGCCATTATCCAGGATAAAAAAGGGTTTATCTGGATCGGCACCTACGATGGACTGAACCGTTTTGATGGTTTTACGATACAGACCAAGAGGCATATTTCCAATAACAGAAACAGCCTTTCGGATAACCGCGTGCTGAGTCTTTTTGAAAATAAGAAGGGCGAAATCTTAATCGGTACAGATGGTGGCGGAATGAATATACTCGATCCACGGCTGGATAGCATCAGCCATTTCGATATCAAACAGAACGATATCATGAGCAATACCGTTCAGGCCATTACTACCGATGGTGCAGGTAATATCTGGGCCGGAACAGCTAAAGGTTTGGCCATTATCAGCCCAGATAAAAGGGAAAACCAGGTTTTCTTCCCCGCCGAATTAAAAACAAAAAATATCAGATCATTACTTACGGATAAAAAAGGTAATATCTGGGTGGCCACCACCCAGGGGCTCTATTTATTTAAAGCAGAGGGATTAAAAAACATCAGGACAAGCAGGGCCGAAACAATTATGGAAAATATATGGGTTTCTACCTTATTTCAGGATCATAAACAGCATGTATGGATGGGATCGGTGAACAGTTTGCACCGGATCGATCCTACCATAAGCAAAATAGCCTATACCTATATTTTACCAAAAAAAGCAGAAATTACCTCACTTAAGCAGGACCTGAACGGAGATTTATGGCTGGGATCGAAAGTTGACGGACTTTTTAAACTCCGCCTCGATCAGCAGGCCAGCATTAGCCAGATGAACCAGTATACTACCGAAATGCCTTTCTGTAACCTCGCAGAAAATGCGGCCAATACCATTTTTATCGATCGCTCTAACACCCTGTGGATAGGTACTTATCAAAAGGGCATTAATTATACCGATATTTCCTCAAAAAATTTCTACTCCTTTTTCCCACTGATGAAAAACCGTGAAGGCATATTTGGTTATCAGGGAAAATATGTATCAGCCATTGCCGAAACCGATCAGGATTTGTGGGTAGGTACATTTAACGAAGGACTTTTCCTTTATAACAAATGCAGCCGTAAAATAGAATCGTACAAAAGTGAAATCAGCTCTCCATCCATCTGCAGCATACAACAAAGCCGCGATAAAACCATATATATTGGTGGCAATAACGGTTTATACCGGGTTTTAAATCCTGCCGGCAATAACAGAAAAAGCATTAAGGCCATTAAAACCGGCTTTGTTGCACGATCTATCTGCGAGGATAATCGGGGTAATTTATGGATCGCCAGTTTTACCGGGGTTTACTGTTACAACCCCAAAACCAATCAGTTTAAGACCATTACTACAGCAAACGGCATTTCTTCAAATTCGGTATATGCGGTTTATCAGGATCCATATGCACCGATTATATGGCTGGGCACCATTGGGGGAGGTTTAAACGCAATACGATATGATGAAGCGGGAAATTACAAAACCTCAATTTACAGGCACCAGGAAAACAACCTCAACAGCCTGAGCAGCAATCACGTTTGGTGTATGTACCGCGACCGGCGCAATATCCTCTGGATTGGCACCGATGCCGGCTTAAATGCGCTAAAACTTGATCAACAGGGCAAAATTATCAGCTATAAAACCATCAGCAGCCCTATGTTAAGCGATCAGAAAATTATGGCCATACTGGAAGACGATGCAAAAAACCTCTGGTTGAGCAGCAGTCAGGGCATGTTTAGATACAGCATAAACCAAAATATTGCCAAACGTTATACCTATCAGGACGGTTTACAGAGCAATACCCTAAACGAAGCAGCCTATAAAAATGCAGATGGTATAATGTATTTTGGAGGGATAAACGGCTTAAATTATTTCCAGCCCAAAACCATCAGCAACAATCCATTTAATACCAGTACGGCATTTACCGAATTTAGGGTAGCCAACCAGGTGGTTAAAATCAACGATCAGATTGATGGCGAAACAATATTGACTGCGGATATTAACTACACCAAAAAAATTGTGCTTTCGTACAGGCACAAAGATTTTGCGCTGGCTTTTTCTTCCCTCCATTTTGTGGCGCCCGAAAACAACAGGTTCCGCTATAAGCTGGAAGGTTACGATAAAAACTGGATTACAACAGGCTATAACCAGCGGATGGCTGCTTACTCCAACCTCGATCCCGGGCATTACCGTTTCCTGCTCAGCTCAACCAATAACGATGGCGCCTACCCTAAAGAAATCAGGAGCATCGATTTTGAGATAAGCCCCGCCCCATGGGCAACCTGGTGGGCAAAAACATTTTATTTCCTGGTTTTCGCCATAGCAGTTGCTTTTTTAATTAATTACTTCATTACCAAAAGCAGACTTAAGAACGAAATTTTTAAAGAAAAACTCGAAAAAGAAAAAGTTACCGAACTTAATGAGATCAAACTTGATTTCTTCACCACCATTACCCACGAAATCAGGACGCCATTGAACCTGATTTTAAGTCCTTTGCAGGATCTTTTAAGTGTTTCTACCGTTTACGATCATTTTACGGCCATGCGGTTAAAAATCATCCACCGCAATTCGCTAAAACTTCACGCACTGATTAACCAGGTGCTCGATTTAAGAAAAATAGCATCCGATGCCGAAAAACTTACCGTTCGGGAAGCCGACCTTGTTCAGATTTTGCTTAATGTAAAAGAATCTTTTGACTGGCAGGCCGGCCAGAACAATATCCGTTTCGATTTCCAGAGTCCGAGAACATACCAGGCCTGGTTCGACAGGGATAAAATCGAGAAAGTGGTATTCAACCTCCTTTCCAATGCTTTTAAATATACCCCATCAGGCGGAAAAATCATTTTCTTACTCCAGATTATCGATGACCAGGCCAATATCACCATTCAGGATACCGGAATAGGTATCCATCAATCAGAAAAAGACCGGATTTTTGAGATGTATTACCAGAGTACAGCACATTACAACTCCGGAACAGGGATAGGTTTATCACTTTCCAAAAAGCTGATAGAAATGCACGGTGGTAAAATTGAACTGGAAAGTGCAGTGGATAATGGCTCAAAATTTACCGTTACTTTTCCGGTGGCTAAAGCATATTTCAATCCTGAAAATATCCATGAAACTGCTTATGAAGAGAATCTAAAGGTGATTCCTGCTGCCAGAACCAAAAAGGATGAGATCAATCTATCAAAAAAAACAATTCTTATTATTGAGGATAACGAAGACCAACGTACATATTTAAAAGAATGTTTATTGCCCCATTTCCATGTTTTAGATGCCAGCAATGGCATTGATGGTGTTGAAATTGCCCAGAAACATTTACCGGATATTGTTATTACCGATCTCATGATGCCATCGTTGGATGGTACCGATGTATGCCGAAGGTTAAAATCGAACGCTAAAACAGGCCATATCCCAGTTATTGTGCATAGCATCAATAATACGAGTTTGAGTGTAAAAAATGCCTTATTGGCCGGTGCAGACGATTTTATTGCCAAACCTTATGATTATGCCATGCTTACGCTAAAGGTAAACAACATCCTAAAATCAAAAAACCAATTGGTAATGAACATCCATAAGCAGGAATTAGCAAGCCCTGCAGAGGTCAGTATCCCATCGCCTGATAAGGAACTTTTGATCAAAATTGTAGTGTATGTGGAAGAAAACATGGCTGATAATAACCTCAGTGTAGAAAAAATGTGCGATCACATCGGTATGAGCCGGATGAACCTGCACCGCCGGCTACATGCCATTGTGGGCAAAACGGCATCAGAATTTATCAGGGAAATCCGCATGAAACGGGCAGGCCAGCTTTTGGCAAGCGGATCGAAACGGATTTCGGAAGTAATGTTCGAAATCGGCATATCAAGCAACGCACATTTTAACCGGTATTTTAAGGAAATGTACGGCATTTCGCCCAAGGAATACATTAAAAATGGCGGAACAGTAGAAAATGTATAAAGGATAATGATGGTTTGCATAAACTTTAGGTAAAAAAATAACAATCGACTTGCAGATTTGGACAGTCGTCTATAACTTTGTACCATGGATCAGAAAGAAAAAATTCTTAGTGCCGGTCTCGACCTTTTTTCTACACGTCCCTATCATCAAACGGGGATCAGGGAAATTACCAAACAGGTAGGCACGCCCACTGGTTCATTCCATTATTATTTTAAGAACAAGGAAGACTTTTCTGTGGAAGTATTGGATCATTTTTTCAGGACCGAAATACTTCCTTCTTTTTCAGCGATCAATAATGATGCGAAGCTTCATCCAAAACAGAAGATCATAGCCTATTTTTCATCCAGGATTGAGCGATATAGCACTTTAAGTTCTCCTGAGGGTGCAACCTGGAGCTGTATCATGGGCAACCTCGGTCAGGATGTTGCCGCACAAAGTGAAATTATAGCGGCAAAACTGCAGAAACTCACTACAGATCAACTGGTTAAAGGGCTGGAAAAATTGATTGAACAGGGACAGCAAGATGGTTCTATAAATACTCCCATAGATGCAAAACTGCTTTCCCCAATGATTTTTAATGCTTACGAAGGCAGTTTGATCCAACGGAAGATTGAACGCAGCGATGAACCATTGCAATTGTTTTTAACTTTTTTAGACCACTTACTTTAAAAAAATTTGACTGCATATAGACAGTCGTCCAAATGTGAATTTATACAAATAAAAAATATGGATCATCAATATGACATTATCGTAATCGGATCAGGACCAGGCGGATATGTATCTGCTATCCGTGCCGCGCAATTGGGTAAAAAAGTTGCCCTTGTAGAAAAATATGCCGGTTTGGGCGGTACCTGTACCAATGTGGGTTGTATCCCTGCAAAAGCATTGTTGGATAGCTCAGAGCATTTTCATCAGGCTAAAACAGATTTCGCTGTCCATGGTATAGAAACCGGGGATCTGAAGCTTAACTTTAAGCAGTTTATTGCCCGTAAAAAAGAGGTAATTGCCCAAAACAATGCGGGTTTAAACTTCCTGATGCGTAAAAATAAAATCACTTTATACCAGGGTATCGGTAGTTTTGAAGATGCCAAAACGTTAAATGTGAACACAGGAAACGGGGAAAGTTTAACGCTTAAAACAACTGATTTTATCATTGCCACCGGATCAAAACCTGCAAGTTTGCCTGGTATCGATATCGACAAAAAACGGATCATCAGCTCTACCGAAGCCATGGATCTGCCTGAGCTGCCACAATCAATAATCATCATTGGTGGTGGCGTAATCGGAATAGAACTGGCTTCGATGTTTGCAAGGCTTGGTACACAGGTTACCATTATCGAATATGCCGATGCCATCCTGCCTACCATGGACAGGGAACTGGGAAAAACCCTGCAAAAAAGCCTGGGTAAGCTGAAAATAGTCTTCAAACTCAACCACCGCGTACAGCAGGTTGTAAATCAGAGCGAATCGGTTTCGGTTTCCTATCTTGATGATAAACAGCAGCTGCAAACAGAAACGGCACAATATTGCTTAATGGCCGTTGGCCGCAAG
>NZ_DJDT01000235.1 GCF_002432345.1 Pedobacter sp. UBA5917
GGCAGTAATCGGTTGACCGCCAAAAGAGGCTTCCAATACCACATCGCGGCTAACATCCGGTTTGTAAGTGGTGTCGCCCAATTTTAAACGCGAACTTTCGATAATGGCCTGTGCCTCACGCAGGGTCTTAAACGCGATATCAGGGAATTTCGTATTTGGCGTTTTGCCGGCGTTAATGGTTAAATAAATGGTACGGTTATCTTTTACAAAGGTATTTGGATCCGGATCCTGATCAATTACGATGCCGGCAGGCTGGTCCATAATGAAAACAGAATCGACTTCATATTTCAATCCTGCATCTTCCAGTTTTTTTACCGCCTGCTCAAAAGGAAGGCCTTTTACCATCGGTACATTTAAGCCTTCACCATGTTTGGTATAATACCTTAAACTAAAAAAAGCGATCAATAGCAGGGCGAAAACTGTGCCTACGGCAGCTAAAATGTTGTTTCTAAACGATTTGGTTTTTAAGTAATCTATAAATTTAGACATGTATCTTAAATTGGGTTTATGCGTATAAGCTCAAATGTAACTATTTTAATTATTGATGGAATATTGAATGAAAGATTGATACAATTAATGAATGATAGATAGAATTAATAATTAATGAATAATCGGCACGCGATATATATTTAAATCTTCACTAATTCAACATTCAATCTTCAATCATTCACTCCTTCACTAATTCTCTTATTCAACCTTCAATAATTGTTCCGTTAATGCGGTTAAAGCACAAAGATATTTATATTTTTGGGGATATATTTATATTCAATTTCTATTTATAAAAGGATTTCCGACATGAAGAAAACTATTGCGTTGCTAACAGGCGGTACCACAGGCGAATGGGTTGTTTCGGTAAAAAGTGCAGCAACGATTGCCCAGAACATCGATCCCGATTTATACGATGTTTATAAGATTATGCTCAACGAAAAAGGATGGTTTTATGAACCGGCCGATTCTGTTAAAATTGAGATTGATAAAAATGATTTTTCTTTAACCATTGAAGGCCGCAGAATAAAATTTGATGGTGTTTTTATTGCTATACATGGCTCACCCGGTGAGGATGGAAAGCTACAGGGTTATTTCGATATGCTGGGCATCCCGTACACTACCTGCGATGCTTTAACTTCATCCATCACCATGAACAAAGGCTATACAAAAGCGATTGTAGAAGGAATTGAAAATTTATATACAGCTAAATCTGTCCAGATTTTTAAAGGAGGAAATTACAGTTTAGCGAAGATTAAAGAAGATTTGAGGCTGCCTTATTTTGTTAAGCCGAACAGTGGGGGAAGCAGTATTGGCATGAGTAAGGTAAAACATGCTGATGATCTGGACGCGGCAATTGAAAAGGCTTTTAAGGAAGATACGCAGATTTTGATCGAGGAATTTGTGAGCGGCAGGGAGTTTTCGATCGGTGTTTTTGGGGCCGAAGGAAAGATTACGGTATTACCAACCACAGAAGTGATCCCTCAGAATGAGTTTTTTGATTTCGAAGCCAAATATACCCCCGGATCTACGGAAGAAATTACCCCGGGCCGCATGAACGATGAAGAATTGGTGCGGGTACAACAGGTGGTTACCGATGTTTATAAAAAATTAAACTGCAGGGGGGTGGTTAGGGTCGATTATTTCCTGGAACACGAAACAGGGAAATTTTATTTTATCGAAATCAATACCATTCCCGGACAAACAGCAACGAGTTTTATTCCGCAACAGGTAGCGGCGATGGGTATTACCCTAAAAGAATTTTATACCCGTTTGATGAAAGAAACATTGGGCTAGACTCCATGGTTTGTGTTCCATGGTTGTGTCTTCACGAACCATCGCGTTAAATTTTATGAAAAATTAGCGATAAAAATACATTTCCATACGTCCTCATTACAAATGAGGGTAATAACAGTCACAAAAAAGAGGATAGCCTATGGTTATCCTCTTTTTTGTTTTGCTTTTAAAAGAAATTAATACTTATAAGCAATTCCTTTTTTAATGTTTTGCGAACCGCCAAGCCTGTTAGATGATGAACCAACAGTACTTTTATCGTCGGTTAAAAACACAAATGGACAGCCAATTTTTGCAGCTTCCATTTTTAATTTTTTCTCTGCTTTTTTATCTCCGGTATTACCTGTGTGATAATTGATCAGACCTGTTTTCCCCCTAACTTCTTCAACTTTCTTTAATCCGGTTGCCGAAGCCTTGTCTTCTAAAATAACAACTTTTTCCCAGTCGTCTTCTGTAGAAACCACTATCTTTTCTGTAATGTTTTCTACCCTTCCACTTTTTCCGTATACAATTTTTTCAATTGCATATTTTCCTAAAGTATTGTCAGAATCTTCTCCGTCGTATTTAAATACAACATCGTATTCTTCAACTTTAACAACCTTACCTTTGATTGTTTCGCCATTGTGTTTTGTAATTACATCAACTTGCGCCTTGGCAAAAAATGTAGTCAAAACGAGAGTCATTAAAATGATGATTTTCTTCATGCTTTTTTTGTCGTTTGTTTTCGCCAAAAATATAAAAAAACATGATCTTAATGAATTAAAATATTTCATTAAAAAACAGGGAACGGAGGCATAAAAACCGGAACTTAATATATCTCTATGCGGTCTAAATTTACCGTATGTAAATTCAGATTTATCTATTATTCAGGCTGTTGATACAATCAACCAATGCTTTCACTTTAGTTTCCGAAGTTAATTCATAGCGGTATTCATCTTCAATACTGCCCATTTTACTTTCCGTATTTCTGAACTTCATTTTACTTTCAACGAATTCTTTTGCCGAAGCATGAAATTCAGTTGCACCGGTCTGTGCTATCAATTGTTGGATATTATTTTCGTTTATTCCGGCCCCTGGCATGATTGTGATGCAGCCATTAGCTTTTTTTATAAGTTGCGACAGTTTTTCTGCACCTAAAATTGCTGAAGATGCACCTCCGGAAGTGAGCACCCTTTTGATACCGAGCCCAATTAAATCTTCCAATGCCTGATCCATATCGTTACTCATGTCAAACGCCCTGTGGAAAGCAACATCCATAGGTTTGGCTAGCTCGATAAGTTCAGCACATCTCTGCTTGTCGATAGAACCATCCTCCTTAAGAATACCTATAACAATACCTTCGCAATTTAATGATTTGCAGATCTTTATGTCTTCTTTAATTAATTCGTACTCGATATCCGAATATAGAAAGTCGCCACCCCTCGGACGGATGATCGGCCAGATTTCTATGGATAAATTTTTCTTCGCCAAAGCAATCTGCGCATAACTTGGTGTAGTGCCTCCTTCAGCTAAATTATCACAAAACTCGGCTCTTTTAGCCCCGCCTTTTTGTGCGGCTAAAGCCGATGCATAAGAATTTGCACATACTTCTAAACAGGCATTTGTGGTGATCGGATAAACCTCTTCACTTTTCATTTCTTCAAATATGGAGATTAATAAATTATTCTGCTGTATCAACCGGGCCTAAAACTACCCATCCTTTTGCTGATTTATAGGTATTAAGCAGCTGTACGGATTTTCCTCCATCGGGAAACCAACAAACTTCGGTAATTACGTAATGGGAATCATCAATTTTTTTACGTTCGGGAAAAGCATTCTGCAGACCGGAAAAGTCAGGAAAACCATGTTCTTCGATATTATTGATAAAAGATAACTCAAGCACTTCTGCCATTTCGGCGATAGTGTCAGTATCAAACTCTGTTTGCATCACAGAGAGCATGGTTTTTGCTTCTTCGAAAAAATCTTTACATGCTATTGCAGCATCAATATCCTTAGCATTATATGCATTTTCCAAAGCCAGTATTGCACCTTCCGGAGTATCAAAGTCCATTTTGAAATGATCTACCCCTTCATCTATATACATGCCAATGCTTCTATCAAATTCGGCTCTGTCTTTTTCAGGTATACCATCTCTGATCGCCCTTATCGTATAACCGCCTATTAAACGGCCATTTTCAATACTCATCCAGTCTGATATCAGCTCACGGTTGATTCCGATCTTCTGGTTTAGTTTTACTGTACGCACATTTACCGGCTCATTACCTACCGTACCGAATAGATTGCCTTCATCATCAAAATGGGGTTCGGTTAGCCAAATATGCTCACTGTTTTCTCCGTCTACAATATGAACTTTAATAGAAAAATAAGCATGATGGGGCTGGGGCTTAGCCAAACTTTCTTCAAAATACCAAAGTGTTAAATTGGCCTTTTCTATTGCCCAGTTCATGCGTTCATCTTCGTTTGGAACATAAACCATATCCGGTTCATCCTTACGCTCTTCTACATTCTTTTTCCCAAAAATTTTAGATAATAGACCCATTATAAATAAAGTTTGTTCCGATGGATTGATTTCCTAATAATAACTTTTTCCCTTGATCAGTAAATCCTGCTTTTCTGCATTGCAAACCGCGTAGCTAAAGCCCTGTTGAATGGCATAAGCACCATATTCGCCTTTTTTGTTGATGGCCAAAAAGCCAACCTGTATATTTTTGGCAGTTTCGGGTTTCTTTTTGATGATGCGCATCACGGCTTCTTTGCAGGCGGCCTCTGGCGCATAACCCTGGCGCATCAGTTCTACAACTAAAAATGAGCCAACATTCCTTACCACTTCTTCGCCTACACCAGTGGAGGGTGCACCGCCGATTTCGTTATCTATG
>NZ_DJDT01000124.1 GCF_002432345.1 Pedobacter sp. UBA5917
CAGGATGACAGTTCTATATTAATATATGCTAGAATTCAAGCCATTACACCTTCCCAACACTTTCTTTTTCCTGCACCGCCCAACAGCCTGCTGCACCAACCAATGCGGCATCTTCATTCAGTTCCGAAATGTGGATGGGGCAGTTGATGTGCTGCGATTGAAGGTGCCTGATCACACCTGGAATAAAACGGTTAGCTGCATTTGCAATATTTCCGCCGATTACAATGGCTTCGGCTGCATTGTTCTGCTGGAAATCTTCCAGAAAGAGGCCAAGGTTTTGGCTAAATTCCGTAAATATTTTGCGTACTGTAGGGCTTTCATCATAAAGTAACGCAAGTTCGCGTACGTTTAAAATATTGATTCCCGATAGTTCATAATAGCGTTTTAAAAACCAGCGGGTAGAGAGGTAATCTTCGGCAATGCCATCCAAAAAAGGCGAACACCACAAATTGGCGTCGGTAATTTTTCCTTCCGAGCAAACGGCGCTTCCTAAACCGGTACCCAATGTAATCCCGATCAGTTTATCATAGTTTCCCGCTTCGCCGGCAAAAACCTCACCTGCCAAAAAACAGGAGGCATCGTTGCTCATCAAAATTTCATCGCTGCTGATCTGTAGCTCACTGGCCAGCATCTCTTTCACATTGAGACCATAAAATGCAGCATATTTATCGTTCCCTGCAATATAAGAAATACCATTTTCGTAATCGAACGGGCCCGGCATGGCAATTCCCAAACGGCCCATTGTAAGATCAGCCTTTTTATAAGCTGCTTTAATGGTTGTGCACCAGGTTTTAATAATCTGTTCGGTTGTGCCATGGGGATTTACACGATCGCGGCTATAAGTGTTTTTGAGGATATTGCGCTGCTGCATATCGAGAACGGCCGCGGTAATGTGCGAACCGCCAATATCAATGCCCAGTACATAATTGATTTTATTCATTGCTTCTGCTTCTAAAGATCTATAAATGGCGTGTGCCAGGGAGCTAACACTAAAAGAAGAATCCCTTTTTTTGTCAAATTGCCTACAGGAGCGAGATTTTTTTATGAAATATTTTTTATTACCTTACATTTGATTCAAAAACTAACCAAGTTGAAAGCAGCCAAGCTAGATCTAGTCGTTTTATGGAATAAGATTTGCCTCGAAGATGATATTACATCTTTTGAGCAGCTCTATCGCTTTCTGTATGGCAGGTTGCTTAAGTTCTCTGTTTATTATGTAAGCGATAAGCAGGCTGCCGAAGATATTGTTACCGAAGTTTTTGTTAAATGCTGGGAGAACCGCGCAGCAAGTACGCATGTGCTGAACCCCGAAAGTTACTTCTTTATTGCGGTTAAAAATCAATCGCTTAAATACCTTAAAAAAAATTCATCGGTTACGTTTATCGATTTAGTTGATGCTGAAGACGATATTTCGGCAAATATGCATACGCCCGAGTACCTGATCGAAACCAAAGAACTGCACCGCCAGCTTGATAAGGCCATTGCAGGTTTGGCGCCCCAGGCCGCCACGGTTTTCAGGCTGATCAAAGAAAGCGGGATGAAATATAAGGAAGTGGCCGAACTGCTGGATATCTCGCCGCGTACGGTGCAAACACAGTTATTCAGGGCCATTGCCAAACTCCGCATAATTCTGCAGCCTTTAAACATAAAAGATAAGGGGACGGATGAAAAAATGATTGGAAAAATCATCTCTCTGGTTATCTTAGTGGGTACTTTATCTTTTTTATATTTTTTGTAGGCAATTTTCCCATAAAAAGGAACATATCATAAAGGACGGAAAAACGAAATGACAGATCAAAGATTTACAGAATTGCTTGGAAAACAATTGGCCGGAGAAATTTCGCCGGATGAATCTGTTGAGCTGAAATCTATTTTAGCCGATAATCCGGTGCTGAAAAATGAGCATGATGTGCTGCAGGCCTATTTTGAGGCTGAAACCGTTGAAGATGAAAATGCTGATCCCGTTTTCGAGCGGATCAAAGCACAGATTAATGTTCCGGAGCAGGCGGTTTTAACGGTTAAGAAAAACAGGTCTTATGGCATCTGGTTAAAAATTGCGGCAGTTCTCGCCATTGCATTGGCTGCGGTACTGGTTTATAACCGCGCAACAATTTTCTCTACACAACCTGCTTTATTGAATGTGCAAACCAAAGCTGCTGAAGTTAAAACCATTGTACTGGCTGATGGCTCTACCGTGAAAATCAATTCGGGCAGCAGTTTAAAATACCCTAAACAGTTTAAAGCCGATACCAGAGAGGTTTACCTATCGGGCGAGGCTTTTTTCGAAGTACATAAAGATGCTGCACATCCTTTTATTGTGCACACCGCCGATATTGCCGTGAAAGTGCTGGGTACCGAATTTGATGTTAAAGCTTATGCAAACGATGCTTTTACCGAAACTACGCTAATCAGGGGAAAGGTAGCTGTTTCGCTAAAGAATAATAAGGATCAAACTTTTACCCTAAAACCAAACGATAAATTTACTTTATCCAATGGTAAGGGGATTGTAAGCCAGTTGACACTTTTTAACGGCGGCGGAACAGATAAGGTTATCGAAACCGCCTGGCTAAACCACGAACTGATCTTTAAAAACAACCGTTTTGATGAAGTGGCCAAACTTTTCGAACGTTGGTACGGTGTTAAAGTAAACTTTAAGGAAAACGACCTGAAAGCGGTAGAATTTACGGCACATTTCGGGAAAGAAAGCCTTACCGAAGCTTTAAACGTATTAAAACTGATCGAAAATTTCAATTATTCGGTAAAGGGTAAAAATGTGTACATCTACCGTTAACACAAATAGTTAAGCTGTGTATATTTGTAGCCATGAATTTTGCGCAGCGGATCATATTATTAATCGGATTGATTTTTCCGCTATGTGTACATGCGCAAACCAAAGTAAGTCTAAATTTTAACGAAGCCAACTTCGAACAGGTAATCGAAAGCATACAGCATCAAACCGTTTACCGTTTTGCCTACAGTGAATCCAAAATTCCCAAACACCGCGTATCGGTTAAGGTTGAAGACGAAGAAGCCATAAAAGTAATCGAACAGTTGCTGCTCAACAGTGGCTTCACCTATTCGGTACTGCCCAATAACCTCATTGTTATCCGAAAAAATGTTGATGGCAAATTAACGGCCGATAGTGTACATCTTTTAAAAGAGGTGGTAATTACAGCCCTGGGCATCGAAAAAGACAATCAAAAAGTAGGTTATGCCTTAACAACAATTAAAGGATCTTCTATTGCCAAAGCCAGAGAAAGTAATATGATCATGGCCTTGCAGGGTAGGGTAGCAGGGCTTAACATTACAGGTGTAAACGGTGGGCCGGGTTCGGCTGCACGCGTACTCATCCGCGGGGTTTCGAGCATGACAGCGGCTTCGCCCTTGTTTATCGTAAATGGCGTACCCATTGATAACAGCGTGAGGGGGAGTGCCACCGAATATGGCGGTGCCGATTATGGCGATGGCATCAGTAACATCAACCCGGATGATATCGAGACCATTACGATACTGAAAGGTTCAGCTGCTTCGGCCTTATATGGTGCCAGGGCGGCCAATGGCGTAATCCTGATCAACCTGAAAAGCGGCGGCGAAAATACCAGGGCAAAGCTCGAATACAATACCAATCTCTCTTTTGATGTTCCTGTAAA
Organism: Pedobacter sp. UBA5917; assembly: GCF_002432345.1. GTDB lineage: Bacteria > Bacteroidota > Bacteroidia > Sphingobacteriales > Sphingobacteriaceae > Pedobacter. Next base: position 3,651 of record NZ_DJDT01000124.1, read on the forward strand.
TTCAACCGATTTTCAATATACCTATGGTCAGGGAGCGCAGAATAAACGTCCTACCGATCAGTATAATGCCATTTCTACCAGTTTACTAAGCTGGGGAGAAACGATGGATGGCAAATTGAGTCCGCAGGTTGATGGCTCTATGCGGCCATATAGTCTGGTTAAAAACAACATCCAGACTTTTTACCGTACAGCCCCGGCTTTTATCAATACGTTATCGCTGGTTGGCGGTAATAACCGGAACAATTACCGTGTTTCGGCTTCCAATTTAGATTACAGTTCGTTGCTGATCAACAGTGCTTTAAACCGTAAAACCTTTAATTTTTATGGTACAGTGGCTTTAAGCAACAAACTGTCGTTAAGCCTTACCGGAAATTACATTTACGAAAACAACAAGAACAAAAGTTACCTGAGCGATGGTCCGTTAAATGCCAATTACGGGATTTCGGCACTGGCTACCAGTTTGGATCAATCGATCCTGGCGCCGGGTTTTGATCCGGAAACGGGTTTCGAAAGCCGCTGGAACCCCGATGAATATAAAACCAATCCTTACTTCCTGATGAACAAACAGGCCGATTATGCCAAAAGGAACCGTTACATCACTTCGGGTGTGCTGAAATATCAGCTGGCCAGTTGGGCTGCACTTCAGGGGCGCATCGGCTACGATTCGAGCAGGGATGAAGTGGTTAGTGTTTTGCCTACCGGAGTGGCTTTTTCGATCAACAGGCAGGGCGGATTTAATGCTTACAATCAAAATCATACAGCTGAACTTAACAGTGATATTTTATTCAGTGCCACCCAGAATCTTAGCGATAAATTGAATCTCGAACTTTCGGTAGGTGCCAATTACCGCGAACGGAGGGGGACAACTGAAAAGTTAATAGGCTCACAGTTTAAAATACCCTATCTCTATGTGCCCGAAAACCTGATTACCAGTACCAAAACCTTGGGCGTATCGAGGATCGTAACCGAATCGGCCTATTACACCGCTGATTTAAGTTACAGGCATTTGCTTAATTTTTCGGTAACGGGGCGTTATGATATCTATTCGACCTTACCGGCCAACAACCGCGGTATATTTGTGCCGGGCGTATCGGGCAGTTTCATTTTTTCAGACCTGTTGAAATTAAAAGGTCTCGATTTTGGTAAATTAAGGCTCGATTTTGCCAAAACCAGTGGCGAACCCATTGTTCCCTATACCACACAGATTTATTACACGGTTGATAATCAGGTAAACGGTGTGCCAGTGGGCGGTTTTTCGGGCGATCTGCCCAATTACAATTTAAAGCCTTTTACCCTGAATGAAATAGAGGCCGGTATCGATCTTAAATTTTTTAACAGCCGTTTGGATATCGATTTTACTTATTTCAACCGCCTTACCCACAACGAAATTATCAATGCCAAACAGTCGGTTACCACCGGTTTTACCTCTGCTTATGTTAACCTTGGCGAAACCCGTAACGCAGGCATTGAACTGGCTTTGGGTTATACACCAATACTCACTACAAATAGCAAATGGCAGATTAACCTGAACCTTACCAAAGTAAAAAATACACTGCTATCTATCGATGGCAACAGCAATTATACTTTAACCGGTACTTATCGCCCTTTAAATGCCAATACCGCACTGGTGGTGGGCAAACCGATTACCCAGATTATGGCATACGATTACCTGCGCGATGCCAACGGAAATGTAATTATAGGTTCGGATGGTATACCCAAACGGGGCAATTTTATCCCAATGGGCGGTACCATGCCTACGTTATACGGTGGTATTACCAACAGTTTTAGCTATAAACAGTTCAGTTTTTCTTTTTTGATCGATTATCGTTTCGGCAATAAAATCCTATCGGCAACCGCTTATTATAGTTATGTTCAGGGTTTAAATAAGGCCACCCTGGTTGGTAGGGAAACCGGCATTGTTGCCGATGGCGTTTTGGAGAACGGGCAAAAAAATACCATCAACGTGCCTGCTTATGCCTATTATCCCGAGCTGGCAACCAATATTTCGGCTCTATCGGTGCTTAATGGAAGTTTTATCAAATTGAGGCAGGCCACATTGGGTTATAGTTTTAATCCGCGGTATTTAAAAAGAACACCTTTTAGCAGTGTAGGGATCGATCTGGTAGCCCGAAACCTGTTTACTTTATTGAAATACAGCGAAAATGTAGATCCCGAATCGCAGTTTTCGCCTACTCTGGGTTATGCAGGTATCGAAGGTGCCTCGTTACCTGCCACACGTACATTTGGGATCAATTTTAACTTTAAATTCAAATAAGATGGCGATGAAGAATTTTGGGGTAATGGCTTTATTCTTATTGTTTTTGCTGAACAGCTGCTCGAAGGCAAAGCTGGATGAGATCAATACAGACCCGACAAAACTGACCGAGAACAATTACGATCCGAACAGTTTGCTCGCCCAGGCGCAGTTAAAATATGGCAATGTGGGTTATTACCAGTTATTGTACCAGAGTACCATGATGCAATTGCTCGCCTCAAGCTATTATTATTACAACAATGGCGATAAATACATCAATGTGGGCAGCTTTACCGACTATCAGGGGCGCATTTTCGACGAAGGTTATGCCGATGCTTCCTACATCAGGGAGATGCAGCGCCTGGCGAGGTTGAAAGATCCTGTAGCATATCAAAACCTGATTGCCATAGGCGACATTATGTTTGTGCTGATTTTGCAGCGCATTACCGATACCTATGGCGATGTACCCTATTCGCAGGCGGTTAAAGCCATGCAAGGTGTTAAATATCCGGTTTACGACCGTCAGGAAGATGTTTATTCGCAGATGCTGAATGATTTAGATGCAGCCACCCAGCAACTGGATGCTGAAAAACCTGGTCCTACGGCCGATCTTTTCTACAAAGGCGACATCAGCAAATGGAGGAAATTTGGCTATTCGTTAATGTTGAGGGTGGCCATGCGACTAACCAAAATAGATCCCGCAAAAGCAAGGATTTGGACGGAGAAAGCGGCCGGTAAAACTTTTCAGGGCAATAACGATAATGCGATCATGCTAACCGATGCTTCTTCTTTTAATAGTCAGAATGGAACATCACTGGCTTTAAGAACCTATTCCGATTACCTCGAGGTACGCTGGAGCAAAACATTGATCGATCAGCTTAAAAATACCAACGACCCGCGTTTAGGTATTATTGGCGAAATACCGAAAGATGGATTGGCCAAAAATGCAGATCAGAACCTCAATGGAAATACCGATGCGAGTGTACAACTGGGGATGCCAAACGGCTACGATCTGCAGGGCGGGAGTACCGATATCAGTCGTTCGCCAAATTATCCCGGTGGTACAGGCAGTGGAAGCGATTTTGCCCCCTTGGGTAAATATTCGAGACCGCGCACCGAAGTTTACCTTAAATTGGGCGGTCCTATCTTTATTCTCACTTATGCCGAAACCGAATTTTTACTTGCCGAAGCAAAGGTAAGGAGCTGGAATGTAGACGGGACTGCAAAAGCGCATTATACCAACGGATTGACGGGGGCAATACAATCGTTGGCGCAGATGGATCCTTTGGCAACGCTTGATGCGAATAAAATCACCACTTTTGTAAATCAGCATCCGCTCGATGAATCCAGCCCCGAAAATTCATTAAATGCCATCAATACCCAATACTGGGTGGCTACCGGAACCAATTTCAACTTTATCGAATCATGGTTAAACTGGAAAAGAAGTGGTTACCCTAAACTTGAGCCAGTAAATTATAAAGGCAATGTAACCAACAACACCATCCCGAGGAGGATGATTTACCTTTCAACAGAAATCCTGAATAACCCACAGAATTATAAAGATGCCGTGGCAAGGCTTGCCGGTGGCGATGTGCTTACGGCGAGGGTGTGGTGGGATAATTGAGGGGAGATGGAGGATGTAAAATGGATGATGTAAGATGGAAGATGGAAGATGGAAAATGGATGATGGAAAGGATTCTGCGGTGATCAACGTAATCCGCGGGAGCCAATTCCAACTCCGTCATTGCGAATTGAAGGGTAGGACCGATGAAGTGGAGTGAAGCAATCTTTTTAATAAAATTATTGTAAGCCCAAGTCTGGCCGTTGCACGGGCTAAGGCAAAAGACTTGCGCTAGAGTGGGTCTTAGCTCCCTGCTACTCCAGCGTTTCGTCATGCTGAACTTGTTTCAGCATCTTCCCTGCAAGATAGACCCTGAAATAAATTCAGGGTGACGACGCTCATTCAACTTGGCGCACATTGCGAAGTATTCTCCTTGCTCTTCGCGATTAAAATTTCAAATGATTTATTACTGCACGATAGATTCTGAAATAAATTCAGGATGACGGTCTCCGCCCAACTCTGTGTGCTTTGTGCATTTCTTCGTGAACTCGGTGGTGAAAAATGCCTTAGCGCCCTTTGCGCCTCATTCTCCGCGCTCTTTGCGGTTAAAAACGAAACAACTCCCTTTACAGCGGCCCTGTCGAATCCCTTTTAATCAAGATCGATTTTAACTTGGGGATCTCGTCAGCATCAAATGGTTTTTTATCCAATATTTTAAACAGAAAGCCTGCTGCTTCCCTGCCGATTTCGAATGCGGGTTGCGTAATCGTACTTAACGAAGGCTTCAACAGCGGGGCTGTGCTCAAATTCGAGAAACTGATGATTTTAAGGTCGTTAGGTATATTTAAACCCAGTTCGTTGCAAACATAATAGCAGGGTAGGGCAAGCTCTTCGATTGACGAGATCACACCATCCGGTTTTTCGTTGATGATCAGGTTTTTGATGTTCGTATAATTCAGGTCTTCATCACTGTTATGGTTCACAATCAGGTTTTCTCCAGATTCCAGTTGGTGGTCTTTCAATGCGTCACGATAACCCGCAATCCTTCTTTTACCCGTAATTAAACAGTTTAACGCGTAGAGGTAAGCTATTTTTTTGCATCCGTTATTAATCAGGTGTACCGTGGCATCGTAGGTGCTTTCATAATCATCGGCAGTGATTTTAATCGCATCAATATCCTCAATGCTGCGATCGAAAAATACAACCGGGATTTTCTTCACCAGTTCCCTAAAATGTTCCAGGTTTTCGGTACTGCTCGAAACTGAGATCAATATTCCATCTACACGCCCGCTCAGCAGGCTTTCGGTAAAGGCTGTTTCCGTTTCGCTATCCTCATGGGTAAGGTAAATAAGCACATGGTAACCGCGTTTCCGGGCAATTTCTTCGATGCCGTTAATCGCCAGGGAAAAAAAGTTATTGGCAATCTGCGGAATGATAACCGCTATGGTTTTTGTTTTCTGGCTGCGGAGGTTGCTCGCTGCCGGATTGCGTTCGTATTTTAATTTTTTGGCCAGTTCCAAAACCTTTTGCTTCGTATCGATACTGATCTCATAGCTATCATTTAGTGCTTTTGAAACGGTTGCAATCGATATATTTAATTCTTTGGCTAAAGTTTTTACAGTAACATTCTGCCTCATTTATACAGGTTTTTTATAAGGTTTAATTTAGGATGATGATGCGTTTTACTAAAACGTATTCGTAAATAAAATTTCAGTTCGGTATCCGATTTAATAATTTTATATACAGTTTTGATAAAGGGAAACGCTCTTTTTAACGCTTCTCTTATAACCAAATATAAAACAATTAATCCGACACCATCAAGGGACGGGTTGATTTAGGCTAACATAACATGAATCATCTGGAATTAACCGACTATGTCGTTTTTTTTATTTATTTTATTGTCATAGCCACTTACGGCTATTGGGTATATTCGAGTAAAAAAGCGGCAAGTACCAATACCAAAGATTATTTTTTGGCAGAAGGCTCGTTAACCTGGTGGGCCATAGGTGCTTCTATTATTGCCTCCAATATCTCGGCCGAGCATTTTATCGGTATGTCGGGCTCTGGTTTTGCCATGGGTTTGGCCATTGCCAGTTACGAGTGGATGGCAGCTGCAACACTCATCATTGTAGCGGTATTTTTTCTGCCCATTTACCTTAAAAACAAAATTTATACCATGCCCCAGTTCCTGTCTCAACGGTACAACAATACTGTGAGTACATTGATGACGGTGTTTTGGTTATTGGTTTATGTATTTGTAAACCTCACTTCTATATTTTTTCTGGGTGCCCTCGCTGTAGAAACGATTACCGGTGTATCCTTTACCATCTGTTTAATCGCACTGGCTGTATTTTCGGTAATCATTACCCTTGGCGGGATGAAGGTAATCGGCTATACCGATGTAATCCAGGTGCTTGTGTTGGTGGTTGGTGGTTTGGTAACCTGCTACATGGCCCTTAATATGGTGAGTGATAAGTTTAACATGGGCACCGTACTGGAAGCGCTTCCTGTACTAAAACAACAGGCAGACGATCACTTCCACATGATTTTTTCAAAAGGAGATAAATTTTACAGCGAGTTGCCGGGACTTGCGGTTTTGGCCGGTGGTTTATGGATCAACAACCTTAACTACTGGGGCTGTAACCAGTACATTGTACAAAGGGCTTTAGGTGCAGATTTAAAAACCGGACGTTCGGGGCTGATTTTCGCGGCATTTTTAAAACTACTGATTCCGGTAATCGTGGTTATCCCGGGGATATGTGCCTACGTACTTTGGCAGCAGGGCTATTTCCAAAAAGAAATGATGGATGCAGCCGGCCATGTTAAACCCGACCATGCTTATCCTATTTTGATGAACCTTTTACCTACCGGATTGAAAGGTTTGGCCTTTGCGGCCCTAACAGCAGCTATTGTGGCCTCACTTGCAGGTAAATGCAACAGTATAGCCACTATTTTTACACTCGATATTTATAAAAAATACATTAAACAGAATGCTTCCGAAAAACACCTGGTAAATGTAGGCCGTTGGTCCATTATCATCGCTTCGTTAATTGCCATCGCCATTGCACCGGCATTGCGGAGTTTCGATCAGGTTTACCAGTTTATTCAGGAATATGTAGGCTTTATTTCGCCGGGGGTATTTGCCATATTCCTTTTGGGTTTTTTCTGGAAAAGAACCACGTCGGCTGCCGCACTTACCGCTGCACTGTTAACCATTCCTTTATCTACGCTGTTTAAATTCCTGCCCGAAATAACCCATAGGCTTATCGATCCGATCCCTTTTTTACACCGCATGAGCTGGGTATTCTGCATCATCCTGATTTTGATGTTCCTGATTACCATTCTCGATCCTAAAAGTAAAAATAATCCGCAGGGACTTGAGGTAGATCGCAGAATGTTTAAAGTTAGCCCCTCATTTATTGTTTGTTCGGTACTCATATGCGGTATCCTTGCTGCTTTATATACGGTATTCTGGTAATCAATAATCTTAAAACGATTTTACACCCACGAAAAACATAACGTTATGAAAACACCAAAAAATGAAAAAATGAACCCGCTTTCTAGTCTTGATGTTTGGGAAGATGATGTGTTAAAAAGATATCCCGAACCAGGTACCCCGGCTAAGGCAAAAGAAGAATTTAGAAATTACGACAGTCCGGAAATTGATTCCGTACGGGAGTTTTACCGTTTAAACCACAAGTATCAAACTTATGATAACGTGCTGGCCAAAAAGGAGAACTTTTTAAAGTTTGATAAAAAGGAAATGCCCTGGTGGCAGGCCATGGAGTACCTGAATACTTTGGTTGATGATTCTGATCCTGATATTTCGCTCGATCAGCTACAGCATTTACTGCAAACGGCAGAGGCCATCCGCGCTGATGGCCACCCTGATTGGTTTGTGCTTACCGGTTTTATCCACGATCTGGGGAAAGTACTTTGCCTTTTCGGCGAACCGCAATGGAATGTAGTGGGCGATTCGTTCCCTGTGGGCTGTAAATTCTCTGATAAGATTGTTTTTCCCGAGTTTTTTGCTGCCAATCCCGATAGTTATGACGAAAGGTACAATACTAAATATGGTGTGTATAGCCACCAGTGCGGATTGGATAATGTACACATGTCGTGGGGCCACGATGAATACCTCTACCAACTGACCAAAAATTATCTTCCCGAGCCTGCCCTTTATATGATCAGGTACCATTCTTTTTATTCGCAGCACCGTGAAAAGGCTTACGACCATATCCTGAATGCACACGACCAGGAAATGTTTAAATGGGTAGATAAATTTAACCCTTACGATCTTTATTCTAAAAGTCCGAAAACCCCTGTTGTAAGCGAACTGAAGCCGTATTACGAAGATCTTATAGCGAAATACCTGCCTGCTACTGTGGCCCTTTAGCAGCTTTTACAAAAAACTAACTTATTTAACGGTATGCTACAAAATACCGGCTGTAATGTAAGCATTATGGCCGGGTGGCCTGATAGTGCTTAAAAATTAAATAAAATAACAACCAATCTAACCAAACTATTAAAAATTATGCTCATGCAAGGACTTTATCCCATTAAATTCCGGTTACCGCG
>NZ_DJDT01000297.1 GCF_002432345.1 Pedobacter sp. UBA5917
AGTTATGGCTACACTGCTTATGGTACATTCGACTACAATATTACCCCATTTGTAACATTTGGTTTAGAAGCCCAATATGGAATGGTGCAGGGGGGCGACATTGCAACCGATCCGCATAACCGCCAGTTTATAAATAAATATACAGCTATTTCTGTTAATGCTAAACTGATGCTTGGCGAATTGGTTAATTACGATAAAAGTGAGTTTTTATACAATCTGCGGGGCTTATATGCCGGAGTGGGTGTTGGCGCCATTAACAATAAAATAACCGATATTGTAAGGTATAAACCAAGCTGGGCAGCCTACGACCCGGGTTATGGTCCTTTTCCGGGCAAAGATAAAAGTCTGAACCTATTGGTGCCGTTAAATTTCGGCTTCAATTACTTCATTTACGATGGTTATGGCTACATGAGATATATCATCAACATCAATGCACAATCGAACTTTACTTTTGGCGAAGGTTTGGACGGTTATAACGACTCGAGTACCAAATTTAAAAACTACTCGCCCGATGTTTACAATACCTACACCATTGGCTTTAAATACATGTTCGGAACGATTAAATCTCATCACAAAACACTTTAATAACAACGTTTCATTTCTTAGCTTTAACGCATGAGAAAATTCTTTGTGCTTTGTTTGCTATCAATAAGGCTAAAAGCTGCCGCACAAAAAACGCCTTTCGAATTAAGTGGTAAAACAGAAACCACAACTTACAGTGCTGCAATATCTTATTACGAGAATCTTGCAAAAACTTATCCCGAGGCCAAATTACTAACCTACGGAAATACAGATTTTGGAAAACCATTACACTTGTTGGTTTTATCGCGTGATCACGTATTCGATCCGGCGCTGATCAGGAAAAACAATAAAAGAATCTTATTGATCAACAATGGTATCCATCCGGGGGAGCCTGAAGGGGTAGATGCATCAATGATGCTTGCCCGCGACCTTTTAAAGACAGGTAAATTACCCAAGGATGTAGTAATCTGTATTATTCCGCTTTATAACATCGACGGAAGTTTTAACCGAACGGGTACTTCAAGGGCCAACCAGAACGGGCCAGTTGCTTATGGTTTTAGAGGGAACAGCAAAAACCTTGATCTGAACCGCGATTTTATTAAAACTGATTCGAAAAACTCAGCAGCCTTTCAATTGATTTTTAATACCTGGCAGCCCGAAATATTTGTAGATACCCACACCAGTAACGGCGCCGATTATCAATATGTGATGACGCTTATTCCAACACAAAAAGATAAGTTAAATGCTATATTATCGGGTTATTTAACCCAAACCCTTGTACCTGATCTGTATGCGGGTATGGAAAAACTGGGTTATCCGATGATTCCTTACGTAAACTCGATCGGCGAAACACCTGAAACCGGCATTACGGGTTTTATCGAATCGCCACGTTACTCTACAGGTTATACCACGCTACATAATACCATTGGTTTTATGCCCGAAACACACATGCTAAAATCGTACGATCAGCGTGTGGATGCCACTTATAAACTTCTCGAAAATTATATCCGTATTGTAGAACGTGATGCAAAAATTATCGGGGAGAATAAACGCAAAGCGGATGAAGCCGTTGCCTCGCAAAAAGAGTTTCCATTAGAGTGGAAATTGAATAAAAGCGAAGTAAACGATTTAACCTTTAAAGGTTTCGAAGCCGCACAAAAACCAAGTACCGTAAGTGGTACCGACCGTTTATGTTACGACCGCACAAAACCTTATACCAAAACCATTAAAGAATGGAATAAATTTGAACCGGCGGTTTCTGTGCAAAAGCCTGTTGCCTATATCATTCCAAAAGCCTGGGACCGTGTAATTGCCCTGCTTAAATTGAACAATGTTAAACTAAGGGAGTTAAAAACCGATCAGAAAATTGCTGTAGAAAATTATTATATAGGCGATTTTAAAACGGGTACCAGGCCTTACGAAGGGCATTACCTGCATTCGGCCGTAAAACTAAACACCATACAGCAGAACCTGCAGTATTATGCGGGCGATTATGTGGTTTATGTAAACCAGTCGGTTAACCGTTATATAGTAGAAACCTTAGAACCACAGGCTACCGATTCGTATTTCAACTGGAATTTTTTCGATTCTATCCTGGATATGAAAGAACATTATTCGGCCTATGTTTTTGAAGATACGGCTACCGAACTGCTTAAAAACAACCCTGATTTAAAACGTAAACTCGAGGCCAAAAAATCAGCCGACCCCGAATTTGCAAAGAATGGTGCCGCACAACTTGATTTTGTGTATAAAAATTCTGATTATTACGAAAAAACACACAACAGATATCCGGTTGCACGTTTGATTACAGATGTAAAACTTGATTTAAAATAAGCCCGATGGAATACTTCAATATTGCACCAGTTGCATCCTTAATATTCGTTTTTACGATTATTACCAGCCTTTACGCCTTCTACGACCGTTCGGTTTATGGAAAATTTATGCTGCACCCATTTAGTGTTTCCAAAGGACAGAATGTATATACCTTAATTACCAGCGGACTTGTGCACGCAGATTGGATGCACCTGTTTTTTAATATGTTTACCTTTTATGCCTTTGCTTTTACACTCGAAAGTTTAATGGGAAGCTGGCGTTTTGGATTACTTTATTTTTTAGGTCTGGTATTGAGCGATCTGCCAACAGTGATCAAACATAAAGATCATTTTAACTATAATAGTCTTGGAGCTTCAGGAGCAATCAGTGCCGTGTTATTCAGTTATATTTTGTTTAACCCAATGTCTAAAATCTATATTATGTTTATCCCGATTGGGATTCCGGCAGTAGTTTTTGGAATTTTATACCTCATTTATTGCGCTTATGCCTCGCGTAATTCAAGAGACCACATCAACCATGATGCCCACTTTTTTGGTGCATTAACCGGATTGATTTTTACCATCATTTTCGTTCCCGGAATTTTACAGAATTTTATCAGCATGCTAACCGGAGGAAGGTAGTTTTATCTTCGATTGCGTTATAGCCATCCGATCGCATTAGGTTATCGAAGAAATAAATCTGTGTTTATCCCTGTTCATCCGTAGTTAAAAACCTCAACTAGCCAGCCGTAGGCAAATAAGGCTTCTCGAAGAAACTCATCGGTTCATCGGGGTTTTTAATAATCTCGAATACCACATAACCCCAGGGTTTCCAGAAATTTTCGAGCACCTGTGCATATATTTTATTTTGCCAAACATCAAAAAGCGGCTTGGTCATGTTGCCACGTAAAGGCATGGCCTCGATATAGGTTGTACCTTCAACCGGCATAAATGTATATTCGGGCAAGCGGTTAAAAAGATAGGCCGAATAATAAAAACGGGCACTTAATTCTTCAAACTGCTCGGCTGTTAGGGCTTTGCCTTTTACTTCGTTGATTATATCCTGGTGATAGCGTTTATTGGTGCCATTATCCTGCAAACAGGCAATAATCCCGAAATCTTTCATTTTTAAAGAGAAAGTAAGCGTATTGATTTCATCGCGGAAACTAAATGGTGTTTCTCCATTTTCCAATTTTACTACGGTGATAGACCATGGCGAAAAATCTTCGAACACTAAACTGGTGTAAAGGTTCTGCATCATGAAATTGAGGTTGGCGAACTTCATCATCAGCGATTGCGACATATTTAAACCATCGGCGGTCATTTCTTTGCGCAGGGCCGAATGCATTTCGATATACACAAAGCCATATAAAAACTTGCCGATCCAGTTAAAAAGATCCAGTTCGGGCAGTGCAGAAATGGCGTTGTAACCTTGTGCAAAGGCTGCTTCTATCTTAGCCTCCAATGGATTTAAAAACTGCTCATTTACCTCATTGTTTACCGGAATAACCAGGGTATTATACGAACGGATGCTCTCATCTAAAAACTGGATCTGCTCTTCGCCACTTAAACCTGCCTGTTCCAACAGCCATTTCGGCAGCAAAGGCACCTGTATAACAGGCGAATTAAAAGTTTTGCCACTTAAAAAGCAGGTTTTGTATAAAAAATCGAAATTTTGGAAAGGATTATATAAGCCGGTATTCATTACTGCAATATTAGCCATTATATTTTTAGGGCTCTATATTGATGATTTAATTTAACGCAGGGATTACAACCGCCTCACCCTGTTGGCGCGCTTGCTTTACGCACTACCCGTGCATCCCTCTCCTGCAGGAGAGGGAAACGAAAGACACTGCCATACCATCACACCCTAACAGGGTGAGGTGTAAGGCGCTTAATAACTATTATAAAAAGCCCCGATATCATTAACCAATTGGTTATAAATAGGCTTGGTAAACTCTAAAAACAGTGCACTTGGTGGTGGTGGCAATTGCTCCTTTCTTCTGGTAATGGCCAATTGTTCTTTGCTCAGTGCCCTGTCATCGCCATTAAAGCTGGCCCAGCTATCGCGCCAAATGTAAGTGCCCGGAAATTTTTGCTGGCGCACCAGCTTTCTACTTTTCCAATCGGTAATGCTCATATCCAATAAACCTGATGAGGAAATATTCTTTTCGAAAATACTCAAGGTGGCTTTCACTGTACCATAAATCGGTCTCTTTTCACGGGTTTCGCCGATTACTACACTATCACGCTTAAGTTTTTCAACCCTTTCTTTAACGTAAGTTTGGCCCACTACAAAATCATCAAAATTTAAACTCAGTACCTGGTCGGGCACAATTTTCTGATTTGTTGCCTGTTCCTCCCCATAAAAAATTACGAACTTATTCCGCGAGTACTTTGCAATATACTGGTCAATCTGCTGTTGAAAATAATCAGCACTCAATTTATACATACCGCTGTTTACAATGATGGGCTGTACCACTACACGTGTTACCGCTGCCCAATAGGCATCGTCCATCTTGGCTTTTGTATCTTTATAATCAGGTTGAAGGTTGAGTACCTTCTCAAATTCATAATAGGCTTTTTTAGCTGCTAACCGGTTATTCTCCCTCAAATACCCCAGGCCGGAACCGTACCTTGCAGCAGCGGCATTGTATCTACTTTCGGCAAGCTCGCTGATATATTTGGTAGGGTTTGGAACAATGCCCAAACATGCCGGACAGCTGTTGATATTATCTGCCAGTTGATTGATCTTCTGATAATCGTACATCACCGATTCCCACCTGAATAAATCGTTGCTCATTTTGGCTTCGTCTATTTTCCGCAGGTGATCTTTTAAAGCCAGATCATAAGCTGTTTTTAAAACTTCTGTCGCTTCGCTGTTTTTCGGTGAGTTCTGTAACCTGCTTACCGCTTTTTCGACCGATAAATCGTAATCCCCTTTTTGCAGGGCATTTTTCCCTGTGGTACATCCTCCAATAATTATTAAGGATAAATAAATAAAATACCGTAATCTTGAAATGTTTTTCATGGCAGGATAGTTTGCGTTAATAACAAAGATAATTTGTACAACGTTAATTACCTTATTTATTTAGAAGACGTTTGATAATGAAGATTAGTTGCAAGCAATTTGAATTAGAATTAAAACATCCTTTTTCGATTTCGAAATTTACCCGCACCAGCACCCCTTTAATGCTTCTAAAGATCGAATACGAAGGAGTGGTAGGTTATGGCGAAGCTTCTATGGTACCTTACATGGGCGAGAGTTACGAAACTGCAAATGCCTTTCTTAGCCTGGTAGATTGGGACCAGATCCGGTTTCCATTCAATTTTGAAGAAATTATTGCCTATCTCGATACTCTTGCACCTGGCAGGCCAGCCATTAAAGC
>NZ_DJDT01000350.1 GCF_002432345.1 Pedobacter sp. UBA5917
GCTCTTACACCGATATAAGCTGGTTTTACGTTAGTGTTTTTTAATGACCATATCAGTGAGTACCGGCTTTCCAAGTTCATTGATTTCGACTGTTAGCTCGAGTAAAGTTCCAAAAGGCAAATAACGCACCTCTGTCTCACCAGCCAGATACCTGCCCTGATTGACAGCTTTCCGGTAAACCGACAGGCTGATTTTCTGATGAGAATCTGGTAGGCTGAAAAAACAGTTGATCGTGAGGCCACTTTTTGACCATAACATAAAGTCAAGTTTTGCGGCATAAGTACCAAGCGGCACGTCTCCTATGCCATAAGGATAATTTTTAGGTTCGAGTGTTATTTCCAATTCAGGAGTTAACTCCATTACGGTTGTTTCCATGTTGTTTTGAATTTGATATCCAAAATTGGCTTAGAAAAAATCGCGCATATCCAATATTGGAAAGATTGGGTAGTACCCGAGGTGATCGCTAAATCCAAATGATTGTGGTCTTCGCTCACGACCTATCTCATAAAAGAATACTGAAGTGTATTTACATTCATTGAAATTGAAGTAACTTTAATGGATCTAAATAAACAAATATGCAAACCAACAGCTTTGAAGGATTGGATCTGAAAAAAGAAATTGGAGACAAACGATTGTCTCCAGAATATGTGTATGATTACCTTGAAGCTAATTTCCACGCGATTACCAAAACTTACAATTCCAGAAAGAAGGTCTACAAGAGCAACATCAATGCATCTAAGAAAGATTTTTCGAAAACATTAGATTATTTTGATGAGGGCATAACAGCCGCTGCTAAATCATCAAAAATTCTTAAAGAAGCGGTTAAAAATTTCAACAGCCCGAGATATTTTGAAATTCTTGCAACAGCGAATGACCCACTTGTTGAATTCGATAAAATTGAATTTGATGTTAGCAAATGGTCCAGGGAAAGTATGGAAAATTTTGATAGGCTGCATACAGAATGGACTGTACTTCAAAATCAGTCTGACCATGCAAGAAAAGCGCTAATCTTTTTGATAAAAGGGAAAACCTTAAAAACAGTCTCATCAGGATTTGTTTTTAGTCTTTCATTCTTCACTTCTTATTATCTGGGAACTTACCTTGAAGGCAGATTTGCTTTTATGGGAGAATTCTGGGCGAAATTGCTGACAGCCTTTCTATTTTTTATAGTTGTAGACTGGTTATTGGATAAAGTCAAAACAAAACTCATCTGGACCCGCATAAACATCCTTTATCAAGAACTAGAAGAATTGAGAGCAGTTGATGGACTCCAGCAGGCAATCGTTGATAATAATGAAGCTAGATAGGTTTGCCTAAATCTCCTAGCGCTAGCTTATTTACAACTTTATTTTTTTTATGCCTGATCTGTCTTTTCCTTACATAATCCCCTCATCCGCAAAGCTGTAAAACCCATACCGCGAAACAATCAAATGATCATGCACCTCAATCCCTAAGATATCCCCACCCAACTTCAACTTCTTGGTCAATGCAAGATCCGCATCGCTCGGCGATAATTCCGCACTTGGATGGTTATGTGCCAATACCATCCCACTTGCACAAGCCTTGAGTGCCACCGCGAAAATTACCTTCGGATCCGCAACCGTTCCGGATAAACCGCCTTGAGAAATATTTACTACTCCCAACACCCTAGCCCTTCTGTTAAGCAAAATCACCTTAAATTCTTCCAAAAGTTCCAACCTACCATCATCCCAGCGATCCATCAAAACCTCATAAGCTTCCTTTGCAGATGTAACCTGTGGCAACTCTGCCAACTTAAACGCCGGATGGTAACTGATCTTAATCTCCGCTACTTTAAAACTTACATTTTCCATAATTTTTCTAATTTAATTATGGTGCCTAGCAAGGTTCAGCTTCTGCCAAAGCAAAAGGAGGAACGGAATAAATGGGTCAGCGGGCAAAGGCCACAGGAGCGTTTATGCCGGAAAATCCTTTGCGTGCCAGAACTGAACCTTAAATTGTACGGAATTGAATAAGAAACACAATTTGCCTTAAAATACTATTTGAAGCTTTTCTTATAGTTTTATACAACCAAATACCCTGTCATGAAAAAAGCATTTGAAGACTTAACAGCCAAAATGGATCTGTTGATAGATAAAGTAAACTCAATCGAGAAAAAGCTAAGTGTGATGGGCCCCGGAAAAAGAACCAACTTCAATTTGGATCTTCCCTGGGAAGAGCTGATCAGATTTAAAACCGAATTAAAGGAAACCGGGATCAGGTTAGCTTTCCTAAATTGTCAAGTAAAAGATATAAAAGTCATTGAAATGCTTAGGCGTTTGGAAATCACCACAAATGAAATTAAAGAATCCACGGCCTTTGTGAAAAGCATCTTCATGAAAGAAAAGTTAAACCAATAAAAGAAAAAGTTCCCAAACAGGAAATCGAAAACACCTATCTGAAGAAATATTTAAAGTCAATGAAATAATTTAAATAAGATATCTACAAAGATCGTTTTTTAACCAGGTCCTCAAATTTCCACAGCTGATAATTAAACTTATAAAACCATTTCAATGCCAGCGCCAACTCGTCAAAGATAGTTTCAACATCTTTCTCAAAGGTCCAGGATGCTTCAAAATAACCAAGGTCGAAATTCTTGATATTAAAATCTTCTTCGGTTACGAACAAAAAATAATTTCGCATCAGCTGAAAAAAATTACTCTTGGTTTTCCGGTGAAGGTCCGGGAAACGTTTCTCCAGCGTAGGGGAAAAAGCATTCTGTTGGTATTGAAATCCGTAATCTGCAAATACTTTAAAAAAATCAACCAGAAAAACATCCTGAAGGTTTTTCAAATGATAAGGATGCTGTATGAAGCTTTTGAAATGCAATGTATTGTACCAGTGGTCATAATAAAATTCATATCCCGCGCCCGTTTTCCTTGATTCCGCAACTACCATTATTGTCTGCACTCCCGGACTCCAGAGATATTCAAATTCATCTTTAATCCTGGCTGACTTCACCGCATGCTCCAAAATGGCGTGCATTGCCGTGCGCACATTCTCTGTGCCTTCCAACATTCCAACAGCTTCAAATCCATTTATAGCACCACATAAGTTCGCCAAGCTTTTTTCTAACATAGAAGCAAATTTTGTCGCAATATAATAAACTTAAAGTTACATCTCCAGTCCTGACTAGCCTTATCCAATATTGGACGTATTCAGAAAAATATCGCCCATAATTGCCTTCATATGCCTATCAACATGAAAAGACAAATAAGGAAAAGACCAGGTAGCAAAGTTAGGATAAGCGTCAACCACGGAGCCATACCACCTGCACAACAACTCAACCCAACACGCAAGGTAAGTACGGGTCAGGCACAGAAAATCTTATCAGATAGTGGTATAAATATAGAAAAAGATGATACGGCCAAAGTGTTGGAACTCATGTACCAATTGGCTAAATTGATTGTCAACCAAAACTTTAAGAAATGAAAACCGCAGATTTATACATCAGGGTAAGTACCGATGAACAGGCAGATAAGGGTTATTCCCAACGAGATCAGGCAGAACGCCTGGAAAAATATTGTCAGGATAAAGGACTAATGGTACGCAAGGTGATCTTTGAAGACCATTCAGCTAAAACCTTTGAACGCCCAGCATGGAGGAAGTTTTTATTGACTTTGCGCAAGCAGCGCGGCCAAACCAATTTGGTTCTCTTCACCAAATGGGACCGTTTTAGCCGTAATGCACCCGATGCCTATAATATGATCCGTACGCTAAAATCCCTCGGTGTAGAGCCACAGGCTATTGAGCAGCCCTTGGATATGGAGGTTCCGGAAAATAAAATGATGCTGGCCATCTACCTCACCGCACCAGAAATCGAAAATGACCGGAGAGGCCTCAACACCTTTTACGGCTTGCGAAGAGCACGCAAAGAAGGTCGATGGACAGGACTTGCTCCTGTAGGCTACATCAACCGCACCGCAGAGAACGGAAAAAAATACCTCGCATTGGACGGAGAACAAGCTGCACTAATGGCTTGGGCTTTCAAAGAATTATCCAAAGGAAAATATGCCATCCAACAGGTATTTAAGAGAGTGGTCGAAATGGGATTGAACTGCAGTAAAAACAACTTCTTGTGCCAGATCCGTAACCCCATGTATAGTGGGATCATACAAGTTCCTAGTTACAAAGATGAAGAGGCACAGACCGTTCAGGGCCAACATGAGCCGATTATCTCAACCGCTTTGTTCTACAAGGTCCAGGACATCCTTTCTGGCAAAAAGCCCAGCGTAAAAACCAAAATACTCGCAGATGAAAAAGTTCCACTAAAGGGTTTCCTAACCTGCTCCAGATGCAGCCGGACGCTTTGTGGCAGCGCATCAAAAGGCCGTAACGCTTACTACTACTATTATCACTGCTCTTCCATTTGTGGATGCAGACTCAAGGCAGAACCTGTAAACAAAGAATTCCTCTCCTTTCTCAAAGACTTTAGCCTCAATCCAAAAACATCAGAGCTGTTCAAACTGGTCATATTAGACGAATTTTCTAATGACTCTGATTATAACAAGGAATATAAGGCTCAATCGGTCAAACAGCTTACGGAGGCCAACAATAAATTATCCAGAGCAAGGGAACTATTGTTGTTTGGGGACTTGGAACCCAACGATTACAAATCAATCAAAACAGAATGCGAAGAAAATATTGTCAGATTAGAAGCTCAATTGCAGGAATTTGGACGAAAAAAATACAGCAAAGCACAACTCCTACCTATCTTAAATGATGCAATTACAGCACTTTGCGATCTATACACAATTTTCACCAAATCGGCCATAGAGGACCAAAGAAGGCTGATTGGTTCGATGTTCAAGGAAAAATTTAATTTCCAGGATCTACAACATCGAACCGCTGAAATGACGGAAACGTTTAATCGTATTTACCTGATAAACAAGGAATTAGAAGGCAAAAAAAAAGGGCAAAAGATCTTTAAAAATCCTTTACCCTGTGAAGGGTGGCTGATGGGGCTCGAACCCACGACCCTCGGCACCACAAACCAATACTCTAACCAACTGAGCTACAGCCACCGTGTTTTTTGATGTCACAAAAGTACGACTTTTAACATTCCTTGCAAATATTTTTTTCAATGTTTTTACAACAAATTTTTAATTCCTTAACATTCAATTATTTGAAATTGAAAAAAAATTTCAGCAACAGATAAAATAGGCGATTTTAAACCTAAAAACATAACTTTACAGTGTTTATGATCGAAATTTATACAGACGGAGCAGCTAGCGGAAACCCCGGACCAGGTGGTTGGGGAACTATTTTAAGGGCCGGACAGCACTATAAGGAACTGAGCGGTGGCTTTAGGATGACCACCAATAACCGCATGGAACTCCTTGCTGTAATAAAAGGATTGGAGGCATTAAAAAGCTTAAACCAGCAGGTAACCGTTTATTCGGATTCTAAATACGTGGTTGATGCCGTTGAGAAAAAATGGGTTTTCGGCTGGGTAAGCAAAGGCTTTAAAGATAAAAAGAATAAAGACCTTTGGCTGCGTTTCCTAGAATTATACAAACTGCACAAAGTAAAATTTATATGGATTAAAGGCCACAACGATCATCCTGAGAATGAGCGTTGCGACCGTTTAGCTGTTTTTGCCTCGCAAGACAAGCAAAATTTAGCGATAGATACCTTTTTTGAGGTAGAAAGAAGTAAAGCACAGCTTTAATCTATCCCTCCTATTACGTTTAAGTCTTCCAGTTTAGCTTCTGTCCTGGCATCAACCGAGATCGATTTTGCAGTATAAAGCAACATCATTTCTTCGGCCTTTTCGACCATTTTTTTGGAGCCGATAAAAACCGGAACCCTTTGATGCAGTTCGGATGGCTGAATATCGAGTATACGTTCAAAACCCGTACTGGCCTTGCCCCCTGCCTGCTCTATTATAAAAGCCATTGGGTTACATTCGTACAATAATCTTAATTTTCCATTTGGCGAGCGCGAAGTGGTTGGGTAAATATAAATCCCACCCTTAATTAAATTACGGTGGATATCGCCCACCATCGAACCGATGTAACGCGAAGTATACGGGCGTTTGGTCGCCTCATCTTCTACCTGGCAGTATTTGATATATTTTTTAACACCATCAGGAAAATGCACATAATTGCCCTCGTTTACCGAATACATATAACCCATTTCAGGTATTTTCATCTGTGGATGTGAAAGACAGAACTCTCCGATAGATGGATCGAGCGTAAAACCGTTAACCCCTTTACCCGTGGTATAAACCAACATGGTTGAAGATCCATAAATAATATAACCCGCAGCTACCTGCTCTGTTCCTTTTTGTAGCACATCATCCAAACTGGCCTTTCCATCAACCGATTTACGGCGGTAAATAGAAAAAATGGTACCCACGGCAACATTTACATCCGTATTTGATGAGCCATCCAAAGGATCGATACATACAATATATTTGGCATTCTGCGAAACCGGCGATTCGATATGGATAATTTCATCCTCTTCTTCTGTGGCCACAATACAACACTCGCCTCCACTGGTTAGCGCAGCAATAAACTGCTCATCGGCGTAAACATCCAGTTTTTTCTGTTCTTCGCCCTGGATATTGGTCGTACCTACATCCCCAAGAATATCAACCAAACCCGCTTTATTGATTTCGCGGTTTACAATTTTTGCAGCAATGCCAATGTCTCTTAAAAGCCTCGAAAGTTCACCCTTTGCGTAAGGGAAATCTGCTTGTTTTTCTATAATAAATTGTCCTAGTGTTTTAACGCCACAAACCATACTTAGTGTATATTTTACATTATCTACCCGATAATTCTATAACCTCTAAGGTATGAATATTTTCGTCAGTAATGCAAAATCTGATTAGTGTACGCACCTTGTGCCAGCCATGTTTTCCCGCAGCACCGGGGTTTATATGCAAACATTTTATTTTTTCATCAAACATCACTTTCAAAATATGGGAGTGCCCGGTGATAAATAATTTCGGGGGGTTAGTGTATATTTCAGGCTTTACATAAGATGAATATTTTCCCGGATATCCACCGATATGGGTCATCCACACATCAACCTTTTCGCAGCTAAATCGATTTTGTTCAGGAAAGGCCGACCTGATTGCGCCATCATCAATATTTCCGAACACACCGCGCAAAGGTTTAAATGCTGCCAGGGGTTCGGCCACATCTGGACCAAAATCTCCTGCATGCCAGATTTCATCCACTGCCTCAAAATGTTTGAAAACGGCTTCATCCAAAAAACCATGGGTATCAGAAATTAGTCCTATTTTTTTCATCCGGTAAAGGTAATACCAATCATGTTTTTAGCATTTAACATCTCGATAAATTATTTTTTGATCCCCTAATTCTTCTATAAAAAATGCTTTTTCCGGTTTAAGAAATAAACAAAAGCTGAAGAAAATATCCATTTTTATTTGTAGGATATTAGCATTGGCACAATCATTATAGTAAAGCTTCACACCTAATTTTGTCTTACCTGCTTAAACGTTCCGTTAGGTTGTATAAAAGAAACAGATACCGCTTTAGCTACTCCTTCCTTCTTCTCAAATTTTAAACTAAAGCCCTTTAAATTTTTAAAAGTAAAAGTATCGTTCCCTACCGAAACGGTTTCGTACTCAGGCTGGCCTGGCACCGAAACAAACAAAATTTTACCTTTTAAATATACCTTACTCATCCCCTTTTCGCCATAACTACCGGTATAACTTTCCAATATTGCCGTATTTAAGTCAACTGTTCTGGGCTTAAAGGTAAAAATAGCCGGTTTCATTCCGCGTTCTAATGGGATACTGATGCTTTCAATTTTACCGTCCTGCCCAGTGATGAAATTAAAACGCAGGTCGCTTACCGCGGTGTCAATTTTACCGTTTTTATCTATTCCGCTGATACTAAACACATCATAATGATAATGTCTGAACAAAAGTTTCTCTTTTCCCATTGTTGCAAAAAGCGAATCGTTTTTGAACGACACATTAATTACGCCATAAGCAGGATTCTCAAACAATCCATCGTAATCTTTTAAAGGATGCGAGGGTTTGGTATTTAAAACACGTTCATTCTGAGCGGTATTTTTCACAGCCTTTTCCCTTTCCTTTGCGGCAGCTTTTTCTTTATTGGCCCTGCCGTTCCAGTCGATATGTTTCAGTTCCAGCATCCTGTCGGCAATACTGCTGTAAACAATTCCAGGAACACTCGAGGTATTCTGATTGGTTAACACCACTATACCTAATTTATCGGTAGGAAAAAAGGATACACTGGCCGAAAAACCATTGATATTACCTCCATGTTCTACCATATAATGACCACGGTAAGAGTTAATCATCCAGCCAAAACCATAAGTAGACAGATAAATATCACTGTCTTCAGCTGGTAAGCCTCCAGCCCTCACCATCTGTGAACTGGCTGCTTCTGCAATATACGATGATGGCAAAATCTCTTTGCCTTTATACAACCCACCACTGATCCAAACTTTTAACCAGTGCGTCATATCATTCACACTGCTATTGATACTTCCGGCCGGCCCCATACCATCAATATTGAAATAATCAACCTTTTCGATCGCGCCTTTACTGTTTACAGTGTATGGTAAAGATGCTTCGCTATCCTTTTCGAACTCAAAAATATTGGTATTGGAACGGCTCATCTCTAAAGGCTCAAAAAACTTTTCCTTAATGTTCTGCTCCCAGGTTTTGCCGGTCAGTTTTTCAACAATCATACCCTGGGCCAGAAACATAAAATTATTGTACTGCCACTTTTCGCGTATACCAGCGGTTGGTTCCATATAACGCACTCGCTGTATAATGCTATCGCGATTGGAGGTATTAAATACGAACCACGATAAATCGTAACGCGATAAACCTGTACGGTGGCACATCATATCGCGCACCGTAATCTGGTTGTTCATATTATCGTTATAAAACTTCAATTGTGGCAGATAAGAAGTTGCAATACCATCATACGATAGTTTTCCTTCTTTTTGCAGTAAACCGATAAGAGAAGAGGTAAAAGCCTTAGTGCTCGAGCCTATGGCAAAAAGTGTATTCGGCGTAACCGGTTTCTTATTCTCCACATCGCGGTAACCGAAACCCTTGCTATAAATTACCTGATCACCCTTCACAACCGCAACCGCGAAACCGGCCACCTGCTGATCTTTTAACACCCTGTTTAATAAGGTATCGATCCCGGCTAAAGGATCACTTGTTTTTTGTTTTTTTGATTGGGCAAGAGAAGATATTGCTATGAGGCATAGCAAAAACACATTTAGAATACGTTTCATTTTAATTTAGGCGAGATGATTTTTACCCTAAATTACAAATGATAATGAGATTATATCAGAAAAGACATAAGTTTTAACTATTTCCTTAATAAGCCAGAAAAAAATCTTTGAGTAATGTCTTATACTCCTGCGTGTGCTCCTTTAACGATTCGTAAATATTAAAATCGCTTTCTTTTAAAAGTACTTCCCCTTTTTTCAAACAGATCACCTGTCTAAATGTAGGCTTATTTTTATCGGAATGAATATTTATCCGTTCTGAAAGCGATAAATTGTAAAGGAATGCGATATCAATTACCTCATCTGCCTGTTTGATTGGGAGAATCAGCCAGATCTGCCCTTCACTGGCTAAAAGTGTGTTTGATTTTTCGACCAGCGCGCTAAAAAAATCTTCATCAGCATGCCTGGCGATGCCCTTTCTGATTTCTTCGTTTTTTAAATCGTTCACAAAAAAAGGTGGGTTGGATACGATCAAATCATATTGCTCATTATGGTTATATTGTTCTATTGCTGTATGCATAACCCGCAAACGCGCGCTAAAAACTGATAATTGAAAATTCCTTGCAGCAGTTTCGGCAGCCTGTTGGTCTATTTCTACCGCATGTATAAATGCATCAGGAAAACGTTGCGCCAACATCAAAGCAATTACACCCGTCCCTGTTCCAATATCCAACATCCTTTTTGGCGAAGGATGCGAAGCTGTTGCACCAAGCAATACACCATCGGTATTGATTTTCATGGCGCAGCCTGTTTGATCTACATCGAACTGTTTAAATTTAAAAATGCCCATCCTAAATCTCGTACAGTTCTAAAGGTAAGCCATCCGGATCGGCAAAAAAAGTAAACCTTTTATCGGTAAATTCATCAACACGGATCGGTTCGGTTACAATTCCCTGCCCGTTCAATCTCGCGATTTCTTTTTCGATATCCGTGACCTCAAAGGCCAGATGGCGCAAACCCTGTGCTTCTGGTCGTGAGGGCCTTGCGGGTGGATTTTCGAAAGAAAAAAGCTCGATCTGATACACGCCATTCACTGCCAGATCCAGTTTATACGATTTTCTTTCCGCCCGGTAAACCTCGGCCAAAACCGTAAAACCCAGTTTATTTACATAAAAATCTTTCGATTTCCCGTAATCAGAACAGATAATGGCAATGTGGTGGATTTTATTGAACATAGATTTAATTTTTATAGATTTTGTACTGCAGTCTGTTACAACGAACAGACTACATAAATAAGGTCGTCATCTCGACCGAAGCATCGCGGAGTGGAGAGATCTGCCTAGATAGATTTCTCGACTGCGTTGCACTCCGCTCGAAATGACGATCTGAAGGTTACATTAACGTCAAAAGTAATAAAAGCGCAATTATATTGCACGTTACAATAAGCTTTTTAAATTTTTAACGCTATTTTTGCAACTTCAAAAAAAAAGCATGATTCATTTCTTCCATTGTCATCCTGAGCCTGTCGAAGGGCAATCGCAGGCGATTTTTGTTCTACAAACAGACAAAGCGCTTTCTACCACTGATATTACTAAACTCGAATGGTTATTTGGCGGCGCCAAAATCTCGCATGAAACAGCTCTAATCGGCTTTTTCGTTGGACCAAGAGCAGCAATGATTACGCCCTGGAGCACCAATGCAGTAGAGATTACCCAGAACATGGATATGCAGGGAATCATCAGGATTGAAGAATTTAAACAGGTAAACGAAAGTTTTACCGATTTCGACCCGATGCTTTCTCAGAAATACAACAAATTGGATCAGGAGGTTTATACCATCAACATCAAACCAGAACCGATTTTAGAAATCACTGATATTGCAGCTTATAACAAACAGGAAGGACTTTCTTTAAGTGATGAAGAGGTTGATTATTTAAACTCACTGGCCCAGAAACTGGAAAGACCATTAACCGATTCGGAAGTTTTTGGTTTCTCGCAGGTAAATTCGGAACACTGCCGTCACAAAATTTTCAATGGTAAATTTGTAATTGATGGTGTTGAACAGCCTACTTCTTTATTTAAGCTGATCCGTAAAACCTCTGAAGAAAACCCTAACGATATTGTTTCAGCCTATAAAGATAACGTAGCTTTTATTAAAGGCCCTAAAGTACAGCAATTTGCACCTAAACGTGCCGATGAGCCTGATTTTTATACCACGAGCGATTTCGAATCGGTAATCTCGCTAAAAGCAGAAACCCATAATTTCCCAACCACTGTTGAGCCTTTTAATGGTGCAGCTACAGGTTCGGGAGGTGAAATCAGAGACCGTTTGGCCGGTGGACAGGGCTCATTGCCTTTGGCAGGAACAGCTGTTTACATGACAGCCCTTTCGCGTTTAGCGGATGACCGCCCATGGGAAAAAGGTGTTGAAGAAAGAGAATGGTTGTACCAAACCCCAATGGATATCCTGATCAAAGCATCAAATGGTGCTACCGATTTTGGGAATAAATTTGGCCAACCATTGATTACAGGTTCGGTTTTAACTTTCGAACACGAAGAAGAAGATAGAAAATTAGGTTTCGATAAGGTAATTATGCTTGCAGGTGGTATCGGTTACGGTAAAGCCAGCCAGGCACAAAAACTTAAACCACAGGAAGGCGATAACATCGTTATTTTAGGTGGCGAAAATTATAGGATCGGAATGGGCGGTGCAGCAGTTTCATCTGCAGATACCGGTCAGCATGGTAGTGGCATCGAATTAAATGCGATACAGCGTTCGAACCCTGAAATGCAGAAACGTGCAGCAAACGCGGTACGTGGTATGGTAGAGAGTGATCACAATTCGATTATCTCGATCCACGATCATGGCGCGGGCGGTCACTTAAACTGTTTATCAGAACTGGTTGAAGAAACCGGTGGTTTAATCGACCTTGATAAATTGCCTGTTGGCGACCCTACCCTTTCGGCCAAAGAAATTATCGGTAACGAATCGCAGGAGCGGATGGGATTGGTAATCGGTAACGACAGCATCGAAACCCTTCAAAAAATTGCCGATCGCGAACGTTCGCCAATGTACACCGTGGGTAAAGTAACCGGCGATCACCGTTTTACCTTTAAATCGGCAACAACTGGTTTAAAACCGATGGATTTAGAATTGGCTGCTATGTTTGGCAGTTCTCCAAAAATCGTAATGGACGATAAAACCATCAATCGCAATTACGAGGCGGTAACCTATAATAATAACGAATTAAATACCTATTTAGAGCAGGTGCTTCAATTAGAAGCCGTTGCCGCTAAAGATTGGTTAACCAATAAAGTAGACCGTTGTGTGGGTGGCCGTGTGGCTAAACAACAATGTGCGGGCCCGTTACAGTTACCGTTAAACAACTGTGGTGTAATGGCTTTAGATTTTCAGGGAAAAGAAGGTATTGCCACTTCGGTTGGCCATGCGCCGCTTTCGGCTTTGATCGATCCGGCAGCAGGTAGCCGTAATGCCATTGCCGAATCACTTTCGAACATTGTTTGGGCACCTTTAAAAGATGGTTTAAAAAGTGTTTCACTTTCTGCCAACTGGATGTGGGCCTGTAAAAACGAGGGTGAAGATGCCCGTTTATATGCAGCTGTTAAAGCATGTTCTGATTTTGCCATCGATTTAGAAATCAACATCCCAACCGGAAAAGATTCGTTATCGATGAAACAGAAATACAAAGATGGCGATGTTATTGCACCAGGTACCGTAATTATTTCTGCCGGCGCCAACTGCGATGATATTACGAAAGTAGTTGAGCCTGTATTGCAGAAAAATGGCGGATCGATCTATTACATCAACCTGTCAAACGATAACTTTAAATTAGGTGGTTCATCTTTCGCACAGATTTTGAACAAAATCGGCACCGAAACCCCTGATATTAAAGATGCCGGTTTATTTAAAACGGCTTTCAATACCCTACAGCAATTAATTAAGGAAGATAAAATCCAGGCCGGCCATGATATCGGTAGTGGAGGTTTAATTACCACCTTATTAGAAATGTGTTTTGCAGATCGCAATTTAGGTGCTTCTATCAATTTATCTTCGTTGGCAGAGGCGGATAGCATTAAAGTATTATTTGCAGAGAATATTGGTATTGTATTCCAGGCTGATGCATCAGTTGAGACTACTTTTGCTCAGGCAGGTGTAACTTTCCACAAAATCGGCGAAGTAAACGAATCAGCCAAATTAGAAGTTAAAAACGCTGCAGACAATTTCAGCTTTGATATCGACCATTTACGTGATGTTTGGTTCAAAACTTCGTATTTGTTAGATAGCAAACAAACCGGTAACGGTTTAGCTAAAGAGCGTTATGATAATTATAAAAACCAGGTTCTAAACTATACTTTCCCAACCCAGTTTGATGGCAAAAAACCGGTAATCGACGCGACCAAACCTAAACCAAAAGCCGCCATTATCCGCGAAAAAGGAAGTAACTCCGAGCGCGAACTGGCCAATGCAATGTATTTGGCAGGTTTTGATGTAAAAGATGTACACATGACCGATTTAATTACCGGCAGGGAAACTTTGGAAGACATCCAGTTTATCGGTGCCGTTGGTGGTTTCTCCAACTCCGATGTTTTAGGATCGGCAAAAGGTTGGGCAGGTGCATTTTTATACAACGAAAAAGCAAGGGTGGCTTTAGAAAAATTCTTTGCACGTCCTGATACTTTATCGGTTGGTGTTTGTAACGGTTGCCAGTTATTTGTAGAGTTGGGCTTAATTAATAAAGACCATGCAGAAAAACCAAAAATGCTGCATAACAAAAGTGGCAAGCACGAAAGCATTTTCACTTCTTTAACCTTACAGGAAAACAACTCGGTAATGTTATCAACCCTTGCCGGAAGCACTTTAGGTGTTTGGGTATCGCATGGTGAAGGAAGATTCTCGTTACCTTATACAGAAGATAAATATAAAATCGTAGCAAAATATGCTTACGAAAGCTATCCGGCAAGTCCGAATGGTTCTGATTACAATACCGCTATGATGTGCGATGAAACCGGCCGTCACCTGGTGATGATGCCACACATTGAGCGTTCACTGTTCCAATGGCACTGGGCAAATTATCCGCAGGGCCGTAAAGATGAAGTTTCGCCATGGATGGAAGCCTTTGTAAATGCACGCAAGTGGATTGAAAACAAAGGATAGTCGTTTGATGGAAGATGTAAAACGGATGATGGAATTAAAAACCATCATCCGTTTTTTGTTTACCGCATTTCGTCATCTCGAGCGTTTTTCTCTTAAAATCGTCATGCTGAATTTATTTCAGCATCTATCATGCTACCCCATGGCCCATATCCTCACAGACCATCATTAAAACTAACAATGCAAAATTTCGCGGGTGATCTGTGAGGATACAGACTAAGGAATCGGAAATGACGGTTTTCTTGTATTATCCTAAATGATTTCCACCATTATGAAAATGAGCGTGCTGTTTTCCATCGCTGCTGTACTCCCGCCATCCCTCATAGTCCTCGTTCCGCTGCGCTCCACTGTGGGCTAAACACTCTGTCACCTGCCCGTACAGGCGGGGGTTTATTAAACAAAGGTCTGTTCTTCTACATCAGGCTTGTTCCTGCGACCGGATTAAACCTTTAATAGCACTACCAGTCCTGCCATCTAAACCAGACCGAAGTGCAAAACCCACAGCCCGAGATACGAGGGCGAGGATTTGAAACGAAGGGCGGGACTACAAAAACAAAAATGTGCTGAACCTGCTTTCCAAAAAACAGTGATAATATTTAATATTATTAATGTATAAACTAATTGATCTTACAGATTTCTCCATTTCACTACATTGACAGACTCTAATAAAAGTTCGTCATCTCGACTGAAACGCAGTGCAATGGAGAGATCTGTCTAAAGATAGATCTCTCGACTTCGTTGCACTCCGCTCGAGATGACGATCTGTGATGGGTGGCTAAACAAAAAAACGGCCCGGGCATCGCCCAAACCGTTTCAATTTACCCCATGGTCTGTGCCTCTACAAACCATCACCAAAACCAAACATCACCAAAACTAACAATACAAGCTTTTGCAAGTGGTCTGTGAAGACACAGACCACGGAGCGTTAATAGAAAGTCTCCCCATCATCCATCTCACATTTCCCATCTCACATTTTCCATTTTCCATTTTCCATTTTCCATCATCCATCCCCTCATATTCCCTGCACATCTTTCCTCACCTCTTTTCTCCAAACCTTTCCGTATTTCTTATCCATAAAAGAAGCTACTACTTTATTATAATCTTCAATCGAAATATTTAATGGCATTACGCATCCAAAGTCACGATAAACAATTCCATATTTCTTTTCGAACACTTCCTGCCCTTTAATATAAGTAGATACAATACCTCCGCGGAGCAGAAACTTCACCGTTCCGTTCTTTAAATCCGTATTGGCCAGTTTAATGCTGTATTGTTTCGAAGTATCTGCAGGATTTACATTTTTAGCACTTAAATAAGTAGCCGAAAAGCAAAGCAGCAACAATATTAAAAGGGACTTTTTCATTTTCAGTAATTTTAATTAGAAATCTGGAAGTTGATTGCCATATTGTACCTCACGCGTACCGGAATACCTTTATTTTTACCGGGTTTCCATAACGGCGATTTTTTTATCACTTTCATCGCTTCTTCATCGCAGCCAAAACCGATTCCTTTGATTACAGATACATCGGTAATTGAACCATCTTTCTCTACCACAAAACTTACAAATACTTTTCCGGCAATATTGTCTTCCTGTGCCCTTGATGGATACCTTAAATTACGTTCCATATATTTAGACCAGGCTTTGGCGCCACCGGTAAACTCCGGGTATTCGTCAACACCGTATAAACCAACAATCTCTTCATTTGACCCAGCTCCTGTACCCTCTTTAGCAGTCCCATTTCCATCTCCGTTACCTTTATTTGTATCAGATATTACTGCATGGGGAGCTTCTATTCCGTCCTGTGTTTTAGGTCCGATTACCACCAACTTAATATCATCAACTGTTGGCGGCGGCGGAAGTTCCGTTTTATCAACCACTACAACCTGCGATGGAAGCGCGATCATTTTAACTTTAACCGGATCGGCTTTTTTAGGTTCAATCCTTTCTTCTGGCTTAGGCGTTTCCGGTTTCATCTGATAAACTTTCTCAAGATCAACAACCGTTGGTGGAGTTTCTACAACAACCTGCTCTGGAAAAATCTTTGCATAAATCAGAGGAGAGAAACAGGCGAGTACAAATAAACTTCCCGATACGAAGAGTGCCCTGGTCATGATCGACGAAGATTTAGACCTTAAATCGTAAGCACCATAGTTTTTGTTGCGGTTTGCAAATACAAGATCGAGCCACTCGGTTTTGTATACGTTAATAGAAGAGTTGAACATAGTATTTAAGTTTTTATTGGATGATGCCACAAAATCACCGATTCCATAAAACATTTAAAAAATCTATTTTCGTTGCAAAAAATGAAATTTTCCATCTGAAAAACATTTTTTTATTTCATTTTCAATAAAATTCACATATTTCTTACGATTGTTTTACAAAAATTAATAAAATATACTATTTTTGACAAAAAACATAACAAATTAATGAAAAGCTTAAGAACCATCGCATTAAAAGAGGCTCAAAACAGAATTTCACCTGAAGTTAAATCTCCTTCAGCGAAAATTTCTGATTTTTACGGCTCGAATGTATTTGATAAGAAAAAAATGAGAGATTTCTTATCTAAGGACGTGTATGAAAAATTAATTTCATCTATCAACCAAGGTGAGTTAATCAATTCTGACGATGCCAACCAGATTGCAACAGCTATGAAAGCTTGGGCAATGAGCGCTGGTGCAACGCACTACACGCACTGGTTCCAGCCTTTAACAGGCACAACAGCTGAAAAACATGATTCGTTTTTTGAGCCGAGCGGCGATGGTGCTATCGAAAAATTTGCTGGTAGCGCATTGGTTCAACAAGAGCCTGATGCATCAAGTTTCCCTAACGGCGGTATCCGTAATACTTTCGAAGCCCGCGGTTATACTGCATGGGATCCTTCATCTCCAGCTTTCATTATGGAAAGTAAAGCAGGCAAAACACTATGTATCCCTACAGTATTTGTATCATATACCGGTGAAGCCTTGGATTATAAAGCACCTTTGTTAAAAGCATTAGCTGCACTTGATAAAGCTGCTGTTGATGTTTGCCAATATTTCGATAAAAGCATTACTAAAGTAAATGCTTCTTTGGGTATCGAGCAGGAATATTTCCTTGTTGATGAGTCGTTATTTAACGCCCGTCCTGATTTATTGTTAACCGGCCGTGCTTTATTCGGTCACATGTCTGCCAAAGGCCAACAATTAGAAGATCATTATTTCGGTTCTATCCCTGAGCGTGTATTCACTTATATGGTAGATTTCGAAAACGAAGCTTTAAAATTAGGTATTCCTTTAAAAACCCGTCACAATGAGGTTGCACCTTCTCAGTTCGAGTGTGCTCCGATTTATGAAGAAATCAACTTAGCTATCGATCACAATCAGTTATTGATGGATTTGATGGAAAAAGTTGCCCGCCGTCACCATTTCCGTGTATTATTGCACGAAAAACCTTATGCCGGCATCAACGGATCAGGTAAACACAATAACTGGAGTTTAATTACCGATACCGGTAAAAACTTATTGGCTCCTGGTAAAACACCTAAAAACAACTTAATGTTCCTTGCTTTCTTTGTAAACACAATTAAAGCCGTTAGCGAGCATGCTGATTTATTACGTGCAAGTATTGCATCGGTAAGCAACGATCACCGTTTAGGTGCCAACGAAGCGCCACCTGCGATTATCTCTATCTTCCTTGGTTCTCAATTGAACGATGTACTGGATGAGATCGAGCACTCACGTATCAGCAAAAAAATCAAAGAAGACAATGCACTTTGGTTAGGTATTCCTAAAATCCCTCAGATTTTATTGGATAACACCGACCGTAACCGTACTTCACCTTTCGCATTTACAGGTAACAAATTTGAGTTAAGAGCTGTTGGATCTTCAGCAAACTCTTCTGCTCCGATGACGATCTTAAACGCGATCATGGCCGAGCAATTGGTTAAATTTAAAGTTGAAGTTGATAAATTGATCAAAAAAGGCGACAAAAAAGACATCGCTTTATTAACAGTGATCAAAAAATACATCAAAGAATCTAAAAATATCCGTTTCGAAGGTAATGGTTACAGCCAGGAGTGGGAAGATGAAGCTGCAACACGCGGTTTATCAAACATCAAAACCACACCTAAAGCTTTAGATGCTTATTTAACCGAAAAATCTGCTGAGTTATTTGCTACAACAGGTATTTACAGTGCACGTGAGATCCATGCCCGTCATGAGATCATGTTGGAGAACTTCTACAAAAAACTACAGATCGAAGCACGTGTAATGGGCGAAGTTGCAAACACTGCGATTATCCCTGCTGCCATTGCTTACCAAAACTCTTTGATCGAGAACGTAAAAGGATTAAAAGAACTTGGTGTTGATAGCAAATCTTCTTTAGAAATTGTTAAAAAACTTTCTGAGCACTTAGATATCGTTAAAACGAATATCGATGCCATGCTTGAAGAACGTAAAGTAACCAACAAAATCGAGGATACCCGTGAGAAAGCAATTGCTTACGACGAGAAAGTTAAATCTTACTTCGATACCATCCGTTACCACGCTGACAAACTAGAGCAGATTGTTGACGATAGCGTTTGGCCTTTACCAAAATTCAGAGAATTATTATTCATGAAATAGCTTTTTAAGCCGTAAGGTTTAAGGTATAGGGCGTAAGGTTTTAAACTTTACGCCCTTTTTTATTGGTTTATTTGCCACTGGTTTATTGGTACCGCGAAATGGTTAACTGTTTACCCTTCGATTACGCTCAGGATAAAAAAATGATTAACTGTAATTGTAACTCCTGCTTATCGTCCTTCACCACGATCCGTCATCCTGAATTTATTTCAGGATCTAACATAAATGCCCATTTGATCATTGATTCATTAACCATAGTTAATTGAAAACTGTAAATTAATTACAGGTTAACTGCAAATGTTTCTCTCAATCCATCCCCTTAATCCGAATCGTCATTTCGACTGTAATACAATGAAACGAAGAAATCTATTTCATATATTTTCCGTCCTAACCAGGGCGTCATCTCGACTGAAACGCAGTGTAATGGAGAGATCTACTTTCTCTATTTCCCATTTCAAAAAATCCTTCGACTACGCTCAGGATAACAAAAATGATTAACTCTAATTGCAACTTCTTTTTATCGTCCTTTACCACGATCCATCATCCTGAATTTATTTCAGGATCTAATATAAAATGTCCATTTGATCATTGGCTCAGTGGTAACCAATTGTTGCCCCTTCCTCTTCACAAGGCGTCATCTCGACTAGAGCGTAGCGGAACGGAGAGATCTATTTCCTATATTTCTCATTTCAAAAGATTCTTCATTGCTTTCAGGATCACAACTCTCGGCGAAAGATAAGCTTAAAAAACGGTCGCTTTTGATCATTGATTATTGGTTTTTGATCATTAGTTCCTTAATACTGTAAACTGCCAATTGAAAACTGCAAACTGATTCTCGCCTAAAGACTACCGACTAAGGACTTTGGACTAATTTCCCTTCCACCTTCCACCTCTAATCGCTATCTTTGCGGCAACATGAGTGATAATAGGTACAATCAGCGTGGCGTTTCTGCCTCAAAAGAAGATGTGCACAATGCCATCAAAAACATCGACAAAGGAATTTTCCCTAAAGCGTTCTGCAAAATCATCCCCGATATTTTAGGTGGTGATGAAACATACTGCAATATCATGCATGCAGATGGTGCCGGCACCAAATCTTCTTTAGCTTACGTATACTGGAAAGAAACCAGCGATATCTCGGTATGGAAAGGCATTGCACAGGATGCCATCATCATGAATATCGACGATTTAATATGCGTAGGCGCTACCGATAACATCCTTTTATCCTCAACCATCGGCCGCAACAAAAACCTGATCCCGGGTGAAGTAATTGCCGCAGTAATTAACGGAACAGAAGAAATTTTGGCCGATCTACGCGAACAGGGCATTTCTATCTACTCAACCGGTGGCGAAACCGCTGATGTTGGCGACCTCGTTAGAACCATTATCGTTGATTCTACCGTAACCTGCCGCTTAAAGCGCGAAGAGATTATCAGCAACGATAGCATTAAAGCAGGCAACGTTATTGTAGCCCTGGCTTCATACGGACAAGCAACCTACGAAACCGAATACAATGGTGGTATGGGCTCAAATGGATTAACTTCTGCCCGCCACGATGTTTTTGAAAAAACTGTTGCCAATACCTACCCCGAAAGTTTCGATCCTGCAGTACCTTTTGACCTTGTTTTCTCTGGCCAGAAACAACTTACCGATGAAATCGAAATTGAAGGTCACGGTAAAATAACCGTTGGTAAACTGGTACTCTCTCCTACCCGTACCTATGCACCCGTAATTAAAAAGATTTTAGAAAAACACGCCGGCCAGATTGATGGTATTGTACATTGCAGTGGTGGTGCACAAACCAAAGTACTTCACTTCATCAATGAGGATATCCATGTGATCAAGAACAATTTATTCCCTGTTCCGCCGCTGTTTAAGCTGATACAGGAGCAATCAGGTACCGATTGGAAGGAAATGTACAAAGTATTTAATATGGGGCACAGAATGGAGCTTTACGTGCCGCAGGAAATTGCCGATAGCATTATCGAAATATCAAAAAGTTTTAATATCGATGCACAGGTGATTGGCCATGTAGAAAAAGGCGATCAGAAACAGGTAACGATTGAAAGTGAAAAAGGAACTTTTGTTTATAATTAAGAAATAAAACATATTGAAAAAGGGGCTGAAATAAAATTTCAGCCCCTTTTTAATTGCAGTTTAATCTTACTAAAAAGAGATATAATGATTAGGGTTATTTGTTCCTATACTAGTCATCTCATTTATAACACCACTTTCTAGGCCGTAATCTACAGTAATATTAGTATCATAAGTAGCTATAAAATAACTATTATTTCCTGGAGTTAATAATTTCTCATATTGCATAGTGTAGTTATCTACAACATTACTTCTAACTAGCTGTTTAGTCTGAATCCAATAAACAACCTTCACATAAGAGCTTAGTACAACAGGTGTAGTAAAATTCTCATCTGAATAAAACTTAAAATAACAGGCATTCTGAGACGAATATGACCCATCAGATTGTTGTTCATTACTGATATTCACAAACTCTTTTTTGATATACAGTTTTTTATATAAATAATTTACGCCATGAACATCGCCTGGTGAAAGAAAGTTACTTGTTCCCCATGTTGTTCCATCCTTTCTTGTCATTTGAGGGGTTGTATTCCCTGATTTACTAGCTTCAACAGCATAAGAGCGATATAACATTACGGAACTAAAGTCGAAAACTCCAATCTGGAATCCCGTACCTGCATCAAAAATCTCATATTGCGACTCCCATTGTGAATTAATGTTATTGCTTACATTAATATATTGGTCTCTGTCTGCTCTTGTTTGCTCGTGCATTAAACCAATAGCGTGTCCAATTTCATGTACTGCAGTTCCAAAGTCAGAATTGTTAACCATCTTAATATCCTGTCTACCGCCAATCATCCCCAGTGCAGATGAACCTGCGCCCTGCGATGGCTGTCCGGAAAAATCAACATAATTAGGCTGATCTGTTCGCTGCACAAAGCGTACAGGAGTATTCGCTTCCCAATGAGTTATAGCAGATGCAATAATAGAAGCATTGGTAGGATCGTTTACCGTGTAATATACAACGCCATTTGGCCATAATCTTAGAAAATCTGAAGTAAAAGTACTTCTTGGCGTGGTTGTTTTACCATCGCCAACTTTATTATACTCTAAATAAGCAATTTGATCTTTTGATAAAATAACGTCACCTCCAACAACATATTCTCCTCTGCTGTTAATTTGAGCGGTAACCCGCCCACCATTCTTTAAATGATAAGTAATTACTTTTCCGGGATTATCTTGCGAGTGTTCTTCCTTAACAGAAGTTTCTTTTTTACAGGCGCTCATAAAAATGATAAGCACTGCAATAGCGTAATAGATTTTTTTCATGTTTAGATGTTTTTAAAATTTTATTTCATATCGGTTTAATCATTAGGTAAAACATGGATGATTTACTATAAAAGCACGAAAAGTTTAGGAATGTAATTAGATTTGGAGGGTGAACTGCTTATAGCAGCACATTGATCATCTAATTGGTGAAAAGGGATATTTTCAGAGAGAGCGTGCGTTTCATAGATTTTTTGTTTTCCGAATTAAAAATAAGCACCAAGTGCTGAAGCCTTTATTTTTTTACATGAAGTAGTTGGTTTATTACACAAAAGCAAGAAATATTATACTCAAAAACAAAGAAACCCCAACTTTTCAGTTGAGGCTTCTTTATTTTTATTAAGTAAATTAGTTAAATAAGTATCTAACACCAAGTTGTCCTTGCCATCTTGAAGAGAAAGACTCAGAAAGCGGAGTTGAAGGTGTATTTGGAGAAAATGTATAACCTCCTCCATTTGAACTACTGTAGCTAATTAACTGATATGCTCCGTTGCTAACAAAATATTGACGGCCCCAGTTTTTATTCAATAAATTACCCACATTAATAATATCAAAAGATACTTGCAATCTATTCTTGGTACTTCCAATCATTGTACCTATATCTTGCATGATTCTAAAATCGAACTGATGCTGCCAAGGTAATCTTGCACCATTACGTTCTGTATATTGACCTCTTTTTTTACTTAAATAAGGGTCATTGTTAATATAAGCATCTAAAGCAGCCCATTGTTGCGCTGGAGTGAAAGTTTGTCCTCCAGTTGTAAGGCTTACCAATTTAATGTCATTAATAGTTCTAGGTACATATAACAGATCGTTTGAGAATGCACCATCTCCATTTAAATCACCATTATATAAGTATGTAAAAGGGGATCCAGAATTTCCTACGTAAAATAGAGAAAGAGTAGTTCCGCTCGATTTGCTTTTACCATAATTAATTGTATAACCTAATGTACCAATAATTCTATGACGGATATCAAAGTTTGAATATACTAAATCAGGATTATTTGGATCGTTAACAATTTGAACAAATTCCCAGTTAGATTGTGCAACACTACTTGCTCCAGAGTTTATATCTTTTGATTTACCATAAGTATAGGCAGTCGAAGCAAATAAGCCGCCTGAGAATGATTTACTTAATTGAGCTGTTAAGCTATATGAATCTCCTTTTCTTGTGTTATCCAATAAATATGCACCCGGTGCGTATGTTGTGCTAACTTTCGATCCATAAAATGGGCGAGTATCTGCACCACCAGTAAGTGATGGATTAATGTTTGCCACTGATGGCTTAATATTAAGATCTTTATATAGAATATTATTAACTGTTTTGCTATAAATTCCTTCTAAAGTTCCAACGATTCCGGCTGGTAATTTCATATCCAAAGCTAAATTTGTACGGAATACCTGAGGAATTTTAAAATCAGGGCTCATTAAATTAATTGGATATGTACTCCCTGCTGCACCAACAGTAGATTGCTTGGTAACATCAGGTTGAAAACCTGCATTATTAGCTGTTGTTCCAGATAAAACAATACTTTTATAATCTAGACCAGTATTTCCATACTGATTTGAGAACCATACAAATGGTGCGCGACCAGTAAATAAACCTGCTCCACCACGTAATTGCAATGAACGATTTCCGGTTAAATCCCAGTTAAAACCAACACGTGGAGAAACTAAAATTTGACCACTTGGAATATTACTTGTTCCATAACCAGGAAATGAAGCTGCTACCGCTGCATTGTTTGCTGGTTTGTCATTAAAGATTGGCACATCAACACGTAAGCCAGCTGTTAACCTAAAGCTTTGGTCAACTTGGATTTCGTCTTGAAAATAGAAACCCAATTGAGCAGCTTTAAATTTTGCTGCTGGTAATTCACCTGAAGCGATTGGATAAGTTATATCAATATTATTTGGCTTATTATCATAAAAATTCTGAAGAGAAGTAAAACGATAACGACCATTGTAGTTACTCACAAACAAGTTTCTGAATTTGAAAAATTCATTATGTGTTCCTAAAGTAAAAGTATGATTTCCAGCTAAAAGCTTTAAATTATCAGTAAACTCAACAATATCTTGATCTAACTGATTTTGAGTAGAACTTCTCTCTGATCCAAATTGTACAGTTTTACCTGACACACCTCCCCAATTTTGGATTTCAACCTGAGGGAATAAAGATCCAGAAGTCTGACGCGAATCTCGGATTCTAGAATAACCTATAATCAAGTTATTAGATAAATTTGAATTAAACTGTGATCTTAATTCTAAAACACTTACATTTTGATTATTGTTAAATCGGTAAGCATTATTACCTAAACGAAATGAAGTGTTAGTCCTGCTAATATTATCATCAAATGCTTTGATATAGTTGTGACGCAACGTTAGTTGGTGTTTGCTGTTAATATTCCAATCTAAACGAGCGAAGATTTTATCACTTTGAGTCTTAGCACCAATTTCTCCTGCTGCACCAATATCATAACCATATTTGGTATTAACATAGTTCGCTAAAGTTTGAGCTTCAGCTGATGTCATGATTGCTCCTGCATCTCCTGCATTTAATAATGTAGGTGTTTTGATCCTTGTCTGCTCTCCGGTTACAAATAAGAATAGTTTATCTTTAACAATCGGCGCACCTAAACGAAGACCATAGTTTGTATTATAAAAACTCGTTGCTTTCTCACCAAGAAAATTTTTACCAACAAGTTTTTCATTTCTACCGTAAAACCATGCAGATCCTTCAACAGTGTTTGATCCAGATCTCGTAACTGCGTTGATACCTCCACCTGTAAAATTACCATATGATACATCATATGGAGCAAGTACAACTTGAATCTCTTGAATAGCATCTAATGATATAGGTTGAGCATTTGCCTGACCACCCGGCAAGCCTGAACTAGTTAAACCAAAAACATCATTATTTACTGCACCATCAATTGTTAAGCTATTGTACTTACTGTTTGAACCAGCAAAAGAATTACCATTAGCCTGTGGGGTTAATCTTGTAAAATCGTTGATACTTCTGCTTAAAGTTGGCAAAGTCTGAAGTTGCTCTTTTGTAACTGTTGTAGCAGCGCCTGTTCTTTTACTATTTAGTAAAGGATCTTTCGTACCTGCAATAACAACTTCGTTAAGTTGACTACTGTTATCACTAAGAATTAGGTTTAATGCAAATGGCTCACCTAATTTCAAAAAGATATCAGTAATTTTTTCTGGTTTATAACCAATAAAACTGATTTCCACGGTGTAAGGTCCACCAACTCTCATGTTCGCCATGCTAAAACGGCCGTCGTTGTTTGTTGATACCGAATACACTGTACCTGTTGGAGTATGTGTTGCTTTAACACTTGCACCAGGTAAGGCACCTTTGGCGTCCTTAATGGTTCCTGTCATTGATGATGTAGTTACCTGTGCATTAGCACCGAAAGTAATACCTACAAATGCAACAATAACCAGTACTAATCTTAAAAGTAAAGATTTCTTCATACTTTGTTTTTTAAATGTTTTTTGTTGTTGAATAATAATCTAATAGGGATTTTATTGCTGCAAATGTCCTAATAAAATTTAACACATTTTAACATCCAATGTTAAATAATTATTAAGTCGGTCATAATTTTTCAACATTTAACACATATCATAACAATTATAACTTTCACTTTATCAATACATTGTTTATAAAACTAAATTTTTAACAACGAAACTCACAGTTGATTATAATTTATGCAGAAAACTTAAGTTAACATTGGTATTTTTCAAATAATACATATTAACAACATTTTTCAAACCCTAAACATCCCGGTTATTTAACTTTTTGTTACTTAGCCCATATATTATTTTGCAAAACACTCCATTTGTAAACGATATTTCAACACAGAACAGGCAAAACAATATTCATCCATTGTAATTTTTAAAGGCGATCTTAATATTGCCCTATTCAATTGACATTTTTTTTTTAGTTTTGAGCGATTATTAAGGGGATAACTCCCCTTGATTAAGGTAATCGGAAAGATTTAATCTTTCAATATTTGAAAGAATGGAAACATTACCATGTTAATACAGAACAATTAAGAAACAAATCTCTTTAATATAGATATGAACCATCCATAGTCAAATCTCTTATTGATTATGGTAAGCTCCGTCTGAACAGATAAAAGACAAATTAAAAAAAACAGATGAATTACGACGTTATTGTTTTAGGCAGCGGCCCTGGTGGCTATGTAGCTGCAATCAGAGCTTCACAATTGGGACTTAAAGTTGCCATTGTAGAGCGTGAATCATTAGGTGG
Source organism: Pedobacter sp. UBA5917 (assembly GCF_002432345.1). Classification (GTDB taxonomy): domain Bacteria; phylum Bacteroidota; class Bacteroidia; order Sphingobacteriales; family Sphingobacteriaceae; genus Pedobacter. The sequence continues at coordinate 26,621 of NZ_DJDT01000350.1, forward strand.
TATTTGTTTAAACTGGGGCTGTATCCCTACTAAGGCACTTTTAAAAAGTGCTCAGGTTTTCGAATATATTAATCATGCTGCCGATTACGGAATTACTACTGCAGGTGCTACCGCAGATTTTGCTGCTGTGGTAAAACGCAGCCGTGGCGTTGCCGATGGCATGAGCAAAGGCGTTCAGTTTTTGATGAAAAAAAATAAAATTGACGTGATTATGGGAACCGGTAAAGTAAAACCGGGAAACAAACTGGAAGTTAAAGGTGCTGATGGTTCCCAACAGGAATTAAGTGCTAAAAATATCATCATCGCTACCGGTGCACGTTCAAGAGAATTGCCTAACCTTAAACAGGATGGCAAAAAAATTATCGGCTACCGCCAGGCAATGGTACTTCCTGAATTGCCAAAAAGCATGGTAGTAGTAGGTTCTGGCGCCATCGGTGTAGAGTTTGCCTATTTTTATGCTACAATGGGTACTAAAGTAACCATCGTAGAGTTTATGGAAAACGTTGTTCCGGTAGAGGATGAAGACGTATCTAAACAATTATTGCGCAGTCTGAAAAAAACAGGTATCGATGTAATGACTTCAGCTAGTGTTGAATCGGTTGATACAAGTGGTGCAGGCTGTAAAGTTTCTGTTAAAACAGCATCGGGCATGCAAACCATCGAAGCCGATATCGTATTATCAGCAGCAGGTATTGTGGCCAACATCGAAAACATTGGTTTAGAAGAGGTAGGTATCAAAACCGAAAAAGGCAAAATCGTTACTGATGAATTCTATAACACTTCGGTTAAAGGTTATTATGCCATTGGTGATGTGGTTGGCGGACAAGCCTTGGCACACGTTGCATCTGCAGAAGGTATTATCTGTGTAGAAAAAATCGCTGGTCAACATGCTGAGCCTTTAGATTACAACAACATCCCTGGATGTACCTATTGCACACCTGAAATTGCTTCAGTAGGTTATACCGAAAAAGCAGCTAAAGCAGCGGGTTACGAATTGAAAATCGGTAAATTCCCATTCTCTGCTTCGGGTAAAGCAAGTGCTGCGGGAGCTAAAGACGGTTTTATCAAATTAATTTTTGATGCTAAATACGGCGAATTATTAGGCGCACACATGATCGGAGCCAACGTTACCGAAATGATTGCCGAAATTGTTGTGGCACGTAAACTGGAAACCACCGGTCACGAAATGATCAAATCTGTTCACCCTCACCCAACCATGAGCGAAGCCATTATGGAAGCCGCTGCTGATGCTTACGGAGAAGTGATCCACTTATAAGGTAGAAGGTTCAAAGGTGGAAGGCTTAAGGCAAAACCATCAGTAAAACCAATATTATTACAAAAACCCTTTAGTTAGTTCTAAAGGGTTTTCTTATTTTAGCCCTGTTACATCATCCATTTTACCTTTTACATCTTACATCAATGAAGCTTCACACCATAAACACAGGCTTTTTTAAACTCGATGGCGGTGCCATGTTCGGCGTTGTGCCTAAAGCCATCTGGCAAAAAACCAACCCGGCCGATGCCAATAACCTCTGTACCTGGGCCATGCGCTGTTTATTGATCGAAGAAGGCAATCAGCTAGTTTTGGTGGATACCGGAATAGGCAATAAACAGGATGAAAAGTTTTTTAGCCATTATTATCTCCATGGCGACGATTCGATGGAAAAATCGCTGGCGCAACTGGGCTTCAGTACCGCCGATATTACCGACGTATTCCTTACACACTTACACTTCGATCATGTGGGCGGGGCAATTGTTCGGGAAAATGACAAACTAAAACCTGCCTTTAAAAATGCAAACTACTGGAGCAACGAAAAACACTGGCAATGGGCTGTTGAGCCGAATGCAAGGGAAAAGGCTTCATTTTTAAAAGAAAATATCCTGCCGATACAGGAAAGCGGTCAGCTTAAATTTATTAAAGAGCAGGAAAACATCGAATGGCAGAAAAATATCAGCATCAGCTTTGCTTATGGCCATACCGATGCCATGATGCTGCCAAAAATAAACTACAAAGGAAAAACCATCGTATATATGGCCGATCTTTTGCCTTCGGTTGGTCATCTCCCCCTACCCTACGTGATGGCTTATGATATGTTCCCTTTAAAAACATTGACCGAAAAACAGGCCTTTTTAGAAGAAGCAGTTAACAATAACTACATATTATACCTCGAACACGATCCCATTAATGAGTGCTGCACCTTACAAAGAACGGAAAAAGGGATCCGCGTGGCCGAAACTTTTAATTTAAGCGACATTTAAATGATCAGACCGGCCAAACCTGCTGATGCTCCGGAAGTAGTGCCTTTGATTATACAGGCCATGGGGCGACTGGCAAACAAACTTACCAATGTTGAAGACGAGGAGATAATCAAAGAAATCTTTATCCATTTCTTTAAGGAAGCGGGAAACCAATATAGCTACGAAAACACTTTGGTTTTTGAAGAAAATGGCAAGATTTTAGGCTCCATCAATGCTTATGACGGCGCAAAGATTTTAGCATTACGCAAACCATTCCTTAACTATCTGGAAAAACATTACGGGGCAAACAACAATAACCAAGGTACAGAAACCCAAAGTGGCGAATTCTACCTCGATAGCATTAGCGTAGATCCTAAAGCCCAGGGAAGAGGAATTGGTAAACAATTAATCAGGGCAGGCATCAACTGGGGCAAAACACTTGGCCACGTCACCATCGCACTTTTGGTAGAACAAGATAATGAAGGCGCATTTAAACTTTACCAGAATATGGACTTTGTTACGCAAAACGAAAAGGAGTTTATGGGCGGAACATACCATCACATGATTTTTAATATCAAATAGTTATTGCCAAACGCCATGCGTTAAGTGCTCATTAAAATTTATTTACATTTTTATTTGTATTTAATCTAAATAATACCAATTTTTGTATCGATGGAAAAAGCGTGTATCGATATTAACGAACTGGTTAACGTATTCTCAAATACCTATGGTTCTATTTATCAATCAGATAAATTAAATTGCTTTTATGTAGATTTTGGCGGCAAGTTTGCACGCTTTAACTGCCTGTCACTTCAGAAACTGAAAACCGTTGTCGAGAATATCGATATCGAGGCACTTCTTTTAAATACCCACAAAGCCGATTTCGAACTGGTTACCTTTAACGGTTGTGAACATATCTATTTATTAAGCGCATTAGAAATCCTGGCATTAAGAGATCTTTTGCAGGGTACTTTTACCATGTTTAAACTTAACCACATGATCAGCGACTGCCTTTATAGGTTGGTTTATTAATGATGGAAAATGTTTGATGTGAGGTGGAAGATGTAATACATGGATTATTATAAAAACCACTAAAACCTTAATTTTCTTAACTTCTTAATGGTCAAAATGATTGGCTAAACTCAAAATGGTTAATCGGTTAATTGTTTATCCTTCAACTACGCTCAGGGGGTTAATTGTAACACAACATACTCCTTACCCCCGATCGTCATTTCGATCCTATAACTATCGGATGGAACGCAGTGGAATGGAGAAATCTATTTGATGTATTTCCCACTATAAAAGATCCTTCGACTACGCATTCTTTAAAGGAGCTAGCGTTTTGTACTTAACCATTAAAACGGTCGTTATTGATCATTGAATATTGATCATTGGCCATCTATTATTGAAAATTGCCAACTGTTAACTGAAAACCGTAAACTATACCACTGATCCTCAACCACTATCCGTTTCGCGTTATCCCTCCATTTTCCATCGTCCATATTACATTCTTCCATCTTATTTAAACTGATTACAAATAACTAATTATCAGCAATTTAGACTAATTTCATATAGCAAATAAATTAAAATAGTGAACAAATTCGCTTTACATTTGTATTGTTATTAAAGTACAGAAACATGAAAGATCTAATGCGTATCAAATGTTTAATATCTGAGGATATCGAAACATTATTAAATCAGCAAATCAAAAAAGAGGCCCACTCTTCATCACTATATTTAGCAATGTCATCTTGGTGCGACCAAAATGGCTTCGATTTTTCTGCAGATTATTTTTTAAAACAGTCTGAAGAAGAAAGAGTACATCAGTTAAAATTGTTCAAATACGTACTTGATATGGGCGGAAACGCTATCTCTCCGGAAGTAACAGGTATTAAAACCGACTTCGCCGGATTTAGAGAGGTTTTCGAAGATGCTTTGGAAGCAGAAATCGCCATTACCCAAAGTTTTAAAAACCTTGCAGCAAAATGCCATAAAGAACAGGATTTTGTAACCATGGAATTTTTGAACTGGTTCTTGAAAGAGCAACGCGAAGAGGAATATAAAGCACGCAGAGCGTTAGAATTGTTCGAAGTTATCGGCGAAGAAGGTACAGGAAGATGGGAAATCGATAAACATGTGAACAAAATCACCTATTCTGAAGAATAACAACAACAAAACATATATTGAAAAGCTATCCTGAAAAGGGTAGCTTTTTTTTTATGTGATGATTTTTATGGCTGGCCTCTTCAAACAAAAGTCAGTCATTGCGAGAAGGCTTTTTCAGCCGACAGCCCGCCCCGATTTCCGGGAAGCAATCTTTCTTGCAATAATCGTCAGCAGGAAAGATTGCTTCGTCGTTCCTC
>NZ_DJDT01000348.1 GCF_002432345.1 Pedobacter sp. UBA5917
TCATCCTGAATGCAATGAAGGATCTTTAAATCAGTAACTTAATAATTTTATTTAATTGATATTCAGTGTTTTGTATTTTTAAACTGATTTTTCAGTAATATAACTTGTTTTATAGTTTTGAAACTGAAAAATAAGTTATAGATTTGGGTATGGAAGAATTAACCAAAGCAGAAGAGCGTATTATGCAGGTTTTATGGAAACTGCAAAAGGCATTTGTAAAAGATATTATTGATGAACTGGATGATGAACCCAAGCCTCCTTACAATACCATTTCATCAATTGTTAGGCTTTTGGAGAAGAAAGGTTATGTTAACTATAAGGCTTACGGCAAAACCTACGAATACTTTCCGGCCATTGGTAAAGATGAATACGCCAAAACCACATTCTCCAAATTATTTGCGGGTTATTTCGATAATTCCCCTACCAGCCTTTTATCATTTATGGTAAAAGAAGAAAAATTAAGTGAAAAAGATATAGAAGAAATTAAAAACATCATTAACCAGGATTCGAAATCATGATTTTAATCTATCTGTTAAAGGTTTCGGCCTGTACGTTTGTATTTTTTGCTGCTTACCAGCTTTTATTGGCTAAACGCACGTTTTTTAACCTTAACCGTGTTTATCTGCTGTTAACGCTGGTATTTAGTTTTACAATTCCGGCAATCACCATCGAAAACAGGCACGAAGTGGTGGTGCACAACCAGGAAGTTCCTTTAAAGATAGGGTATAATAACGATGGTTTTGCAGAAAAGGATTACGTAGATGATGGAAAAGCCAATTTTAATACCATAAACTGGAACCAGCTTCTGCTGTATGCTTACTGTTTTATTTTGGCTGTTCTGGTTTTTAGGATGCTATTGATGATGTTGCACATTAAGCTGCAATTGCGTAAACATACGCTAAATGTAAATGGTGCAGTTGTTTTGGTTGATGGACAATCGACCATTAAAAACTGTTCTTTTTTTAACCGGATTATTGTCGATTCTTCCTTAAAAGCCGATCAAAGGCAATTGGTTATCAAACACGAATCTGTTCATGTGCAACAATTGCATGCCGTTGATAAGCTTTTGGTCAATTTAATAACTGCAATCCTTTGGTTCAATCCTATTATTTATTTCTGGCGCAACGCAATCGATCATAACCACGAATTTTTGGCCGATCGGCAAACTGCCAGGGTTGCAGATAAAAAAGAATACGCTTCATTACTTTTAAATCTGGCCGTGCCTTCTAAAAATATTGCTGTCAATAGTTTTAGTAAACTCCCACTAAAAAACAGGATCATGATGATGTACAAAGAACCCGATTTAAAGTATCAAAAGCTTGCTTATCTGGCAATATTACCGGTTTTATTAATCTGTTGTATGGCTTTTATCAACCGGAAAGAAATTACTGTAGAGAAAACAATTGGTCAAAATCAGCCTTCTGCCGATGCCGCTCAAGCACCAAATGTATATGCCATGAATTATTTAAACAGCAGCATAAAAGTTAACCCAAATGCAAGGGCTGCTTTTAAAGAGGTGAAACCTACTTTAATTATCGATGCCGGACATGGCGGAAAAGATGATGCATCAACTGCCCTGGACGGGCAAAAAGAAAAAGACCTGAATTTAAGGGCAGTAAAAATATTGGCTGAAGAAGCCGCCAAAAGAGGCATTAAGGTAATATTAACAAGAAAAGACGATCAGTTTTTATCCCTGCGCGATCGTTTGCCAAAACAGGAAGCTACTGCATTTATTTCCATCCACCACAATACCGCATCTTCAGCTGCTGTAGCGCCTTTCGGGGGGATAGAAGTTTATGTTTCTAAGCTTAACCCTAACATCAGAATTAATGAAGAATTGGGAGCCGGTATCTTAAATCGGTTAAAACAGCAAAATGGTTTGGCAGTGAAAGAATCTTTAAAAGATGCAAGTCTTTTATTGTTGAGGGAATCGAAAGTGCCTGAGGTTTTAATCGAAATGGGAAATGTATCGGATGTAAAAACGCTGGATTATATCAACCGGGAAAAGAATATCAGGAAAATCAGTAACCTGATTCTGGATGGCTTTGTACAGTTCTCAAAACGCGGATGCTAAATAATCTGACTATGGAAAGCTTAATCTATCTGCTTAAAGTTACTGCCTGTACGGTACTGTTTTTTGGTTTTTACCTGCTGTTTTTACGAAAACTCACTTTCTTTAAAATCAACCGGTTTTACCTGCTGGTTACGCTGTTACTAAGTTTTATAATTCCAACACTACAGCTTGAGCTGAGGCGCGAAATAGCAGTGGTAGAAGAGGTTGCTGCAGAAATACCCGAAATAAAGCCTGTTAGCCCTGCTCCGGTTCAGTTTATCCAGCCGGTAATGGTTAAGGATGATCAGCAGGTTGTACATCGCATAGATTGGTCGGCATTGGCTTCTTATATTTATGTTGGTATCGCTTTGCTTTTATTGCTCATCAGCCTATGGCGGGTATTGGGTTTGCTTAAACATACGAGGGGATATACCAAAAATAGCGATGGTTTAAAGCTGATACCCAAAACAGAAGGCTTTACCAACTGCTCTTTTTTTTATTATGTTTTTATAGATGGTGCTGCTTTAAGTGCTACCGATTTATCTGTTCTGCTCAAACACGAGCAGGTACATGCCAGGCAACTCCATTCCATAGATAAAATTATCCTGATGGTTTTTAAATCCATCTTATGGTTTAACCCTATTGTTTACCTGTACGATAAAGCTTTGGAACAGGTGCACGAATATGAGGCTGATGAAATTACCTCTGGCGATTTCGGGAACCAGGCTTACGCCAATCTTTTATTAAAACTGGCCATCAGTAAAAGCGATATGCCCCTGGTGCACAACTTTGTTAAAAGCCCGATTAAGGCCCGGATTAAAATGTTGTTCGACTCAAAATCTAAAAACATGAAAAAATTAATGTATTTATTGGCTTTGCCGGTTGCTTTGGGCCTGTTCTGGTTATTTGCCATACAGGTGGTATATGCACAGCAGATAAAAGAAGGAAAGAAACCAGCAAAAGATTTTTATGAGGGGACCTTAAAAGGAAAAGTCCTTAAAATTGAAAAAACCACGATGGGTGGTTATACCATTAATTTATTATCTAATGGCGAAATTTACCCCATTTATGCAGCCGATTTTAAAGATAAAATCAAAATTGGCGATGAGCTTGTAACTTACATCAGCAGTAAAGTACTTGGTATGAAAACCATGGATAAAAAGGGTAAAGTAATTGCTGAATTGCATGGACCTGTGTACATTCCAAACAAAATCACAAACTCGGACGGAACGCTGATTTTTGAGGAAAAAATAGAAAACTATCCCTTTTTGTACGAAGCGAATAAAGCCCGTTCTGCCCTTACAAGAATTAAAGCGATAGAAAAATCGGGCAATAATAAGATCGAAAAAATTGTACTGAACAACGGTACGTATACCATAAATTTAGATTTAAGGGGCCAGCATATTACAGATAAAAACTTTAAAGTGGGAGACCGTGTACTGGCTAAATTTATCGGCGAAAAACTGGTTTCGAAAAATACCTATACAACAGATAAAATGATTGTGCTGTATTCGCAGCCCAAAAAATACCTGATCAAAAACGCAGCGCTTTATAACCGTTTTTATCTTATCGATGGGAAACAGAAAATGGTTGCCGTAAAAGATGAGCCGGTTGTGCTTTCAGAAGCAGCCAGTCCAAAAATTATTTCATTTTCCAAAATAACAGGGGATGTAAGAAATAAGACTACTTACATGAATGATGCAGTGATGGATTTTCTAAATTATAAACTGGAAGCAAAGAACATTGAGTTTGATCAGGTTAATAACAGGGTAATAGCCAAAGATGGTATTCTTAAAAGTTTGGATGGCCGGTCAATAACAACGGCCAGTTCATTTGATTTAGACCTCAATAAAGGTGTTTTTAAGATGGGGCATGGAAAGGGTGAGTTATGGGCAGATAATTTAACCAATGCCGACCATAAAAAGGAGGATTTGTCAAATGCAAAAGATAAAGTAGAATACAAGGCACTTGATTCGGTTAGATTTAGCAAAGATAAATCGATTGTATATTTATTTGGCAATGCAGAATTACGCTATAACAAACTGGTTGTTAACGGAAGAAAAATCACTTATAATAAAAATAATAATACGGTACTGGTAAATGATGCAACCATGATATCGGACGATAATAAGGAAGTTAAAAAAGAAGTTTTATACTTCAATCTAAAAACAGCTGAAACCCATTAATAGGTTTTGCTTTAAATCGTTAAATGTTCAGATCTCTTTTTTTTCTGATTGCTTTTTTTTCTGTTTTATCTTCGAAAGCGCAGTTTAATCTTTCAGGAAAGGTAAGCGATGAAAATGCCAAGGCTTTGCCTTTTATTACCGTTAAAATTTCGGGTGCTAACCATACGGTAAATTATACCCAAACCGATAGTTTAGGAAGATACCATTTCAATAAGTTGCCTGCCGGAAAATATTCAGTTGTTTTTTCGGCAATCGATTTTAAAAACCTAAGCCAATCATTTATCTTAAACCGTGATACTTTAATCGATATTCAGTTACAGGAAAACTTTAAAAGTTTAAACGAAGTTGAGGTAAATGGTAAAAAAGCGACGATCGAAAAAAAGATCGACCGCACTGTTTTTAATGTAGAAAATAATGTTTCTGCAATCGGAACAGATGCATTGGAATTACTCTCAAAAGTGCCCGGAGTAAGGGTTTTAAACGATAAAGTATCTTTAGTAGGCAAAGGCGGGGTTAATGTAATGATCAATGAAAAATTGGTGCCATTATCTGCAGATGAACTATCGGATTATCTAAAATCAATCCCCTCTGATCGTATCGCGAAAATTGAGGTGATTACCAATCCGCCGGCCAGGTACGACGCGCAGGGAAACAACGGACTGATCAACCTGGTGTTCAAACCAGTTACAGCCGAAGGTTTTAAAGGTTCGGTAAATACAGCTGTAACGCAGGCAAATTATTTAACCGCATCTACCGGTGGAAATTTAAGTTATCGCAAAAATAAAATTACACTTTCTTCGAATCTCAACATCAGAAAAGGGTCTATTGTTCCTTTCGAACAAAGTGCTGTTTTTTATCCCAACCAAACCTGGAATATTGTAAATAAAGACCGCAATTTCAGAACAGTACCTAGTGGGCAGATCGGGGTAGATTACCAGGTTTCAAAAAATACCTTATTTGGTTTATCGTATAATGGTGGACTAACCAATTTCCATTCGGAAGAGAACATTAAAACGAAAGTTTACAATCAAAGCAAGGGTTTAGATTCGGTGCTTAATTCTGATGCAAATGCTAAAATCAGATCGCACTATCATTCGGCCAATGTTTATTTGAAACAAGCTTTAGATTCCGCCGGAAAACAATTAACCATTAATGCCGATTGGTTTAAATATAGTGATGATAAGAGCAGGTTTTTTAACAATATCAGCTATTTTCAAAACGGAGATATGATTCCAAATTCCTTTGCCGAATACCTGTCAACCAGTAAACAAAGCATCGATTTGTATACTTTAAAAGCAGATGTGGATCTTCCCTATAAAACCTTTAAATTATCCTTGGGTGCAAAACTGAGCCTTATCAGTAATCAGAGTGATCTGGCTTTTTACAGATCGCGTAATAACGCTTATGAAATAGATGCTGCACAAAGCAACCTATTCAATTATCAGGAAAACACCCAGGCCCTGTATGCAAATTTTAATAAAACGATAAAGAAATGGGATTTTCAAGTAGGATTAAGGGGCGAATACACACAGGTTGATGGAATTTCGGTTAATGAACAGCATAAAAGCGAATATTTCCGTCTTTTTCCAACGTTGTACATCGTTTATAGGGCAAATGATAAAAATACTTTTTCGCTAAACTATGGCCGTCGGATTAACCGTCCGCCGTACCGTAAACTTAATCCTTTTAGGTGGTACAGCAATCAATTTGCCTACGCCGAAGGTAATCCGTTTTTGCAGCCATCTTATAACGATAATATCGAGCTTTCGCATAGTTATGATAGGTACAGCACTTCACTATCTTTCAGTAAAACCACAAACGGATTTAATGATGTCAATTTTATTGACGCGCTTACAAATATCCAGGCCTCTAAACCGGTTAATTTTATAACAGGTTATCATTATCAACTGAGCAATGCCATTAGCCTTAATGTGGTAAAGGGCTGGGAAAGCATTAATCAACTGGATGTTTTTTACAATGCCTCCCATTCCAATATCGCCCAAACCCTTGGCAGTTTAAATGGATTTGGCGCCTATTTTTCTACCCTTAACCAGTTTGTTTTTAACCCATCGAAAACCGTTTTGGGTGAGGTAAGTTTCTGGTACCAGTTTCCAACTGTTGATGGACTGAATAAAAATAAAAACCAGTATAACCTCGATCTGGGTATTAAGGCTCTACTGCTTAATAAAAAAATACAATTGGCCATTACCGCAAGTGATATTTTGAAAACAAACCGGTACCGTTTTAGCAGTCTGGTTAATCACATCAGGCAGGATTATAATAACTATTACGATAGCCGCCAGCTGCGGGTTACACTCCGTTACAACTTTGGCAACGAAAAAATTAAACAACAGGATAGGAAACCGGGCAATGAAGAGGAGCGGAGGAGGAATAATTAGGGATGGAAGATGGAAAATGGAAGATGGAAAATGGATGATGGAAGAGGGAAAATGGATGATGTAAGAGGCATAGCATTTGGCGATAAGTGCAGGAGTATTGTTTGATCGGCATTGTTCTGTCTCCGTGGCAGTATTATTTGCTTAAAGATTGCCTGTTTTCATGGTTCGTTTAATTTAAAGGCAAAATTACATAGGGTTGAGCACTAATACTTGTGTTAGGTAAGGGAAATGTTGTAGATTTATAAGGCTCACTCAATCCGGGATAACCATATGGTAAACCAAAAAACACTATTTCTTTTCATAATTCTAATTGGCAGCTTTATTCAATCACAGGGAAAAGGGAAAACTGATTTTATCAATTTTTATAACGCCTATACCATTGATTTTGATTCCCTGCTAACGGGTATTGATCATAAAATTACTAATGATTGGGAGCCATTAGGCAGATTATTGGCTATTGAAGATTTTATGTTGATATATAATCATCCAAAAATGTACCTTGAGGATATTAAAAGAAATATGGGGGATAAAAGCCTAAGTGAATCTAAAAAAATGATTTGCATCATTGGAATTCAGAAACTCGAATTGAATGAATATCTTGAAGTATCAGAATATTGTTTGGAACTGGTTAATCTGGGCAACCTCAGCGAGAGGGTTTTTTACTTTATGATTTTCCCTCCTTCATGGAATACGGATATGAGATTTGCCGAAAATTACAAATTAGCCGGCGTTCAAATATTTTTGAAAAAAGTAATCCATAATAAGAACCTTCCCTGGCGAAAATCAATTAAGAGAATTGCAAGCGGACGAATGTTAAGGGATAGATTAAGAATGATTAAGCAAGGTTGGAAGCCTTAACTTGGAGTTTCATTAAGTTAATATCACAGATTATTGGCAGGACAATGGCAACACAATCATATTCAAAAGGGATTAATATGAGAAATATCTTCTTAATCTGTATTCTTTTTACTTTAGGTAAAAGCTTAAAGGCGAGTAGCTTAAAAACAATATCTAATGATGAGAAAAAGATTGATAGTGCTGGCATTATCAACGCCCTCTACAAAGGTTTTAAAGTTGTTCCTTCTCTAAATGGAAGTGCATTTAATTATAAATATACTTATACAGCTAAGAGCAAGGCCATAAAAGTTTTCTGTACAAAGAAAATCGGTAACATCAACATCGCATATAATATTGAACTAAAAGATACTAAAGGGATTTTTAACAAGAATAGTTTTTTCATAGGTGATGATTATAGATATGTTAACAGTTTTTTTATGCTCGATGGTGTAAAATTATCTCTCGGTAAAGTACATGCCCTAAACATTGGAGAAGATTTTTTAAGGCAGTTTAGTAATGTTTGGAGTGGTGATAAATCTTCACCCTTTATTAAGCTTTATAGTACCGGGAAGAGAAAAATCTTTTTAATAAAAGGTATAAATCCCTTTTGTAATGGACATAACTGTAGTAGCTATGTGGTTTATATATTGCAAAAAGAAGGTAAAATGTGTAGTGTACATCCTTTGTACTTTGATGGTACAAATCATCCTTACGATTTTAATAATCTCAAATTATTTTACAGTCCGGATGATGCTAATCTATCGATTCTGGTGCCTAAGGGTAGTGGTTCCGTAAAATCAAAGGCTGATGTTAATGTCTTTAAAATTTATCTTAATGATATTGGGCTCAAATAAAAGATTAATTGGGTTAATAATTACGAAGATTAAGATGGATCTAAATAAAATAAATACACTCCTTTTTGAAACTTTGGACAGTATAGCTGCAATCGGGACATCCAAAGTATCAATGTTCGATAAAAAAGATAAATATAGCTACATGCCTTTTTTTAGGTTTAAGTTTAAAAACAAAAAGAAAGACGATAAAATTTATAAAGACATTGAGGTTGTAATTAACAGCTTTAAAGGGAATGTTAAATGGGGACTGACAACTAAGCTTTAAAGTGAAAACTTCATCATATCGCCAATTATTAGCGGGCCAAAAGAAGATGATACACACTGGAGCGTAAAGGAGCAGTTTATTTCATTATATGGAGCGCATCATTATCAGAAAAAAATAGATGAGTGTTTTGATGATATCCCAAAATTGGCTAAAGCTATTGGTAATTTTAAATGATATTAATGATGAAGAATATATTGATGGTTATTTTGTTAATAACAACTTATTGCAGCACCCGGGCACAGGAAAAAAAGCCTGTTTCGTACATTACGAATAATGCATTGATCGGTGTTTGGCAGAAAGGCAGCAAAATTGTAGGAAGTGGAATTGATCAGCATTTTGTATTTAGCAAAGATGGTAGGTTTATCCTCAATCTGTACAGCGAAGGTGATGATGCAAGAAGCCTTATCAGGTTGAAAGGTAAATATCGACTGGTTAAGGATGAATTGTATCTTACTATACTTTCAAAGGTTTTTGTTGAAGGAGAATTGGAAATCGGAAGTGAAGCCATAACATCCAGCCTGTTGCAGTTTGGGACTAATTCAAAGATCAGGGAAGTGAAGGTACCCAATCCAAAAGAAATTTCTGATCCATGTTATATTACGGTTATCTCCCGTACCAATATTAAACTCAATAATCAGGTGTATTATAAGATAAAATAATCATTTGCAGCCTTATTAATTAAAGCCCTATATGTCGCAAATCTTCGTAAACTGATTTACATACCTAACCTCTTTTACATTACAATAACCTCCATGAAAAATGTTCTCTATTTTTTAGCAGCTCTAATTATTGTATCAGTTGGATTGTATTACCTCGATTGGAATCGGAACAGGCTAAACAACTTAGCCTTCGAAAATTTGAACCTGCAATTAACAGGAGTTGTTTATAAACTCGATAAGGTGAGCAGTTTTAATGGTTTTGGTATTGCCAACCTTAGGATATTGAAATCAAACATTAAAATGTACGATCCGCGCCAAAAGGATAATTATTATTGTATGGTTAAGAGTGGGAAGGTTGAGATATATGACATACATGTTAGCGCAATGTCAATAGGAGATACCATAAAAATTGATACTAGGAAGAAAGTAATTTATTACCTAAATGCTGGTAAAAAAGAAGAAGGAAGTACTATTGTGAATACAGATGATGGTTTTTATCATTATATTAAAAAGTATCATCAGAAAATTTAGACTTTAATGAACAAATCAAGAGAAAATTTACCAAAGTCGGTAATTAAAGGTAGTGGATTCATTAACACTGATCTGGAATTTCGGGATAGTGGTGATACAATAATGTTTTTAAGCCCACAATGTGTCGTAATAGGTTTTGAAGGATTACCCCATACATTATTTTCTACACCGGATTTTGACAGCGTACAAATACCGGATATACTACAGGAAAAAATTTATCAAGTAAGAAAAATTATTCTGAAGAAAACGTTTTCTGATGAAGCACTGAAAGAGGGAATTTTTTTTGATATTCCAAATTGGCTCATTGGTTTTGATGCTCTTGAATGTATCGATTTTGATGGGGTGAACCTGGATCATTTAAGCATTTTAAAAAACCTTTCTATAAAACATTTAATTCTTCATAATACATCATTCAGTAGTAAAGAAAAAATTAAAGCTACTTTTAGTAGCTTTAAAAAGTTAACGAAAATTGATTGTGATCAGTCTTTTTACGCCCATTTTGGGAATGATTTGAAAACACTAAATTTAAATATAACGCTTATAGCACCGGAAGGATAAGTTCTTGGGCTTAACTGATTTGGCTTTCCTACATTGTTCTGAAAAGCACGTTAAAATCAGTATAAATTTGATCTATATGGAGTATTTTAAAGTAATGGTAACGGTGGCTGAGGAAGGTTTGATCTGGAAGCTTTTAACAGAAACAGAACTTGCCCCAGATCATGTGGCCTTGCAATACCTATCTAGCGAAATAAATATCACTGAATGGAAAAATAGATATTTAAATCTTTACAACAAGTGGCTGAAAAATGAAGACGACCGTATGTGCCAAATTACTGATCCTATCAACATGGAAATGATCAATGCATTGGTGGAGGTAAATAGTAAGGTTAGTGACTTTAAGCTATATTATTGGTTTGATGTTGACCGGGATAAATATCCGGATTACACCTGGAAAAAATGCCCCTTATCAAATTCTGACTTAGTTGTTTTGCCGGAAAATCTTCATGAAAATAACCGAAAAGTTTCTTTGATGTTTCCGTTGGTATTTCCTTAAACTAGATATCTATATGAATCGTTATAAAAATTTATTTTACGCTTTGGTAATGATATTAATGTCCTGCTCGTCGAAACCTGAAATTTACAGCAGCATATGCGGGAAAGATAAAACATATCAAAAGGTAGAAATGGATAATCTTTTGGTCAATATCAGTTACTATGATGGTAAATATGTAGAGCTTAGGGGCAAATATCGATCGGGATTTGAAGAATCTGCGCTGTATGGAAAAGGATTTTACAGCAATTCCGAAAATGCGTTATGGGTTGAATTTGATGCTTTCATACTAAAATGTCCTCTGATATCCTCTGTAAATAAGACTAATCTTTTTGGCAAAGAGGAAAGTTTCAAAAATATGTTCAATAGAACTGTAATGTTGCATGGAAGAATCGATGCTGAACATCAAGGGCATTTGTCTGGGTATAAAGCCACAATAAGGGATATAACTTTAGTTGTTATTGAGTGATTAGTGATATTACATTATTTTTCATTTTTATTTATGATTAGATATTGGTTTGAGTTTAAAAATTATCCTAAAGTACCACCAGGAACGAGAATGGGATGCGGTGTAACTGCTTTTGATTATGAAGATGCCTTAGCTATGCTTAAAGAAAAGGTTTTTAATGGTGGAAATCTGGCTCATATTATTTGTACAAAGGAAAACATTGATATATCTACTTTAGATGCCAACCATGTTTTGCCAAATATTGGATTAGCTAATAAACGTGGGATTTGGTTTCCCCCTGGGTATGATTATTGACAGGGTTAAAAATTAGCGTCATCTCGACCGAAACGCAGTGGAGATCTATATTGAAAGAGATTTAGCCTCGCTGAGCCTTCGGGTTCTCGACTGCGTTGCACTCCGCTCGAAATGGCGATCGCGTAAGATCCTTCGACTACGCTCAGGATGACAAACCTTGGTCGTGTAGTGATTAAGATGCATTCTCCGTGCTTTCCGTGTCTCCGTGGCAAATAATAATATCTGTGTTTAAAGATCTTTCACTGCGTTCAGGATGACAGCATGAAATACCCCATCATCCCTTTTCCATCTCCCATTTTCCATCCTTTAAAACCACTAATCTGGCGCAAGTCTTCGTGGTTAGGGCAAATGGGGCGGGAGACTTGTGCCTTTAAAGCTAAGACTCGCGTTGCATAAGAAGCAAATTATGACAAAATTTGGCAAGAATGCAAAGATCTTTGCTGCAGATTTCCCCGCTCCCGAATATTCGGAACAGGTTACGGTCGAAATGATGACCACTCGCATTTCGATACATTTTCATTCCATCGTCCATTTTACACCTTCCATAAAAGAATCTTCCGGCTAGTCTCAGAATTGACAATTGTAGGAGAGAGAATTTAGCTAAGTGTTGTCCATGTTTTCCGTGACAATAAAATTATCTTTGATCAAATCTTTAGTTCTGAATTACCATAAAGCTTAATCAATAAGAAAATATGAAAAGAATCATCATCATCTTTTTTAGTGTTCTGCTCCTACATCACCAATCGAAAGCCCAAAATTCCAGATTAACAGCTGTAAAAGTAGAATGGGAGGATTTTTTTACCACGACTTTTGTTGCAGTTAATTGTGATGTGTTTCATCGTACTTTCAGTAATACGATTGAAACGATAAATTTTATTAAGCAAAGCGACTTAAATAAGCTGAGCACGATGACGAAAGGTTTTATTGCTGCCGATGAAAAAAATATAGATGTTAGAGGAACAATCACATTTATTTACGGTAAAATAAAAGTTAAGTATTGTTTCGATCAATTTGGTTTGTTTACAGATAACCAAAAGTTTTATTACAATAAGACGTTAATGGCTTTTATTGAGAAAAAGCTTTATCCCAGAGGTTTTTATTGATGATTTTATTTAGAGGAGTTTCCTTGTTTTCTTTGTCTCCGTGGCAAATAATAATATCTGTGCTTAAAGATCCTTCACTGCGTTCAGGATGACAACAGGAAGAACCCCATCATCCCTTTTCCATCTCACATTTTCCATCCTTTAAAACGCTTCTGCTAAACTGATGTAAAATCCTGCCTGGCGTTTTTCATTTGGTAGTTTTTCGCCCATACCATAATCTAAACGAACGCTTAAACCTTTAGCAGGGTCGAAAAAGTAACGGCCGCCAACGCCAAAGTTTGGTTTTAAGCCATCTCCGTTAAACTGGCCATTTGCAAATACTTTACCTGTTCCGGCAAAAGCTACAATACCAAAACGGTTCATAAAGCGGTAGCGGAGTTCGGCCTGTGCAGCCATCAGATTTTCGTCGCGGTAGCGGCCGCTGTAATAACCACGCATCATCTGGTCGTTACCCAATTGTTGCAGTAAATAAAATGGCGTGCTTTTGCTCTGAATGGTATAAAATATTCCCTGTACACCCAGAACCACTTTTGGTGCCAGGCTAAAGAAACCGCGAAGGTCTAACTTAATCTGCGAGCCATTAAAACTTTCGCCCCCAAAAAAATCAGGTGCGTATTGATAAGTGGCCCTTCCAAAAAAACCTTTCGTTGGGTAATTATTGCTGTTGCGCGTATCGTAACTCTGCGATGCACCGATCCAGGCTACCGAGCCACCTTCTTTATCCAAAATACCTGGGTTGGTGGTAAAAATGCCTCCAGGAACTTTGTCGATAAAATGATAATTCTCAAAACCTAACGAAACACCAGTGTAGGCTTTGGGCAAAGTATTCATTTCTGCATCGAAAAGTGTTTTAAAAACCCTTTGGTCTAATTTATCTTCATCTGCCTTTTTAGCGTTGTTACCAATGCCATAAAAATTGAATGGCTGGTTTTTGAAACGGATATCGCCAATAAAATGATATTTGTTCCCTTTCGTCCACATATCGCCCTTAAGCATAAAGTTAGCCGTCTTTTTGGTAGAGTAGGTGGTGTTCAAAGCAAAATTGGAGCTGCGGTTCAACGTATCTTTACGATCGATATAAAATGAATAGATGGCACCCACACCAAATTCAAATCCGGTTTCCTGACTATAGCCAAAGGCCGGCAGCGGTAAAAAACTGGCTTTACGGGTAGTATCTTTTTCGTTAGAGAGCATTTTCCTGATCAGTTTCATCTGTGCAAAAGAACTTCCAGAAACAAACGCAAGTAAAATAATTAGATAATATTTTTTCATCAGCGCAAAGAAAAGGAAATTTAGTAATATGTTGGTTAACTGGTTAATTGTTTAATCGGTTAATTGTATATAACGACTTCCAACTCCAAACACAATAATGTTCACTGGTCATTTGTTTATTGGTTAGCATAGGGCTTAATATTGTTTTATTGTTGGATTGCTTAATTGTTAACTGCTAATTGAGAACTGTATTATTGGTTAACTGGTTAATTGTGTCTGGCTACTCCCAACTCCAAAAACCCAAGCCGTCATTTCGAGCGGAGTGCAACGCAGTCGAGAACCACGAAGTGCTCAGCGAAGCTAAATCTACCCCGAGAATACTTTTAATTTAGATCTCTCCCTGCCCGAAGCAGGCGGGCATTCCGCTGCGCTTCAGTCGAGATGACGAGCCGTTTTATTAGTCTGCCATGCTCTGGTCAATATAACGATCGCTAGGATTCGAAGCAATGCCTGCCGCCATCTAAACCGGATTGAAGGGAAAAGCCCACAGGTGAGGTACGAGCCGAGGACTTGTACCGCAAAGCCGGACTACCTTTATAATAAATGCAACTGCAACTGCTTTTCAAATAAAAACAGATATTCATGATTGTTCTGCATGAAAGATCCTGAAATAAATTCAGGATGACGATTGCAAAGTTATACAGTAATAATTTGTACTGCTTAATTGGCGCTATGCCCTCAGCGCCATGGGCGAAACACCATGCTCCAAACGCTAATCGCTTTTACGTTTTAACCTTTCGGCCTAAATACCTATTTTTGCGGCAAACAATACAAAACGAAATGAGCAATACAAGAGGACCAATATCTCAGTTTATGGAGCGTAATTACCTCCATTTTAATGCTGCGGCAATGATGGATGCTGCTAAAGGTTACGAAACGCATTTAGATGAGGGTGGTAAAATGATGATCACACTTGCCGGTGCAATGAGTACTGCAGAATTGGGTATTTCACTTGCAGAAATGATCCGCCAGGATAAAGTGGCCATTATTTCTTGTACTGGTGCCAACCTTGAAGAGGATATTATGAACCTGGTTGCACACTCACATTATAAACGTGTACCTAATTACCGCGATTTAAGTCCGCAGGACGAATGGGATCTTTTAGAAAACCATTACAACCGCGTTACCGATACCTGTATCCCTGAGGAGGAGGCTTTCCGCCGTTTGCAGAAACACATCCACAAAATCTGGAAAGATGCTGATGATGCTGGAGAAAGATATTTTCCGCATGAGTTTATGTACAAAATGCTTTTAAGCGGCGATTTGGAGCAATATTACGAAATCGACCCTAAAAACTCGTGGATGCTTGCTGCGGCAGAAAAGAATCTGCCAATTGTTGTACCGGGATGGGAAGATTCTACCATGGGTAACATCTTTGCTTCTTATGTAATGAAAAAGGAGTTAAAAGCCACAACAATGAAAAGCGGTATCGAATACATGGGCTGGTTAGCCGATTGGTATATTGCAAACAGTGGTGGTAAAGGAATCGGTTTCTTCCAGATTGGTGGCGGTATTGCCGGCGATTTCCCGATCTGCGTTGTACCTATGTTATATCAGGATATGGAAATGGAGAATATTCCTTTCTGGAGTTACTTCTGCCAGATCTCTGATTCGACCACTTCTTATGGTTCATATTCTGGTGCAGTACCGAATGAAAAAATCACTTGGGGTAAATTGGATATCCACACGCCTAAGTTTATTGTAGAAAGCGATGCAACAATCGTAGCACCGTTAATGTTTGCCTGGATATTAAAACAATAATCATAACATTTTAATAAACCAAATCGGTTTCTGGTATGCCCATTTGAGATTTCGTATCAAAAATGGGCATTTTTATGGCCTGAATGGCTTGAAACGACATTTGTTTAGAATGATTATAAATTGTATTTCCAGTCACTATTATGTCATGGGATTTATTAATAAGTTATACTTTTGTTCAAGTTTTGGTGGGGCTATCTGGGTTCAATCATCAATTTCACAACAAAAAGTAAATTAAATAAGTATAAAGTGTTCATTATGAGAGATATCTCGATGATTTTAAAAAGCGTTTGGAAGTCGTTATTCGTATTTTCAGCAATTTCCGTAATAGCGGTTTCTACCGTAAATGCGCAGGATGCTAAAGAGGGAAGAACGCTTTTCAAAGCAAAATGTGCTTCTTGCCATGCATTAGATCAGAAAATGGTAGGCCCTGCCTTAGCCGGCGTAAGCGATCGTCACCCTGAATCGTTCCTGTTAAAATGGATTCCGAACAATGCCGCATTAATTGCTTCAGGAGATCCTGCTGCTGTTAAATTATTTAACGATAACGGTAAAGTAGCAATGACTACCTTCCCTGAGTTAGATGAGGCAAAAGTAAAAGATATCTTAGCATACATTAAAGAAGGTGAGCCTAAAGCAGCTACCCCGGCAGGTGGAGCAGCAGTAAAAGATGATTCTACTTCAGGTTTATCAATTGCGGGTATCGTTGCTATCGTAGTATTAGCTATCGTTATCCTGGTAATCTTAGGTCGTGCTTCTAAATTGCTGGAGCGTTTGATCCTTCAGAAACAAGGTATCGAGATCGAAGAAGATGTGCCATTAAAAGTTGGTGTGCGCAAAATGTTCAAAAACAAGAAGTTCGTGATGTTCTTTATCTTGTGTTTGATCATCTGCTTAGGTTCGTTCGGTTGGATGGGCATGTGGGAAACTGGTGTTCACACCGGCTATCAGCCAGTGCAGCCAATTAAGTTCTCGCACGAGCTTCACGCGGGTATCAATCAGATCGATTGCCAGTATTGCCATAACGGTGCATTCAAATCTAAAAATGCAACCATCCCTTCGTTAAACGTTTGTATGAACTGCCACAAAGCGGTACAGGCACGTGATAAATATGATGGTGAAATTTCTCCGGAGATCAAAAAAATCTATGCTTCTTTAGGATATGATCCTGAAACACAGAAATATGATGAGAGCAAAGCGAAACCAATGGAGTGGGTACGTGTACACAATCTACCTGATTTTGCTTACTTCAACCACTCTCAGCACGTAGTTGTGGCCGAAGATGCAATCCGTAAAGCAAAAGGATTACAGCCAAACGAACCTGTGTGTTTCGCTTGTCACGGTCCGGTTAATACAATGGAAGAAATTTATCAATATTCTCCGTTAACCATGAAATGGTGTATTAACTGCCATAAAGAAACAGATATTTCTGGTCAGAAAAACAATGCTTTCTACGCTAAGGTTATCGAAGCGCACGAGAAGATTAAAAAAGGCGAGAAAATCACACCAGCTTTATTGGGTGGTTTAGAGTGTGGTAAATGCCACTATTAATAGATTAGAGTTTAGTAAGAACGTTCGATAAACAGTAATATAGCTTAAATGGAAAGCAATAAAAAATACTGGAAAGGCTTAGAGGAGTATAACAATACACCCGATTTTGTTAAAAATAACAAAAACGAATTCGCCGAGCCACTTCCAATAGAAGATGTTTTAAATGAAGCAGGGTTAAGTACCGTTACCCCACGCCGCGACTTTTTAAAGGCGTTAGGTTTTGGATTGGGTGCCGTTACGTTAGCTGCCTGCCAAAGTACACCGTTAAAAAAATCTATCCCTTATCTGGTAAAACCTGAAGAAGTAACTCCGGGTATACCTAACTTCTATACTTCTAGCTTCAACGGCCAGAGTATTTTGGTGAAAACAAGAGAGGGACGTCCGATTAAAATTGAACCAAACCCGAATGCGGGCCAGTTTAACTGCGGTACTGATGCCAGAGCGCAGGCTTCGGTGTTGGATTTATACGATGTATCTAAACTAAAAGCACCTGCTACCGTAAAAGGTGGTCAGGTTGAAGAAACTACCTGGGCAAAAATCGACAGCTTTGTAAAAGGCGAGTTGGCAAAAGCACAGGCAGGTGGAAAGAAAATCCGTATTGTATCATCAACAGTTAATAGCCCGTCAACTAATGCAGTAATTGCAGCTTTTGCGGCTAAATATCCTGCTGCTAAACTGGTTCAGTACGATGCCGTTTCTTATACAGGTATTATCCAGGCCAATCAGAACAGTTTCGGTAAAGCAGTTTTACCGAAATACAATTTCGATAAGGCTGATTTAATTGTAAGTTTCAGTGCCGATTTCTTGGGTACGTGGATCAGTGGTGAAGAGTTTACTTCACAATACACTGCTAACCGTAACTATAAATCGTTAGAAAATAAAAAAATGAGCCGCCACATTCAGTTCGAAAGTGGAATGAGCTTAACAGGTACCAATGCAGATACCCGTGTTCCGGTTAAATTATCAGAAGAAGGTCCTGCTTTAATTGCTTTATACAATGCAATTACCGGTGCTTCATTACCTGGCGGAACTTTAGGTAACAATACTACAGCTGATAAAGTAATTAAATTAGCTGCTAAAGAATTGTTGCAGAATAAAGGTAAAGGCCTTGTAGTTTGCGGTTCGAATGATGTTTCTACTCAAATTTTAGTAAATGCCATTAACGCCGCTATCGGAAGTTATGGTACTACCATCGATTTAGATAACGCCAGTCATTTATATGCTGGTAACGATGCCGAGTTTAACGGTTTAGTTGCCGAAATGGGCCGTGGCGAAGTTGGTGCTGTTTTATTCTTAAACAGTAACCCTGCTTACGATGCTGCAAATGCAAAAGCATTTACTGATGCATTGACTAAAGTACCTGCTAAGATTTCATTCTCAGATCGTGCTGATGAAACAGCTACGCTTTGTGATGTGATCGCAATTAACCACAATTACCTAGAATCATGGGGTGATGCAAACGCTTACGAAGGATATTATTCTATCGTACAGCCAACCATCAATCCTGTTTTCAACAGCCGTCAGGCAGAAGAAAGTTTATTAACCTGGGCTGATGCTCCTGTTAAAGATTACTATCAGTTTGTACGCAGCAACTGGGAAGCTAAAGTATTACCTGCAGCCGGTTTAAAATGGAACGATGTTTTAGAAAAAGGTGTAGTTACCTTAGCTGCTAAAACTCCGGTAGCTTATGGCTTTACTTTATCTTTGGATGCGGTTGCTACTTCAATCAGCACCAGCAGCAAAGCTTTAGTTAAAGGTGGCGATCAGTTAGAATTACAGGTTTACGAAAACGTACCGATGCGTGATGGTAAAAATGCAAACAACGCATTCTTACAGGAATTACCTGATCCGGTA
The DNA here is from genome assembly GCF_002432345.1 of Pedobacter sp. UBA5917. Classification (GTDB taxonomy): domain Bacteria; phylum Bacteroidota; class Bacteroidia; order Sphingobacteriales; family Sphingobacteriaceae; genus Pedobacter. The sequence continues at coordinate 19,137 of NZ_DJDT01000348.1, forward strand.
TCGAAAGTAACATGGGATAACTTTGTTGCCCTTGCACCTAAAACTGCTGAGAAATTTAAAGTTAAAGAATTTGACGTGGTAACTGTTAAAGGTGCCAACGGATATTCGGTAGATCTTCCGGTGTTAATCCAACCAGGACAGGCACAGGGAACAGCTTCTATCGCTTTAGGTTATGGCCGTAGTAAAGCTGGTAAGGCAGGTAACGATGTAGGTAAAAATGCATTCCCTTTTGTTTCTTTTGTAAACGGAACCATGCAATATGCCAGCAATGTAAGCATTACCCCAACAGGTGGTTTTTACGAATTGGCCCAAACACAAACCCACCACTCTTTCGAGGGCCGTGCAGTGATTAAAGAAGCTACTTTTAAAGAGTTTTTGAAAAATCCTGGAGCAGGTAACGAAAAAGGCGAGCATAAAGATTACGATCTTTGGGATCAATACGAAAAACCAGGTAACAACTGGGTGATGGCAATCGATCTGAATGCCTGTACAGGTTGTGGTTCTTGTATTGTTGCCTGTAATGTAGAAAATAACATTCCTGTTGTAGGTCGTGATGAGGTTCGCCGTCGTCGTGAGATGCACTGGATCCGTATCGACCGTTACTATAGCTACGAAACACCAACAGGTGATGTAACCAAAGAAAAAGAAATTGCCAAATTAGAAGATTTGGATCATGTTTCTGTGGTTCACCAACCAATGTTGTGCCAACACTGTGATCACGCACCTTGCGAAACAGTTTGTCCGGTATTGGCTACGGTACACTCTTCAGATGGTTTAAACCACATGGCTTACAACCGTTGCGTAGGTACACGTTACTGTGCAAACAACTGTCCGTACAAAGTACGTCGTTTCAACTGGTTCAATTACTGGAACGATTCGCGTTTCGATAACTATTTAAATAACGAGTTTACCCAATTGGTATTAAATCCTGATGTAACTACACGTTCGCGTGGTGTTATGGAGAAATGCTCTATGTGTATCCAACGTATCCAAGGTGGCAAATTACAGGCTAAAATGGAAAAACGTCCATTAAAAGATGGCGATATCAAAATGGCTTGTCAAGAAGCTTGTTCAGCAAATGCAATCATATTTGGTGATTCAAACGATCCTAATTCAGAAGTTTCAAAAGCATTACGTTCTGAGCGTATCTACTACGTATTGGAAGAAATCAATGTGAAACCAGGTATCGGATATATGACTAAAATTAGAAATACAGATACAAAAGTACAAGCGTAAGCTTTAGCATAAAGAAAATACAAATTATGTCAGGACATAACGAATCAATACTTAGAGAACCATTAATTACCGGCGATAACATTACGTATGCAAAAATTACGGATGATATCTTGATGCCGGTAGAGAACAAGCCGAACAAAGCTTGGTGGATTGGTTTCACCTTTGCTTCATTAGGTGCTTTACTTTGGGTTGTAGCAGTAAGTTACACCTTCTGGAACGGTATCGGAGCATGGGGTTTAAATAAAACAGTAGGTTGGGCTTGGGATATCACCGGTTTCGTATGGTGGGTAGGTATCGGTCACGCCGGAACACTAATTTCGGCAGTACTATTACTTTTCCGTCAGAACTGGCGTAACTCCATTAACCGTTCGGCAGAGGCGATGACGATTTTCGCCGTAATCTGTGCCGCAACTTACGTAGTATCACACATGGGCCGTCCATGGTTAGCTTATTGGGTTTTACCTTTGCCAAACCAGTTCGGATCATTATGGGTAAACTTTAACTCACCATTGGTGTGGGATATGTTTGCAATCTCTACATACTTCTCTGTATCATTATTATTCTGGTACACAGGTTTATTACCAGATATTGCTACCATCCGCGACCGTGCAGTGGGCACACGTAGAAAAATCTATTCTATCTTCTCTTTTGGATGGAGCGGAAGTGTTAAAACATGGCAACGTTTCGAAGCGGTGTCGTTAATTTTGGCCGGTATCTCTACACCACTTGTACTTTCGGTACACACGATTGTATCAATGGACTTTGCAACATCGGTAATCCCTGGATGGCACACTACCATCTTCCCTCCATACTTTGTGGCTGGTGCGATCTTCTCAGGCTTTGCGATGGTATTAACCTTATTATTGGTTGCACGTAAAGTATTGGGTCTTGAGAATTACATCACCATGTTCCACATCGAGTCGATGAACAAAATCATCATCTTAACCGGATCAATCGTTGGTGTTGCTTATTTAACAGAGTTTTTCATCGCATGGTATTCAGGTTCTGAATACGAATCATACGCATTCGTTAACCGTTCAACTGGTCCGTACTGGTGGGCATACTGGATGATGATGACCTGTAACGTAATCTCTCCACAGTTATTATGGTTCAAAAAGATCCGTTTAAGCATCAAAGCTACCTGGATTTTATCAATCGTGGTAAACGTAGGTATGTGGTTCGAACGTTTCGTAATTATCGTTACTTCATTACACCGCGATTATATTCCTTCAAGTTGGGCAATGTTCTATCCAACCTGGGTTGATATCAGTGTATTCGTAGGTTCAATCGGATTGTTCTTTACTTTATTCTTATTGTTCTTAAGGGTATTGCCATCAATCGCTATCGCAGAGGTTAAATTATTATTGAAATCTGCAAGTGAGCAAGCCAAAATGAAACAGATTAAAGAAGGGCATGAGAATAAAGAATATGTAGCTGAGTACATAGAGTCTTTAGAGAAATTTGATAGTGTTAAACAAGAAGATTACGCAAAAATATAACAATGAGTGATATCAAATATATTTTAGGCAGCTTTGGCGATCCTGATGAAATGATGCATGGCATCGAAAAACTTCAGGAAAATAACATCAGCATTTATGATGTATATACTCCAATGCCTATACACGGAATAGAAGCCAAATTGGGAATTAAAAGATCGAGGATCGATATCGCAGCATTTTGCTTTGGTATTACCGGTACCTGCTGTGCATTCGCTTTGATTTATTTCTGCGCAGTAATCGATTGGAGAGTGAACATAGGTGGTAAACCATCATTTGCATTGCCGGATTTTATTCCGATAATGTTCGAGCTTACAGTATTATTCTGTGCTTTCGGTATGGTGTTAACTTATTATGCATCTACACACTTATTTCCAGGAAGAGCACCACGTGTGATGGATTTAAGGGCTACCGATGACCGCTTTGTAATCGCAGTTGATGCGAAAGACAATGCAGCACATACTGTAATTGATGGATTATTAAAAGATGCAGGTGCTTTAGAAGTAAAGTATAATGAAAGGAAGTACATTAGCTATGAATAAGAATAAATTTGTTTACACGGCGTTTTTAGCTATCGCTTTTGCAGCTACCTTTTCTGCTTGTAAAGATAAACGCAGTACTGGCTTAGAATATGCCAGAAACATGTATGATCCGATTGCTTACAATCCGGATCAGCCAAACAAGAATTTTAAAGATGGTAAAACTGCACAGTTGCCACCTGCACATACAAAACCGGTTGGTTTTACCGAGTATGATGAGTTTCCTAATACAAAAGAAGGATACGAAGCAGCAGGTGTGAGCATGGTAAACCCTTTACCAGTTGATACCCTGAATTTAGCCGAAGGTAAACACCTTTTTACCGTGTTCTGTAGCCCATGTCATGGTGAAAAAGGAGACGGACAAGGACACCTGGTTAAAATTGAGAAATTTAATGGTGTACCTTCTTACTTCTCAGGAAGTTCATCAAGAGGGGGAGATATGAAAGCACTTACTGCCGGTAAAATCTACCACACCATTACCTACGGTGTAAATAACATGGGTTCGCATGCTTCGCAAATCACGCCTAACGATCGTTGGAAAGTGGTGATGTATGTTCAGGAATTACAAAAACAACAATAAGTAAAGCAGAATATAAATGGGAACTCACAATATTAATTTTAGTGAACAGTTTGAGTTTACAGGTAAAGTAAAAACATTAAGTATAGTTGGTATCGCTTTAGGTGTCGTTGCTATTGCTTATGGTTTCTTAGCTGGTGATAAAGTGATGCACGAGCGTACTTTTGCCAACCTGTTGCTTATGGCATATTACTTTGCATGCGTATGTATGTCGGGTACATTTTTCCTTGCTGTTCAATATGTAGCTCAAGCAGGTTGGTCTGCATCAATTTTACGTGTACCACAGGCTATGGCAAAAACATTGCCGATAGCAGCTGCAATACTTTTTGTAGTTGTAGCCGCTGGTTTAAGCACACATAACCTTTATCACCACTGGCACGCTGACGGGTTAACCGATCAGAACAGCCCTAACTATGATGCGATCATTGCCGGTAAATCGGTATTCTTAAATGTACCGTTCTTTTTAGGTCGCCAGGTAGTGTTCTTAGGTGTTTACAGTATATTTTCGATCATGTTTGTTAAGTTTTCTTATAACGAAGATTTAGCTGGTGGTTTAAATTCGTACAGAAAAAGCTTTAAAAACGCTTGTATCTTCTTAGTAATTTACGGTTTTACTACACCGGTATTTGCTTTTGATACGATCATGTCGTTAGAAGCTCACTGGTTCTCAACCATGTTCGGTTGGTATAACTTCGCCGCAATGTGGGTGAGCAGTTTAGCTACCATCGCCATCATCATTATCCTTTTAAGAAGAGCTGGTTATATGCAATGGGTTAACAATAGCCACTTACATAACTTAGGCCAGTTTATCTTTGGTTTCTCTATCTTCTGGACTTATGTATGGTTTGCACAGTTCTTATTGATCTACTATGCAAACATGCCTGAAGAAACGGTATACTTCTACAAACGCTTCGAATATTACAAGTTCTGGTTTTTCTTAAACCTTGCCATGAACTTCTTAGCGCCGGTATTATTGTTAATGGATAGGGATAACAAAAGAACAGATGCGAAGTTATTGTTCGTTGCCATCGTGGTATTGTTAGGTCACTGGGTAGATTACTACCAGATGATTATGCCAGGAACGGTAGAAGCACATAATGGTTTCGGTATTATTGAAATTGGTACTGCAGCAGGTTTCGTTGGATTGTTTACCTTTACGGTTTTAACAGCACTGAGCAAAAAGCCATTAATTGCAAAAAACCACCCATTATTACAAGAAAGTTTGCATCATCAACTATAGTGGTGATAGGATAAAGCAAATATTTGATTATTATTATAATTAGCAGTACAGCGTACTACTTTTAAGAAAATGAGTTTAAGAAAGTTTATAACGAATAAAACGACCGCAGCTTTAGCAGTATTGATTACTGCTTTTGCAAACACTAGCGTATTTGCGCAAGATGCAGCAGCAGGTGCTGCCGCGGCACCGAAGGTTGATATGGGCGAGGTTTATAAATCGGTAATATTTTATATTCTGGTTTTCCTTGCCGCATGTTTATTCATCGCCATTATTGGTAAAGCAATAAGGGTTTATGAATTGAGCCGCGAAGCACAGGGTAAAGCTGTGGGCATAAACTGGAACAGGATACATGCAAGTTTATTTGCCCTGTTTTTAGTGGTAGGTTTATATGGTGTATATTGGGAATACACGGTGCATGGCGCCATGTTGTTACCTGATGCAGCATCTGAACACGGAAAGAAAATTGATGAAATGTTTAACTTAACATTAATCATCACCACAATCGTATTTGTGGTTACACACATCCTGTTATTCGGATTTTCTTATATCTACAAATATTCGGCTAAAAGAAAAGCTTACTACTATCCGCACAACAATACAATTGAGAAAATCTGGACCATCGTTCCTGCATTGGTATTAACGGTATTGGTATTAATGGGTTTTTTAACCTGGAGATCTATTTTCTTCAAAGTTGAAGATCCTAAAAATAAACCATTGCAGATTGAGGTTACCTCTGAGCAGTTTAAATGGTCTATCCGTTATCCTGGAGCTGATGGTGTAGTTGGTAACAAAAACTACAAATTAACTACGGCTACCAATCCACTGGGTATCGATTTTAAAGATCTTAATTCACGTGATGATGAAATGGCTGATGAGATGGTAATTCCGGTTGGAAAACCTGTAAAACTGATCTTAACCAGTAAAGATGTAATTCACAGTTTTTATATGCCGCATTTCAGGGTACAGTTAAATACCGTACCGGGTATGAGGGTATATTTTGAGTTTACGCCTACAAAAACTACTGCCGAAATGCAGCAGGAAACTAACGATCCTAACTTTAAATATCTTTTCTACTGTGCTAAAATCTGTGGATCTGGTCACTACAACATGCAAAAAGTTGTACGTGTAGTTTCTGAAGCCGAGTACAAAACTTGGATAGCTGAACAGAAAACATACTTAAACGACGATTTAAGAAAACAATTTAATTTGCCAGTGGCACCTGCAGCTGCAAAATCAGAAGCAGATTCGACAGCTACAGATACAGCAGCTGTTAAAACTAACCAAATGGCTTTAAATAAATAATATTAAGCAGGAGCGAACGAATTATGTCAACAATAGCATTACACGACGAACACAATCACGATCACGCTGATCATGGGCATCATAAAGAGACTTTGATTTCAAAGTACATCTTTAGTATGGATCATAAAATGATTGCCAAGCAATTTTTGATTACCGGTATTATTATGGCGGTAATTGCAATGGGCTTATCCATTTTATTCCGTATCCAATTGGCATGGCCAGATAAAAACTTCCCTTTCCTTGAAACATTTTTAGGTAAATGGGCTGAAGGTGGCCGTATCAAACCCGATTTTTACCTTGCATTGGTTACCATCCACGGTACCATCATGGTATTCTTTGTACTTACCGCTGGTTTAAGTGGTACATTTAGTAACTTACTTATTCCGCTTCAGGTTGGTGCAAGAGATATGGCTTCGCCATTCCTGAACATGCTTTCATACTGGTTCTTCTTTTTAGCCTGTGTGATCATGATGTCATCATTCTTTATACAAACGGGACCTGCATCTGGTGGTTGGACGGTTTATCCGCCGCTATCTGTTGTTGCCAAGGCTATGCCGGGTTCGGGCCTGGGTATGACTTTATGGTTATTTAGTATGGTACTTTTCGTTGCATCATCTTTAATGGGTGGTATCAACTACGTAAGTACAATCTTAAACATGCGTACTAAAGGTATGGACCTTTGGAAAATGCCATTAACCATCTGGGCTTTCTTTTTGACTGCTATTTTAGGTATCTTATCATTCCCTGTTCTTGTAGCTGGGGTAGTGTTAATGGTATTCGACCGTAGCTTCGGAACAAGTTTCTATTTATCAGATATCGTAATGGGTACTGATATTTTACCGAACGAAGGTGGTTCTCCAATTTTGTGGCAACACTTATTCTGGTTCTTAGGTCACCCTGAGGTATATATCGTAATTATGCCAGCATTGGGTATCTCATCTGAGGTAATCTCTGTAAACTCACGTAAACCGATTTTCGGTTACCATGCAATGGTTTACTCTTTAATCGGTATTACCGTATTATCATTCATCGTTTGGGGTCACCACATGTTTGTAACCGGTATGAACCCATTATTGGGTGGTGTATTTATGATCACAACATTGATCATTGCAGTACCATCAGCAGTAAAAACCTTTAACTATTTAGCTACATTATGGCGCGGTAACATCCGTTTTACCCCGGCAATGTTATTCGCTATCGGTTTGGTATCATTCTTTATCTCTGGTGGTTTAACCGGTATCTTCTTAGGTAACGCATCATTGGATATTAACTTACACGATACTTATTTTGTTGTTGCCCACTTCCACCTGGTAATGGGATCGGCCGCAATCTTTGGTATGCTTGCAGGTGTTTACCACTGGTTCCCTAAAATGTTCGGTAGAATGATGAATGCTAAACTTGGTTATTTACACTTCTGGTTAACTTTCATCGCAGCTTACCTGGTATTCTTCCCACTTCACTTCTTAGGTTTAGATGGTGTACCACGTCGTTACTATGCATTTACCGAGTTCGAGTTTATGAAAAAATGGTTAACGGTTAACGTATTTGTAACTTGGGCAGCTATTATGGCCGCACTTGCACAGGTAGCGTTTTTGTTTAACTTCTTCTACTCGATCTTTAAAGGAAAAGTATCTCCTCAAAACCCTTGGGAATCTAATACATTAGAGTGGACTGCACCGGTTGAGCACTTACATGGTAACTGGCCTGGAGAAATCCCAACTGTTTACAGATGGCCTTACGATTATAGCAAACCAGGACATGATGCAGACTTTATTCCTCAAACTGTTCCTTTCTCTCAAACCATGAGCTCTAACTTACCTCACGATTTTGAAGGAAATGCAGAAGCAGAGAAAATTCAGCAAGATTGGGAATTAGCTAATCCTGTTACAGAAAACAAGGGCTAGTTTAAGCTTTAAATAAAATTTTAAAAGGGGTATCTGATTAAGTTTCTGCTTATCCGGATACCCTTTTCATCTTAATAGATATATGGTCAGTAGATCAGAACAACGTTTCATTAGTATTAATCTTATAACCATTGTAGTTACCCTATTGGTTATACTTGCCGGAGGTATTGTGCGCAGTACAGGCTCGGGCATGGGCTGTCCGGATTGGCCTAAATGTTTCGACCGTTATATTCCACCAACCGATGTATCGCAGCTTCCTGCCAACTATAAAGAAAAATATGTGGCAGGCAGGTTAAAAAAGAACGAAAAATTTGCCAAATATTTAGAAAGCATGGGCAAAGTTGCCCTTGCCGATAGCATTAGGCACGATAAAAGCATTACCATACCCGAAGAATTTAATCCAACTAAAACGTGGACAGAGTATTTAAACCGATTGGCTGGTGTAGCTGCAGGGATATTCCTGTTTTTAACCGTTGTTTTTTCGTTTACCTATCGTAAAACGGCAAAACGGATTATCGTATTAAGCATACTCAATTTATTAGTTGTAGGTTATCAGGGCTGGCTGGGATCAATTGTGGTATCAACCAATCTTACCCAATGGGTGGTAACGGTACACATGCTTTTGGCACTGGTTATATTAGCTATTTCCATTTATACCTATAACTATGCGAAACAGCTTAACAAAGCGCCTTCGGTAATTATGTACAGGATATTATGGCTTAAAGGATTTTTATTCTTTACACTTGTGATCAGTATTATCCAGGTAGTTTTGGGTACGGATGTAAGGGAAGCAGTTGATGAAATTGCAAAGGCGCTGGCTTATGGCGGTAGAAATACATGGATTTCGAAAGTAGGATCGGTGTTTTCTTACCACCGCGATTTAGCTATTTTGGTTGTGGTATGTAATGCCATCGTTTATAAAATGGTTATCGATCGTTTTAGCGGCAAAGCAGCACCGCTGTTAACGGCACGCTTTATTTTAATTACGCTCCTTGTTCAGTTATTAAGTGGTTTCGCATTGGCTTACATTGCTTTTCCACCTGTAGCACAGGCTTTGCATATCCTGTTCTCAACACTGTTATTTAGTTTACAGTTTTATCTGTACCTGTTGGTTTACCGTACAAGTACCTATAAACAATAATATTTAAGGAAATTGAAACAATATCTTTCAGATTTTTCTAAACTTATCAAATTCAGGCTATCGTTTACGGTAGTGTTTTCTGCGTCGATTTCTTTTTTGATCGGGCAGAAAATGCAGGTTGGAAGAGGCCATATTCCTACCATCGATTGGGGGAACTGGCTAATCTTAATTGCCGGAGGGTTTTTAGTTACCGCAGCAGCAAACTGTTTTAATGAGATTATCGAAAAAGATCTGGATAAGTTAATGTCGAGAACAAAAGACCGCCCAATGCCTGCAGGCAGAATGACTACCGGACAGGGATTGATTCTGGGCGTGTTTATGGCATTTTTAGGCACCTGGTTATTGGGTAAACTAAACCTCGAAACAGGTTTGTTATCGGTATTTTCAATCCTGTTATATGCATTTGCCTATACGCCGTTGAAAAGAAAATCACCTATTGCAGTTTTTGTTGGTGCCATTCCGGGTGCATTGCCACCACTTATCGGTTATTTAGCTGCTTTTGGTAGTTTAAAGGCTGAAATGTTCCACGAAATTGATTATTACATAGCAGGTATTTTATTCCTGATCCAGTTTGTATGGCAGTTTCCACACTTTTGGGCTATTGCCTGGGTGTTGGATGATGATTACAAAAAAGCCGGTTTCAGGTTATTACCAACCAAAAAAAGAGATAAAACTTCGGCATTGCTTACTTTTTTAAGCACGTTGATCTTAATCCCGGTAAGTTTATTGCCAACCATTTATGGTTTTGGCGGTTATTACATTGCGGGTTTATCATTAATAGCCGGATTAATATTTAGCTGGTTGGCTTTTAAACTTCTAATGAACAGAGAACTGATTGATGCAAAGAAAGTGATGTTCTGTTCGTTTTTTTACATCCCGGCCGTACAGTTGGGTTTATTATTAAATTTTATAGCAAAATAACTTATGGTTATCACAATGGAAAAAATCCAGGATACATTTGATCCAAAACCCAGAAAGTTTATTGTTTGGCTATTTGTAGTATCATCTACCATTATGTTTGGGGGCTTTACCAGTTATTACCTGGTATTTGCCGCATCTAAAGGTAAAGGGCATGGTTTAGTATTGCCCGATGCATTTATTTACTCAAGCTTAGTAATTATAGCAAGCAGTATTACCCTGTTTTTAGCCTCCAGGGCATTACGTAAACTTAATTTCAGCTTACAACGCAACCTGCTTTGGGTTACCGTTATATTGGCCATTGTTTTTGGCGTAATGCAGTTTAATGCATGGGGAAGCATGGTAAGAACAGGAGCTACCTTAGTGGGTAACAATGCCGCCATTTCTTTTATTTATGTGGTATCGGGTATGCACTTATTGCACATTATTGCGGGTGTTGGCCTTATTATTAATGCATTAGCCGGTAGCTATAAAAACATTCCTGCCGCTAAAAGCCAGTACAGAATGGAAATTGCTTCTATTTTTTGGCATTTTATAGATATATTATGGATATATCTGTATGTTTTTTTACTTTTGAACCGTTAAATTTGTTAACAAACTATTATACTATTTCCAAATGAATGCAGTATCACAATTAGATCAAGTTAAAACCGGACCATGGAATGGTGGTCGTTCTCCGTGGTCGGTAGAATATGGCAAAATCATGATGTGGTTTTTCCTTTTGTCAGATGCTTTTACCTTTTCATCTTTATTGATCTACTACGGCGCTCAGCGTTTTTCTAAATTAACATGGCCAGCCCCTGATAAGGTTTTCCAATCTATCCCGGGCGTTATGGAGCATGGTGCACCACTGGTATTTGTGGGTATCATGACTTTTATATTGATCATGAGTTCGGTAACTATGGTATTGGCCGTAGAAGCTGGACACAGACGTTCTAAAAAAGAAGTAATCGGCTGGATGATTGCAACCATCATCGGTGGTTTCATGTTCCTGGGCTGTCAGGCAATTGAGTGGACCCACTTACACCATGATGGTTTCTGGTGGGGACATATCCCATCTGCCGAAGAATTAAAACACTTCTTCAATAAACCTGAAGATGTATCTTTGATCGCTTCACAACAATTTGCAAACTTGTTCTTCACCATTACAGGTTTCCACGGTTTCCACGTATTCAGTGGGGTTATCATTAACATCATCATCCTGATTATGACAATTAATGGAACGTTCGAAAAACGCGGACATTATTTAATGGTTGAAAAAGTTGGTTTATACTGGCACTTCGTAGATTTAGTATGGGTGTTTGTATTTACATTCTTCTATTTGGTTTAATTTATCATTCTATAAAAATATTTTTATGTCAGAGCACTCACATACAACAGAAGAACACGGACACGAAGAGCATGCAGGTTTATCAAAAGGTAAAATCTGGAAAGTTTTCGGAATCCTTTTATTAATCACCGTAATCGAGTTTATCATTGCATTGGTATTAATTCCAAAAGGAATCATGACCCAACATTTTGGTAACTACGTTTACATCGTGTTAACCTTGTTAAAAGCATTTTATATTGTAGCCTACTTTATGCACTTAAAGTACGAGAAACTGGGCTTACAGCTTGCATTAACCGTATCATTCATTTTCATTATTTATTTTATTGTTTTAATGTTAACTGAAGGTGGGTTTTTAAACCTGCACATGATGCACCATTAATGAAAAGAAATCCTATAAAAAAGGTATTAATCCTGGTAAGCATTTTAGCTATACCGGGATTTTTGTTTTTTTACTTATTGCCTCACTTTGCAAAAAACAGGTATAAGAGTTTACCCGTTTTTGGAAAAAAGATAGTTGCATCAACATTCCACAGTGTAAAAGGAAAGAAAATCCCCGATACCATTTACCACCAGATCCCCGATTTTAAACTGATCAACCAGCACAGCGATACCGTTAGCTGGAAATCGCTCGAAAATAAAATTGTAGTGCTTAACCTGTTTTATTCGGGAGCGGGTAGTCAGCAGACCAACAAATACATTAAACAGTTATCAGATGGTTACGAACAAAAGCCTTTGGTTAAGTTTTTAAGTTTATCGGTAGATCCTGCTGATAAAACTAAATTGAAAGATTTTGCAGCCGGTTTTAAGGCCAAAGAAGGCAAATGGGATTTCCTGGCGGGAGATACTATACAAACTTACCCTTTGATTAAACAAGGCTTATTGCTTGATGTAATCGAAGATGACAGTAAAGATAAACCAACCTTCATTTACGGTAATAAAATCTTACTTATCGATAATCTGCACCGCATTCGGGGCATGTACGATGCCGATAACGCCGAAGCCAATGCCAGGCTGGAAGATGAGATAAAAGTACTTATTGCCGAGTATCTGAGGAATGTTAAGGACGGTAGGTAGTTTTGAGTCCGAAGTCCTTAGTCTGGAGTCCAAAGTCTACTGTCTAATAGAATAATAAATATAAAGAGATTAAAGAATACTCATGGAAAATAGCCCGATTGAGAAAAAATATAATAAATGGATCATTATCCTATCCATTTTTATCCCTGTTGCAGTAGCATTTTTATTTGTGGTTAAATTAAAGGATTTAGGCATTGATGCACCAACCCTTCCTTTTTTGCCGCCTATTTATGCAACCATTAATGGTATAACAGCCGTACTACTTGTTGTTGCCGTTTGGGCAATTAAAAACGGAAAAGTCACCCTACACCAAAATTTAATGAAAACGGCCATTGGTTGTTCATTGTTGTTTTTGGTGATGTATATTGCATACCATATGACTACCCCTTCTACGAAGTTCGGTGGCGATGGAACAATAAAATATATCTACTTTTTTATCCTTTTAACGCACATATTACTTTCTATAGCGATTATCCCTTTGGTTTTGGTGAGTTATGTGAGGGCAATCGCCGAGCGTTTTGATAAACACAGAAAGATTGCAAAAATAACTTTTCCGCTATGGCTTTATGTGGCGGTTACCGGTGTTGTGGTTTACCTGATGATTTCGCCGTATTATCAATATTAACCAATTCATCTCGCATTTATTGTTAAAATTCAAGGTTTAGTCAGCAATTTCACCCATTAATTTGTAATATTGAGGTCAAAACTCTTTTATCAGATTTTTTGATGGATGTTTTAGACATTGAATCGGGGCAACATTTGATTGAAATCATTGAAAAGAATCGAACATCGGTTTTTACCCAATTTTATACTTCATACTTTCAGAAACTCCTTTTGGCAAGTGATAAATATGTTAAGGATGTTTTTATTACAGAGGAAATTGTTCAGGATATTTTTCTTAAAATCTGGGAAAACCCTTATCATATTTCTGAAGTAAAATCTATCAGGTCTTATTTATACAAATCGGTTATTAATGCCTCTATTAATTATGTTAACCGGCAGAAAAATATTGAGGAGCATCATTTAAAACTAGTAGCCGAGTTTTCTGAAGAATACGTTAGGGATCTGGATGAAGAAAATGAAATGATTGTTTTGCTTCATGCAGAAATAGAACGATTACCCGTTCAATGCAAAAAAGTGTTTAAATTAAGCCGTTTTGAGCACCTGAAGTATAAAGAAATAGCAACACAGTTGGAGATTTCTGAAAAAACTGTTGAAAACCATATCGGGAATGCGCTCAAAATCCTCAGAGACCGGTTTCTGAATGATGAAAACCTAAATAAGAAAGCTAAGGGCTATCTGCTTTTAATAAATATCTTCCTCTATTAGCTTTTTAAGGCCAATTTTAATTTTTTTTAAATTATTTCGTTTTTTTTTCGGCAACACTAGGGGTTTTTGGTTTCTTATTTGTCTACCTAATAACAAACCAAACTAACTAATGCGTAACCATCCCGAATACCTGAACTTAATTGTTCGGTATTTAAACAATCCCCAGGATGAATCACTTCATGCTGAAATAACTTCTTACAGAGCAGAATCTCCGGAAAATGAACTTCACTTTAAAGAAGTAGAAAGAATCTGGCAACTCACTTCCAGAGCTTCCCGGTTAGATCTGCTTCCAGTTAAAGATGCAGAAAAGAATTTCAGAATTTCTTTAAAAGCCATATCGTCGCGCCCGTTAAGTATTACAAAATGGCTGACTGGAATTGCTGCAGGTATTTTGATCGCTGGTGGCGGGTTAATTTTTTATAATGCTAAAACCAGGGCTGAATTAGTTACTGTTAAAACCGGTGTTGCACAAGTAGACACAATTTTGTTGGTAGATGGTTCTAAGATCATTTTAGCTGAAAACAGCATCGTAAAATATCCCAACAAATTTGTAGAAAATACCCGCGATGTTAGTTTAGATAAAGGCAGGGCTTTTTTCCTGATTTCGAAAGATCCCAAACATCCATTCCGCGTAAACATGGGCGAATCGCGGGTGAGCGTACTGGGTACTTCTTTTAACCTGATCTTTTCCAGATCAAATATTGATCTGGATGTAAAAACAGGTCGCGTAATGTTCCTGCCATATAAAGGTGCCGTTTCATCTATTTTAACTGCCGGACAGGGATTATCTTACAATATCAATCAAAAACAATTTTTAGCAAGGTTATCTCAGAATTCAGATTCGTGGATCACCAAAGAGTTAATATTTGTAGATACACCACTGGAAGAGGTTTGTAAACAGCTTTCGGATTGTTATGGTGTGGATATCGCATTTGATCCTGGTAAACGCATTAACAAAAAGTTTAATGCAACTTTTAAGCACGAAGACTTAGAAGACATTTTAAAGGTTTTACAACAAACCTACGATATAAAAATTCAAAAAAAGGGGACCCAACTAGTCCTTAAAACGCCTTAAAATAAACCAATTAACTACTTAACAAATAACCAAACTATGGAGAGAAATTTCTACAAAAGAAATGCTATGCTAAGTTGGGGCCGAATGGTCACGCTTATCTGTGCGATTTTTTGGAGTGTTTTGGCAAAAGCTGATGCCCAGCAAGCCAAATTGCAACCCGAAAGATTAGAAAACTATCTGAAAAAGATAGAGCAGGCTTACAAATTAAGTTTTGTGTACGATGCATCTGAAATCAGTAAAATGATGATTTTGGATGTGCCGGCTAAACTGAGTTCATTACAAGAATCACTCGATCAGTTAAAACAAAAAAACATTGGCTACACCAGGGTAGGTAGTCAGGTTATTCTTAAAATCCAGCCATCGGTAATCAAGGTGAAAGATATAACTGTTAAAGGACATGTAAGGGATAAAAAAGATAATTCCACTATGCCCGGGGTAAGTGTGCGCGAAAAAGGTTCGCCAAATGCTGTTTCAACAAATTCGGCTGGTGAATATCAGATCAGGGTAAAAGATGGAGCAATACTTGTTTTTTCATCTGTTGGTTATAAAACCATAGAAATTGCAGTTAATGGCAGGACAACAATTGATGTATCGATCGAAGATGATGCCGGACAATTAAAGGATGTTGTTGTTACGGGTATCGGGGGTACAGTAGATCGGAAAACCTTTACCGGTGCAACAACTAAAATCTCAGTTAAGGATGCCGAACTTGGCGGTTTACCCGATCCGAGCAGGATGCTGGAGGGTAGGGTAGCCGGCGTGAGTGTACAAAATACAACAGGTACATTTGGAACAGCTCCTAAAATCAGGGTGCGTGGTGCAACTTCAATTTATGGCAGTTCGAAACCTTTATGGGTAGTAGATGGTGCTATTTTAGAGGATGTGGCCGATGTTTCTGCCGATGACTTATCCAGTGGTGATGCACTTACCTTAATCAGTTCTGCTGTAGGTGGTATAAACGCTAACGATATCGAATCATTCCAGGTATTAAAAGATGGTTCTGCAACATCAATTTATGGTGCCAGGGCTAAGGCTGGGGTAATTGTTATCACCACCAAAAGAGGTCGTGCGGGTTATAGCCAGCTTAACTACGTAGCCGAACTTACTTCAAGAGAAATACCTTCTTACAACACGTTTAATATCATGAACTCGCAAGAGCAGATGGGTGTTTACCAACAGCTGTTTCAAAGAGGGAAGTTAAACTTGTCTGATGTTTCAAACGCTTCTTCGAGCGGAGTTTATGGTAAAATGTACCAGTTAATCAACTCTGGTCAGCTGTTAAATACCGAAGAAGCGCGTAATGCTTATTTGAGAGAGGCAGAATACCGGAATACGAACTGGTTTGATCAGTTGTTCAGCACGAATATTATGCAGAACCATTCGTTAAGTATTACTTCGGGTACCGATAAATCGCAGTATTACGCTTCCGTAAGTGCGCTTACCGATCCGGGATGGTCGAAACAATCGCAGGTAAAAAGATATACGGCCAATTTAAATGCTACCTATAACATATCTGATAAACTTAAATTAAACATTTTAACAACGGGTAATTACAGGGTACAGAAAGCGCCGGGTACACTTGGCCAATCTACCAACGTAGTAACGGCATTAGTTAAAAGAGACTTTGATATTAACCCATTTGCCTATGCTTTAAATAGTTCGCGCACGCTTGATCCTAACGAAACCTATACCCGGAACTATGCTCCGTTCAATATCTTAAAAGAGTTGGAAAACAACTATATGGATATCAATGTAGCTGAGCTCAAGTTTCAGGGGCAATTAACCTGGAAAGCCATTAAAAATGTAGAGTTAAATGCTTTTGGTAGCGTAAGGTATCAGCAAACCTCTCAACAGCATTACGTTAAGGACGAATCGAACCAGGCAATGGCTTATCGATCGATGGGAACAACCGTAATACGTGATGAGAACCCATACTTATATAAAGATCCATCTGTTCTTTATGCTGTACCGATATCGATTTTGCCTTCAGGTGGTATTTACAACAGAACGGATTATAAAGCACTGGTAAATGATCTGCGTGCAAACGCCAAATATCACAATAAATTTGCCGAAAAACATGTACTTGATGTAGAAGCAAGTGCTTCGGTAAATTCTATCCAGCGAAACAACAACTGGTATAGGGGCTGGGGCCTGCAGTATGGTTTGGGTGAAATTCCATTTGTTGATTACCGCGTTTTTAAAAGAGGACAGGAAGAAAATAGCCAGTACTATTCTGTTGGCAATACCAGAGGTAAAGAAATTGCCTTTTTCGGAAAAGCAGCTTATGCTTACGATGAAAAATATAGTATCGAAGTAACCGGTAGGTACGAAGGTTCGAACAGACTGGGCAAGAGTACATCTGCAAGATGGATGCCAACATGGTCGGTAGGGGGATTATGGAATGCAAGCGAAGAAAATTTCTTTAAAAATCTAAACACGCCAATTTCTACTTTAACCTTTAGAACCTCTTATAGTTTAATGGCAGATCGCGGGCCATCTAATGTAACCAACTCATTAGTGGTAATACAAAGCTATAATCCATGGAGACCAAGTACAACCGACAATGAAACCGGTTTACAGATCAGCGATTTGGAAAACTCTGCTTTAACTTACGAAAAACAGTATGAGCTAAACCTGGGAATGAACTTTGGTTTGTTCAAAAACAGGTTAAATGGTGAGATCAACTTTTACAGGAGAAAACAGTTTGACCTAATCGGTCCGATCAATACACAGGGCTTAGGCGGACAGATCAGTAAGTACGGTAATGTTGCCAATATGAAATCGGGCGGTTTAGAGATTGCACTTTCTGGTACCGTTATAAAAACACCTGATTTCTCATGGACATCCACTTTTAACTATACCCATGCAACCACTAAAGTTACCAACCTGGAAAACAGGCAACGGGTTATCGACCTGATTACCGGAAATGGATTTGCCATTAAAGGTTATCCGGTAAGGTCGTTGTTCTCTATCCCTTTTGTTGGTTTGCAGGCTGATGGTTTACCTGTGTTTACAAATGCAGATCAAACAACAACGGTTACGGGAGTATATTTCCAGAACAGGACAAACCTTGATTTCTTGAAATATGAGGGACCAACCGATCCAACTGATCTGGGTGGATTTGGTAACGTTTTTACTTATAAAGGATTTAGTTTATCACCATATATTACTTACTCTTTTGGTAATGTGGTACGTTTAAATCCGGTATATAAAACAGACTATTCTGATTTAGATGCCACAACGAGGGAATTTTACGATGCTTGGACTGTTCCGGGCGAAGAGCATGCAACCAATATCCCGGTAATTTTAGATACCAGGTTTATCCGTAGTAACAGCCAGTACAGTTATGCTTACAATGCCTATAATTATTCTTCTGCTACTGTGGCCAAAGGTGATTTTGTAAGGCTAAAAGATATCTCACTTACTTATCAATTGCCTAAGGTCTTTTTGGCACGGATAAAAGTAGCTTCAGCGAGTTTGAGGTTTAATGTTTCGAACCTGTGGCTAATTTACGCAGATAAGAAATTAAACGGGCAGGACCCCGAGTTTGTAAATGCAGGTGGTGTAGCATTGCCATTAGCCAAACAATATACGCTAACCTTAAAATTAGGACTTTAAATTATTTAATATGAAAAAGAGATTTATATACATCGCACTTAGTGCAGTTATATTATTTAATTTTTCTTCGTGTAAGAAATATTTAGATGAACTGCCTGATAACAGGGCTGAATTAAATAATACCGATAAAATATCACGGCTATTGGTTTCGGCCTATCCCACTAACGCTTACGTGGTAACTACCGAACTGGCATCAGATAATGTTGATGATTATGGAATTAATTTCACGAGTTCGAGATTAACCGAACAGATGTATGGCTGGCAGGATATTACCGAAACGAGCAATGATGGGATTGATAGGATATGGAGTGCTTGTTACGGTTCAATTGCAAGTGCAAACCAGGCGCTTACCGCCATTGAAGAGTTGGGTAACCCAAGTTCGTTAAGTGCTGCCAGGGGCGAGGCTTTGGTAGCAAGAGCCTATGGTCATTTTATTCTGGTAAACGTATTCGCCCAGCACTATTCGCCGGCCAATTCTGCTACAGATATGGGGATCACTTATATGACCAAGTCGGAAAATACCTTAAATCCTAAGTATACCAGAAATACCGTACAGGAAGTATACGATTATATTGTAAAGGATTTAGAAGCTGGCGTACCGTTAATCAATGATGCATCATACGCAAATGCAAATGCTGCAAAATTCCATTTTAACAAATCAGCGGCTAATGCATTTGCCGCAAGGGTATATTTATATATGGGGCAATGGGCAAAGGCAGTAACTTATGCCACTGCTGCATTTGCTAATTCGCCTACCAGCTATGTAAGAGATTATGCAAAGATTGCAAGTTATGCCGCATCATTTTCAGATATGGCACGTGAATATAACGGAAGTGGAATTAAAGCCAATTTTTTAATCACACCTTCATTTTCTACTATGGGTACTCTTTTCGGGGGCTATAGTACCTTATCCAGATTTGTACCCGGTTTAGCAATTTCGAATAACGAAACCATTGCATCAAAAGGTCCTTTCGGAACTTTTAGTACCACCGGTTACAGGCTTAAAGCGTTTTCATATTCATCAAGCAATAACAAGGTGCTTTTTGCACACTTAAGCTATCAGTTCGAATATACAGATCCGGTTGCACGTACCGGTTATGCACACGGTGTATTTACGCCTTTTACCTTCGAAGAAGCTTTGCTTACACGCGCAGAAGCAAATATCCAGTTAAAAAACTATACTGCTGCATTAGCCGATATGCAGTATTGGGGCAGTTTCACCTACACCAGCACTTCTTTGCCAACTTTAACCGAAACCAGCATTAACAACTGGGCAAATTCGCTGGCTTATTTTACGCCTACAGCACCTACGCCTAAGAAAAAGTTTAATTCCGAATATGTAATTGAAGCCGGAACGCAGGAAAACATGCTGCACGCGGTTTTATTTATGAGAAGGATAGAAACCTATAGTACCGGCTTAAGGTGGTTTGATGTGAAAAGATATGGTATTGAAATTACCAGAAGGAGTACAACAGGTGCGGTGGTAAATAGTGTTTCAACAAATACGTTGATTGTTAGAGATCCAAGAAGGGCTATTCAATTGCCACAAGATGTAATAGCAGCAGGTTTAACCCCTAATCCAAGATAATATGAAAATAAAATATAAACTGATGTGCTTAGTTCTTATTAGTCTGATCTACGCATCATGTAAAAAAGAAAAGCTAAGCGAGGAAAGCGTTTTTGTAGATTCAACACTTCCAAAAAATGCTTTAGACAGCTATATCTATAATAATTATACCATTCCCTACAATATCGATATCATTTATAAATATGTAGACAGGGAATCGGATCTGACTTATAATTTGGTGCCCGCAACTTATGAGGGCTCGATCAGGATGACGAAATTACTGTTGAATTTTGGTTTAAAACCTTACGATGATATCACTGGAAGTAAAGCTTTCATGAGGTCTTATTTTCCTAAAATTTTAACGTATATCGGTACTTCATCTGTTAAAAGTAACGGTACCATCGTACTTGGAACAGCCGAAGGGGGTAAGAAAATAAACTTGTATAATTTGAATAACCTGGCGGCAAATGCAACCAGCATCAGCTATTTAAACAAGTATTATTTTCATGTTATCCACCACGAGTTTCAACATATTTTAAATCAGACCAAGCCATTTCCAACCAGTTTTAATACCATTTCGGGTGTTGGTTATGTGGGCGATGTATGGAATACAACCTATACAACCGACGGCGCGGCTATTGCTGCCGGTTTTATCTCTCCGTATGCTTCAAAAGAAGCAACTGAAGATTTTGCAGAGCTGTATTCATTTTACGTTACATTATCTGCAAGCGAATATACTGCATATTTAAATTCAACTGGAAGTACGCCTGCCGGTATAGCCATTATTAACACCAAAACAGAAGTTGTTAAAACTTATATGAAAAATGAATTTGGTATTGATATGGATGCGCTCCGGGCAAATATTCAGGCTAAAGTTGCAGGCCTGTCAACATTCGATCAAACAACTTTACCTTAAACAGAAGAATTATGAAAAAACAATATTTATTGATAACGGTATTAGCTATTCTTTTATTTACAGGTTGTGATAAAAAGAAAGACCGGATATTCGAAGATAGTCCTGCGGCAAGGCTAAATGCCAGTATTGACGATGCATATAGTGCTTTAAACGGGAAGAAAACCTGGGTGTTCAGCTTTTATCCCGGTGCGAATGTGGAGTACGGAGGATTTAACCTCTTTCCTAATTTTACCAGTTCGGTTGATGTAACTTTACAGGCTGATTATGCTACAACCACACAAAGCAGTACGTTTAAGGTTTATGCCGGCGCTGGTCCCATATTAACTTTTGATACCTATAATCCGGTTATCCACTATTTTTCGTTGCCTGGCTATTATACCGGTAACAGTACCGGTTTAGGTATCGGTGCCTCTGATAGTGGTATGAAAGGAGAATTCGAGTTTTTGGTACTTAGTTCCAATCAGGATTCGGTAATGTTAAAAGGCAGAAAATACGGAAATGTAATGAAGATGAAATCTGTTGCAGCCGATCAGCTTCCAACGATTATTACCAACTACAAAAATGCCAACACTAAATTTAATACCTACAGGGGCTTTGCCATTGAGGTTAACGGTAAAACATTACAGGGGGTTCCAACGCTTGCAACGGTAAATGGTACATCAAGGCCGAACCGCAGTTTTACTTTAGCTACAGCACCAAGCCTAACCGTTTCGTATATCGTAACAGATACCGGTATCGAATTTTATAAAGAATATACTGTGGAAGGTGTTAAGGTAAACAAACTAACATTTTTTGCCGCAACTACCCAATATCCGTTGGGCTATTACGCAAATGGAAACAGTACGTTTAAAATGGTTCCTAGAACAACAACAACGCCTTAGTTGCTGCGTTTTTAACCTAAATACGGTTTAACATTTTTTAAAACCCCGTCTTAAAAAGCGGGGTTTTTTTATTTTATTCCGTGCAGCTATCAAATCAAATTGTATATTTATAAATATATCTCCCTAACCTATATAAAACCATGTGTTTTACTTATTCTTTTATTTACGCTTCGTAAACAGATCAATTAATAACTCGGTTAGGGGGTTGGAAGGATTTATTTTACAATATGCGCTTTAAAGATTCTGAGGGTGAAAAAATACTTGTGAAAAAAATTGTTGAAGGAGATGAACAGGCTTTCTCTGTTTTATTCTTCAATTATCTTCCCGTACTTCAGATTTTTGCTACAAAATTCACTAAATCCGACGATGCTGCTGAAGAAATTATCCAGGATGCTTTTTTAAGGGTTTGGCTAAACCGCGATAAATTGGCAGAAGTGGAGAATGTTAGGGCGTATCTTTATAAATATGTATCTAATGAATGTTTGAGCTATCTCCGCAAAAAACTTAAAGAAGACAGGGTGATTGATGCTTTTACAAACAAGCAGCCAAGCAGTCACAATAGTACATCTGATGCAATTAATTTAAATGAAATAACCAAAATCATTTCTGTAGCTGTAGAAAAACTGCCCGAACAGCGCAAAAATA
The DNA here is from genome assembly GCF_002432345.1 of Pedobacter sp. UBA5917. Taxonomy (GTDB): domain Bacteria; phylum Bacteroidota; class Bacteroidia; order Sphingobacteriales; family Sphingobacteriaceae; genus Pedobacter. The sequence goes on from NZ_DJDT01000348.1 coordinate 41,925, forward strand.
TATACCAATTGAGCCGTTGTGATGGGAAAAGTATACCTGAAATTGCCGAAATACTGAATATCTCTCCAAATACGGTTAAAAATGCCCTTGTGATATCACTTAAATCTATAAGACTGCACCTCAATCAGCACGGCATCATCTTTGTTTTTCCCTTAGTTCTATTCTTTTTTAAAATAAAATAAAAAAAAAATGAAATCCCGATAGTCCTAATTTTCTTTTACTGCTTCTTAGTATCAGAATCTTTATGGAAGAACGTATACATTATCTATTGCAACAGTTTTCAGCTAACAAATTAAGCCCTGCAGAAAGGGAAGAACTTTTGGCGTTGGTTGATGGCGGCTCTACAATACTGACCAGCGAAATTGTGAAAATGATTACCGCTGAAGAAGATTGTACAACCGAAGTATTGGAAGAAAGATGGAATCCGGTTCTCAATAAAATCCTGGCCATTGACAGGCCAAAACCTGCACCGCGCAGAATCTTAATGAATACATTAAAATGGGCTGCTGCAGCAGTGGTTTTTATCACGCTCTCCGTTACAGCCTATATCTCTTTAAATAAAAAGAAAGAACACGTTTTTGCAACCGATGTTGCCCCGGGTAAAAATAAGGCAATCCTAACCCTGGCCGATGGAAAAAAGATTTCGCTTTCTGATGCCACTACCGGTAATATTGCTGAGGATGCAGGTTTATCAATAACCAAAACAGCCGACGGCCAGCTGGTATATAATATTTCGGAACCTGAAAATGTTGATGATAAGAGGCTAAATACGATATCAACCCCTAATGGTGGGCAATGGCAGATCCGTTTGCCCGATGGATCAACCGTTTGGCTCAATGCAGCTTCTTCTATCCAATATCCTTTAAATATAGGTAAAGCCGATCAGCGTGTGGTAAAACTCGATGGAGAGGCTTATTTCGAAGTGGCAAAAGATAAATTACATCCTTTTATTGTAGAAACCGATAAACAATCGGTTGAGGTATTGGGCACGCACTTCAATATCAATAGCTATCGCGATGAAATTGTAACCAAAACCACGCTTTTAGAAGGAAGTGTACGTGTGCTGCATAAAAGCACTAATGAAACCGAAGTATTGAAACCGGGAGAACAATCTATTGTATCGGCCTCCGGTATCGATGTAAAGGAAGCTGACGTAGACGAAGCCATCGCCTGGAAAGAGGGTTATTTCAAATTTAACAACGAAAAACAGGTTAGCATTTTACGCAAGCTGGCCCGCTGGTACAATGTTGAAGTAGAATATGCCGATCCGGAAGCTAAAGAAGTAATGTATTATGGAACGGTAAGCCGTTTCGAAAAAATATCAAAAGTGCTTACCAAATTGGAACAGACCGGCCAGGTAAGATTCGATATTAAAACCAATAAGATTATAGTTTATAAAGAATAATATAACAGACAGGGGAGTAACTAACCTTTGTCTTTAAATAAAAGAACCTAAAATTAATCAACTAATTAACCTAATCAAAACTATGAAGCAATCTCGACAAAACATCTAGCCTTATCAAGAATTAGAGTAACAAAAAAGGAGTGCTTCCAACACCCCTTTTGTTCATCTGTTCATTCGTTCCGGTATGCCGGAACCGATTAATTAATTTATTTCTTGGATTAACCGCGAATCGCTTTTTAGCGCTTAAACATAAATGCGTTCGCACAAAAACAGACTACTAAATGTACAAAAATTATATTAAAAATTTATGTACGCCTTTGGGCTACATACCTAAATTTTTACGGATGATGAAGTTAATTACGGTCATAATGCTTGCTTCGCTCGTGCAGGTTAGTGCAGCTTCATTTGGCCAGCTCGTTACATTAAATGAAAAGAATGTAACATTCGAAAGGGTTTTTAAAGAGATAAGGAAACAATCAGGCTATGATGTTCTTTTATCAACCAATAAAATTAAAACCTCAACCACTTTAAATGTTGATTTTAACAATTCGACAGTTGAAGAGGTGATGAACAAAATTGTTGCAGGCAGAGACCTTAACTACACTATCGAAGACAGAACGATACTGATTACCTTAAAGGAAAAATCAGTATTTGATAAGGTGTTGAGCTATTTTGTTGCTGTAAAGTTAACCGGAAAGGTGAAAGATAAAAATGGGGCAGCACTACCGGGAGTGAGTGTTAGGGAAAAAGGAGTTGCCAACGCCGTATCTACCAGCAGCAATGGAGATTTTGCCATTTCGGTTAAAGAAGGTGCTACTTTGGTTTTTAGCTATGTTGGCTACAAAACCCTTGAAGTGGAGGTTGGCGCCAGAACAGTAATCAATGTTACTTTGGAAGAAGATGCAGCCCAGTTAAAAGAGGTAAACGTAGTATCAACCGGTTACCAGGAACTGAATAAAAAGCTTTTTACCGGATCAGCAACCAAGTTAAAGGCAGCCGATGTACAGAGAAATGGTGTACAGGATATCAGCCGTATGCTCGAGGGGCAGGTTGCCGGTGTTTCAGTACAGAACGTATCAGGTACATTCGGTGCTGCACCAAAAATCCGTATCCGTGGCGCATCTTCATTAAATGGCGATAATAAGCCGTTATGGGTAGTGGATGGTATTATGCTCGAAGATTTGGTAAATATTTCGAACGAACAGTTATCAAGTGGTGATGCTTCTACCCTGATCGGATCTTCGGTAGCAGGTTTAAACTCAGATGACATCGAAAGTTTTGAAATTTTAAGGGATGCCGCAGCAACGGCCATGTACGGTGCAAGGGCAATGAACGGCGTTGTGGTGGTAACAACCAAAAAAGGTAAAAATACCGAGGGTAAACCTGTGGTATCTTATTCGGGCAACTTTACAACATACTTAAAGCCAAATTACAACCAGTTTGATATCATGAACTCTGCTGATCAGATGCAGGTTTATCTGGATATGGAAAATAAGGGCTGGTTGAGACACTCAGACGTATCTAAAGCAGCAAGTGGTGGTGTATACCGTAAAATGTACGATTTGATGTACGATTACAACCCAGCTACTGATCAGTTTGCATTAAGAAATGATGCACCAAGCCGTCTTCAGTTTCTAAACAGATATGCCAATGCCAATACCGACTGGTTCGATGTACTATTCCGTAACTCTTTAATGCAGGATCATTCGGTGAGTATTTCGGCCGGAACAAATAAATCTAAATTTTATGCCTCAACCAGTTTTTTAAATGATAACGGCTGGACTGTTGGTGATGGTGTAAAAAGATTTACAGGTATGTTGAGGGGGAATTTTGATTTAACAGATCGCCTGCAGGTCGAAATTCTATCTCAGGGATCAATACGCGATCAACGCAGTCCGGGTACAACCAACCAGGAAGATAATGCAGTTTTGGGGCAGGTTGACCGTGATTTTGACATTAACCCTTTCAATTATGCATTAAGAACAAGCAGAACGCTTACGCCTTATGATGTAAATGGAAACAGGGAATATTTTGTTCAGAACTATGCTCCATTTAATATCCTTCAGGAACTTGAAAACAACAGTATCAAAACTACCCTGATTGATCTTAAGATTCAGGGAGGGGTGAAATATCGGATTTTGGACGGGCTTAAGTATTCGTTCACAGGAGCTTACAGGTATGTAAAGTCAGATCAGGAGCATAGCATTACCGAGTATTCGAACGCAGCCAATGCTTATCGTGCTTATGATAACAGTAACGTTATCGAAAATAACAGGTTTTTATACAGGGATCCATCAAAACCAGGATCTTTACCTAGTATCGTATTACCCGAAGGTGGATTTTATAATGTGACTTCGAACGGATTGGTAAATTATTTCATGCGCCATGATCTGGAGTACGATAAAGTATTTAATGAAGATCATTTGTTTAATGTTCTGGGTGTTATCGAAATGAGATCGAATGACAGGCAAAACCGTTTTAATAATGGTATTGGTTATCAATTCGATAATGGAGGGGTACCTTTTATTAATTCTGATTATTATAAGCAGGCTATCGAGGCCAATTCATATCCTTATGGAATGGGTAAAAACTTCGACCGTTTCCTTTCTTATGCATTAAAAGCAGCATACTCATATAAAGGAAGATATAGTTTTAACGCAACAGGCCGTTATGACGGATCTAATTTATTGGGCGAATCGGCTACAGCAAGATGGTTGCCTACCTGGAACGTATCGGGAGCATGGAATATCCACGAAGAAAACTTCTTTAAAAAACAAAGTTTATTAAACAGGGCTACCATTAGGGCTACTTATGGTTTAACTGCAAGTACGGCAAATGCTAAAAACTCAAGTTTAATTTTACGTAACCAAACCACCAGAAGAACCGACGATGTAGATAAAGAATCATCTATTTATATTGATGCGTTGGAAAATTCGGAATTAACCTGGGAAAAAACCTATGATGCGAATTTAGGTTTCGATTTCGGCTTTTTTAAAGACCGTTTATCATTATCAATCGATCTTTATAAACGTAACGGATTTGATTTGATCGGAAGATTTCCAACAGCAGGTATTGGCGGCCAGGGATTAAAGGATGCCAATTATGCAGATATGAAATCTAAAGGTATCGAATTAACCTTAAACGCCAGGATCATTAACCACGATAAATTTAAATGGAGCACCAATTTAAACTTTGGATACCATAAAGGTGAAATTACAAGGTTAGATTACGATCCTACTATTTTTAAATTGATTACCCCTAGCGGTGGTTCAAGATTGGGTTATCCACAAAGTGGATTGTTCTCTATAGTATTTGATGGCTTAGACCACGATACCGGTGTGCCTACCTTTATTGACGAAAATGGGAACAGAAAATCAAAAAGTGTTTATTTTCAAAGCAACAACCTGCAATACCTGAAATACGAAGGTCAGGTTGATCCAAAAATTACCGGTGGTTTTTCTAACAAATTTAGTTATGGAAACTTTACCCTATCGGCTTTAGTAACCTTTAGTGCAGGTAATGTGGTAAGGCTAAATCCTAATTTCAGCGATCGTTATACCGACCTTACCGCAACTTCAAAAGATTTCTTAAACCGCTGGACCCAACCTGGAGATGAGGCATTTACAAATGTGCCATCAATTGCAGATAGGTTTGTTGTTGGAAACTTTAGTAATATCGAAAAACCATATAATGCCTATAATTATTCAACTGTACGTGTGGCCGATGGTGGTTTTGCAAGGCTAAAACAGGTGATGTTATTCTATCAATTACCTAAAATTTGGGCATCAACCATTGGTGCAACCAATGCTTCAATTGGTTTTGTTGGTAATAATGTTTGGTTAATCTATTCTGATAAAAGATTGAATGGTCAGGATCCGGAGTTCTTCGGTTCCGGGGGCGTTGCCTTACCTATCCCACGTCAGTACACACTATCGTTAAAGGTTGGTTTTTAATTAATAACAAATCATGAAAACATTAAAATATTATATACTTGCAGCTTCGGTAATTGTTTCTGTTTCCGGCTGTAAAAAATTTTTAGAGCAAAGCCCGGATTTAAGAACACCCTTAAATTCAAAAGAGAAGGTGGCACAGCTGCTTGTTTCTGCATATCCAAAATCCGAATACCTTTCATTTACGGAAAACTCTTCTGATAACGCAGAAGATAAAGGACCAAGAACAGATTATTCGAGTGTTTCGGCAGAACAATCGTGGACCAAGGCCTATTTTTGGCAGGATTTTGAAAACGGCGTTGAGGTAAGTGGTTCTACTGATGATTATTGGAATAGTACATACCTTGCTATAGCGTCAGCTAATACTGCATTAAAATATATTGATGAACACCCAGGCGAAACCGATTTATTGCCATATAAAGGTGAAGCTTTATTGGCAAGGGCTTACGACCATTTTATGCTGGTAAGTTTGTACGCTAAAATTTATAAACCGGGAGAAGCAAACGATTCGCCGGGTATTCCTTTTGTAACTGATCCTGAAATAACAGTGTCGCCACAATATAAGAGAGGTACCGTTGCGGAAGTTTATGATAAAATAGAACGCGATTTAACAGAAGGTTTACCGTTGATCAATAATTCGGTTTACAAAAAAGCGCAGAAATACCATTTCAGCCTGAATTCTGCAAATGCATTTGCAGCAAGGTTTTATCTGTTTAAAGGTAATGCTGATAAGGTAATTGAGCACAGCGGAAAAGTACTTCTTGATAATGCGCAGGCCAAAGGAATGCTCAGACCATGGAACAGTACTTATTTGCCTTACATTGCCGCAGCTTTAAGAACGGCATTTACACAATCGGCACAAAATTCTAACCTATTAATGGGTGAAGCCAGTTCCGTTTGGGGAAGGAATTTTTACATCAGATATGGCTTAGGAAAAGTAATCAGCAATACGATTTTATTAGGCCCAAATATCAGTGGAGGAAACTATTCGTATAAACCTACGCCTTATGTTGAGCCTTATTACGACAGCTGTAAATTTTCTGAACTGTTTTTCGAAAGTAAAATCGGATCAGGTTTCGGACAACCATATATTATGGTTCCGTTACTTACTGCCGATGAGCTGATTATGAACAGGGCAGAGGCCTATGCTTCAAAGGGTTTGAACGATCTTGCTTTACAGGATATTAATACTTTTTTGAGTACCAGGATTACAAACTATAATCCCAGTACACATGCTGTTACGCTTGCACGAATTAATACTTACTACGGAATTGCAGATCCTAAGGCAGGTTTAATAAAAACCATTTTAGATCTTAAAAGAGCTGAATTTATTTCGGAGGGTTTACGTTGGTTCGATATTATCCGTCATGATTTAACAGTTAAACATAATATTCTGGATCAGAATGGTGCAAGTACCACAGTAGAACTTAAGCCTGGCGATCCGCGTAGGGTTTTCCAATTACCAATTCCAGCAACAAAAGCCGGACTAACTCTTAATCCTAGATAAATTTTATAGATATGAAAAAGATTTTTTTATTCCTCGTGTTACTAATTGTAACATTGGTATCGTGTAAAAAGGAGAAACCATTAAATGTAGATATTACAAAATCTAATTTAGATACTTACACTAAAGGCAAATTAGATAAATGGTTAGATGATAATTTTCTAAACCCATATAATATCGAGGTTTTATACCGGTTCGATAGGTTTCAGGCAAGCATTGATAAAGAAATTGCTCCGGTACTGGAAGATAATGTACAACCCATTATGGAAGGTGTTAGTGCGGTATTTATAAAGCCTTACCTTGAAATTACAAACAAAGCCTTTCTTTTGCCTATCCTGCCAAAAGAAATCGCATTATTTGGTACCGGTGAATATTCTGATGAGCAGATTACCTTGGGTACGGCCGATGCGGGCAGACAGATTAATCTTTATGAGGTTAACCAGTACGATAGGAATAGTTATACCAGTGTAATGGGAACACCAGGCAGGCCTGCTGCATTTCATACCATGCACCATGAGTTTACACACATTCTTAACCAAAACATACCCGTGCCACCGGGCTACGAAGAAATTTCTTCTAATTACATCGGTTCTGCGTGGGTAGGTGCCGGTAATTCTGCAGCAACGGCTAAAGGTTTAGGTTTTATTACAAGATATGCCAGAAATAATAAAAATGAGGACTTTGCAGAAATGACCTCTACCCTATTAGTAGAAGGGCAGGATTTCTTCGAAGCATATGTGGTAAGTGCCGATGCGGTTGCGGCTGCAAAATTACGCAAGAAAGAACAGGTAGTTGTTGATTATTTTAAAACAGCTTTTGGAATCGATTTTAGGGCGTTACAGGCAAAAGTTAGGTTAGCCATCGAAACTTATGCCCCGGTAACGATTTCTAGACCAATAGAAAATTTTAACGCAGGTTCGTATACAGGTTTTTTGGTTGATAAAAATGCTGCAAGTCAGGGAGCTGCCTATGTTACGGCATTCAATTCTGCCAACGCATTAACAACTGCAGGCGGCTATCCGCTTCAAAATACAGTGGAACTTAGTTTTTTAAACAGGGTTACCAACAGAACCGATATGGTACTTAAAGTAAGAACCAATACCGCTGTAGAATTTTGGTATAATTTAAAAGCAACAGTTTCAGTTCCGGGAAATACCATTAAATACGCTTTGGCCGCCCAGGGAACAGCAACCCAATATGCTAACGGAACTGCATTTCAAACCAGGTTTAAACCATTGCTGGATTATTTGACTACTAAAACCTTTGCGCTGAACTGGATTGATAATATTGTTCCAAATTCGAGGAATATATCAGTTGGCTTTTTTGATACTTCGAATAGTCAGCTTGGTTTTTATGGTACAATAACAAGAAACTAATAAGGCTTTTACCGTGGTTTTATTCTCGTAGGAGAAATTGAAGATCCAGGAAAAAAATAGTGTTATACAATAAAATAATATTACACATGAAAAAAATATTTATAATAGGTTTTTTTGCATTACTTATTATTCAGGCTTGTAAAAAAGATCAGGAATTAATTGATGGAAAAAGGCCGGAAGAAAGGGTTGCAGAAAATTTAGAAAAGTACAGAAATGAACTGATTAATAGTCCAAATGGCTGGGTGGCGTATTTAAACACCACTTTGGTGGGCGGCGGATACAATTTTTACATGTCGTTCGATAAGAATAACAGGGTAATTATGAGGGCCGATTACGATAGTGATTTTGCGCTCGAATCATTTGAAAGTACATATAGGGTGAAACAGGTGATGGCACCCTCGTTGATTTTTGATACTTACACACTTTTACATTTGCTGCAGGATCCGGATCCGAATTCTTTTGACGGTGATTATTCAGTAGGTTATGGTTCTGATTTTGAATTTGAAATCAGGGAACAGGTTGGCGATACCATAAAATTGATTGGTAAAAAACGTAACGCTCCGCTTATTCTGGTAAAAGCCACAGCAGATCAGAAAGCCTTTTATACCAGCGATAAATTTTCGGATAATATAGAGGGAATAACCAAGTTTTTAACAGATAATCCTTTTGTTTATATTCTTGATCCTAAAGATAATACCAAAAAGATCCAGGTATCAATGAGTGCTGATGTAAGATCGAGATCTTTCGCCCTCATATCTACAAACGCCGGACAGATTGCTACGAGTTCTGGTTTATTTTCGTTCTCAGATACGGGTGTGCGTTTAAATACACCTGTTAAACAGGGAGATGTAATCTACACCAGTTTGAATTGGGATAATGTTGCCAAAAAACTTTACCTGGTTTCGAGCACAGGCACTAAATCGGAAGTACTAATTTCGGCAACCCCTATTTTGCCATTACACCTGCTTTTAGGCGTAAACTATGCTTCGGTAACGATTCCCAATACCACAACTTATCCGGGATGGGGAACTGAGTTTATTTCGAGAAGAGCTTTGGCTAATCAAAGAACAAGTGCAAATATCGTTGTGGGTACAACGCCTGTTACCTTAGGTGCTATGCGATTTACTTTTAATGCAACTGCTAAAACGATGGTGTTAATCTGGAATACCCCTTACGGCGCAAACTCTCTTAACTTAACATACCCGTATTCGTTTTCAAAAACAAACGATGGTGTATTTAAATTTACCATAGGTTCTGGTTTTGATGCTAACTCTGCTTTCATTTATAACCAGGCTTCTAAACCTTTAGATCCAATATTGGCAGAAAGACTGAATGTAGATGATTTCAAACTGGACTATTTTATCAACCCTTCAAACGGAGCCATTTTAGGCCAGTTTATCAGTGTACAACATCCTGATTTTAAATTTTCTGGTACTTTACAATAACAACGAATTAACCTTAACCTCTCGTAAAAACCTCACCCTAAAAAGTGAGGTTTTTTTACGCTCTTTAATGCGTAATATGAAAGGTTCTATTTAAAATAATTTTCAACTAAAAAGTCTTTAATAACAGTTTTAGTTGTATATTTATCTATATATCAAATCCTTATAAAAATATTATTTATGAAAAAAAATCTATTAATTCTCCTGTTAGGAATGTTTTCCATTGCTGGATTATCGTCGTTTCAATCCATTTCTAAAAAGAATTTGAATAAAACGGAACCTGTTTTAATCAGTTTAGGTGTTGACGGTTATTTTGGCGAATTGTATTTTGATGATGCAACCGACCAGTTTTTAAACGGAACCGTAATGAAAGAAATTCCAAATGGTGGTGGGGCATTTCGGGTTTATACCATAAACTCGGTTAGTGGTAATTTGGTGCGTTCATTATTGAATAACCAGATCACCCATTTTGAAGGGAATATTTATGGAACTTCAGGTGGAGGCACGCTCTCGGTTAGCTTAACATTAAACTCGGGCAATAATGCGGCATTAATTGCCCAATAAAATAAAGCCTCAAAAATTCAAAAACCTCAACCTAAAATTGAGGTTTTTTTATGACATAATTTTTAAACCCCTCCATGCGTTTATTCTTATATTTGTAATCCATGAAGAAGAAAGCAATTTTTATCCTGTTTGCGCTGGTATTTACCTTTGCCATAAGTCCTAATGTAAATGCGCAATGTGCCATGTGTTCCATTAATGCAGAGCAGGGTGCTAAAAACGGGAATACGCAAACAGCGGGATTAAATACAGGGGTTCTGTACCTGTTATCGGTACCTTATTTAATGGCCGTTATTGTGGGCGTGGTTTGGTACAAAAAATACCGTAAAAAGAATATCCACCTCAACATGAAAAAAGAGCCTTTTAACTTAAACTAAAAAGGGTGGAGGGGCAAACTTCGAAATTATATGCCATTGTGCATTGTAAATGCCCGCATTGCCGCAGAGGATCTATTTTTACCGGCACAATGTACGGTTGGAATATCCAGCATACTAAAGAAATCTGCGGTCATTGCGCACAGCGCATCGAGATCGAACCCGGTTACTTTTATGCTGCCATGTATGTAAGTTATGCCATGAACGTAATCGAAATGCTGTTGGCCAGTTTCATCACCTATCTACTTTTCGGACCGCTTACCGATGCTACTTTCTGGCATTACCTCATCGTTATTTTCGCCGGTTGTTTGATCCTGTATCCCTTTAATTACCGATATTCGAGGATCATATTGCTTCATGTTTTATCGCCAAATATCAAATACAAGCCGTATTACGATAAATAGGTTAACTGTTTAAACTGTGTTTTGGTTAACTGTTTAAATTGTATAAATCGGTTAACTGTTTGATACAGCGCTTAAAAGATAAAATTGGTTTGGCGATAGGCGTTATGCTTTTGAAGGCAGTTACCAATTAACCGCTTAACCGATTAACCATAAAACTGTATGTTAAAAAAAGAAACCTTAACCTTTATAAAAAACGTTGCCGAAAACAACAACCGCGAATGGTTTGCTGCCAATAAAGATAGCTACGAAGCTGCAAAGGCCGATGTACTGGAGCTTGTAGCCGCACTTATTCCCGAACTGGCCAAGGTAGATCCATTGCTTTCGGCAGAGGCCGACCCGAAAAAGAGCCTTTTGCGTATTTACCGTGATGTGCGCTTTAGTAAAAACAAGGATCCTTATAAAAATAACTTCGGTATCTGGTTTTCGGCAAAAAGTAAAGGAGGCAATGAGCCTGGTTATTATCTCCATATCCAACCGGGCAAGGGTTTTCTGGCCGGTGGTTACTGGATGCCCGAGGCACCGCATTTAAAACTCATCAGGCAGGAAATTGATTATAATATCGGCGATTTTAAAGAAATCATCAATGAAAAGGATTTTAAGAAAAGCTTTAAACTAGGGGTCGATAATGCATTAAAAAATGCCCCAAAAGGTTATGATCCAGCCGATCCGAACATCGAATTTTTAAAGTTGAAAAGCTTCGAAGCCACTACAAAAATCGATGATGAAGAATTTTTAAAACCAAACCTCGTTAATAAGTTGATAAGTTCTTTTAAAACGGTACAACCTTTAGTTGCATTTTTACGGAACGCCATAGACGGTTAATTGTTTTGGCGATAAGCGTTAGGCGCTAAGCGACAATTAACCAATTAACCGCTTAACCAATTAACCAGATTTCGCTATCAACCATGAACCATCAAACTAATGACCAGTGAACCAATTAACCCAAAAATAAAACAATGAAAAATACCTTTCTTGCCTTTGCCGTTCTCCTTTTTATCTCTTCGCTAACTTCCTGTGTTGTATTATCGCCAAAAAAATACAAAGCTTTATTGGGAACAAAAGATTCACTTTATACCGCTTTTAACGAAAGTTTGGTCAAAATAGAAAACCTCGAAAAAGAAGTGGCCAAGCTGAAAAAAGATACCACCTTAATGGCCGAAGAGCTCCGCGATTTGCAGAACAGTTACAATACCGTTGATGCAAATTACAAAAAGCTTAAAAGTAACTCCTCAACCGAAATCACCAAATTATCTGGCGATCTGGCCGCACGCGAAAAACGCTTAAAAGAAGTGGAAGAAGTTTTACGTAAACGCGATGAAGCCACCAATGCATTAAAAGAAAAATTACAACAGGCGTTATTGGGCTTCACTAAGAGTGGCTTAACGGTAGAAATTAAAAACGGTAAAGTTTATGTTTCCTTAACCGATAAACTTTTGTTTCCATCGGGCAGTATCATTATCGATGAAAAAGGAAAGCAGGCTTTAACACAATTGGCAAACGTATTAAAACAGCAGCCCGAAATCAATATTGCTGTTGAAGGGCATACCGACAACCAGAAAATAAATAACCTTGGACAGATAAAAGATAACTGGGATTTAAGTGTGCTCAGGGCAACTTCCGTAGTACGTTATTTAACCGAAAATGAAAAAGTAGAAAGCGTAAGGATGACGGCCACCGGTAAAGGCGAATTCCAGCCTTTGGGAACCAATGCAAATGCCGATGGCAGAAGCAAAAACAGAAGAATCGAAATTGTGCTTTCGCCAAAACTGGATGAACTCTATAACCTGATTAAATAGCAGTTAGCAGTTAGCAGTTTACAGTTGGCAATTTGCAGTTAACAATTAAACAATCCTGCAATTGAACAATTAACCGGTTAGCCCAATGAACGAATGGCCAATGAACGAATGGCCAGTGAACGAATGACCAGTGAACTAATGAACTAAAAAAGTCTTGCATAATCTGCAAGACTTTTTTTATAAATTCTGATGGCGGCGGTACGATTTCAAAATCTTAAAAGTATGTTCAAACTCACTACCACTGAGGTTCGAATAATCCGGCATCGATAATTTATGCACCGTCAAGAAATTAAGCAGTTCCTTAATTACATTCGATACCTCTTCCGATTCTTCGGTGTGTTTTAAAGTGTCTATTTTACTTAGTAGGAGGGAAATCTCGAACATCTTAAAATCGTTGCTGCCGGTAATTTCGAGGCCCGCATTGGCTTCTATCAATGCCTGTTCATAATTGTTCGTTGCATTGTAAAAGTTTGCCTTAAAAATGCTGAAACTGGCCAGGATGAAATTGGTATGGTAGGTATATTCGCTGCTGATAATCTTATCCACAAACTGCATAATACGCTGTGCCTTTTTAAAATAGTTGAGTTTAATATAGGTCTGGCCCAGATGAAGTAACAGGAATGGCGAAAAAACTGAGTGCCTTACATAAAAAATATTAGGGTATTTACTTAAAATAGCCATAATAAAACGATGGCATTCGGCATAACTTTTTTGCGAGAACAGGGTAATCAGCACCAGGCGGTACGATAATATTTCTGTTGCAGTAATTTCATCATTTTTCTTGGGGCCGCTCCTGTCTATATCCTGGCAAAGTTTGATAATTTTATCTTCCAGCGTTTTGCTCTCGTTGGGCTTGTTTACAATGTTGTTGTAAAAATAGAGAATCAGATCGTAAGGATTGATCGGGAAGAGTTCGCCCAGTCTTTTATAATTCCTTTTAAGCAACTGCATGGTGTTGGCCAGCGAAACCTTGTCTACATCGATCAGATTTACGTTACACTCTATTACATGCAGCATAATCTGGATATCTTCGTTCAGTACATTTTCCGAAATGGTTTTAATGGTTTCCTTATAAAGCGTACTCATGGTACGGCCCGAAGCCATAATGTCGATAAAATCGACCCCGATGCTTAACTTGTTAAAGTTGGAATTAGGTTTGGTAAGTTCAAATTTGGATACATAACAGAAAAAATCGAAAGCACTGTTTTTCTCCCTGTTGGTAAAAGGGAGCTTAAAAATGTTTTTTAGTGCCGCAATTTCGTTCCGGTTGATGCAGAAGCGGATAGACCAGTTTAAAATATGATCCCTACGGGCATTATGCGCCGGAAAACTGTTTAAAATATATTCGAAAAATGATTTTCCGGGTTTGTATTCGAACTTATCCGTAATCTGTATAAAAAGGAAATAAGTATAGATATCGTCGCTTAAAAAACGTACAATTTCGGTAGGTATGGTGGTACTTAAACGCTTTTCTTCAATAATAATACCTGCATGCAGCAATTCTTCGTAGGCATCGGGATAACAGTTGATATAACTCAATATCTTTTCTTTCGATACCCTTAGTTTTTTATTCCCTTCGGATATGCAATCGCTTATTTTTTTGAGGAGGAATATCTTTTCTGTACTTTTTTTTGCCAGAAATACCCGTTTTTCCAAAAAATAACTGATCAATTCATAACAGAGCAAAGGGTTACTCAGCTCAAGATGGTGGTTCTCATCTTTGAGCTTGAAATAAACCTGTAACCAAAATGGGGTTTTAAACTGGGCCAGCAGGGCCGGACTTACATCTGCCCTGTTGATAATCTTATTTTCGATGTGACTGAGCGTGTAAAGTACCTCATCAGCATTTAGGGGCGGTACATTGCTTAGCGTGTCTTCATCATAAAATAAGCCCGTATACCAGGCTTTAGTTAAAGATGCAGAACCGTAAATAGCAGGTTGCAGGTTAATCCAGCTGTTTGTCCTTAATCCGAAAATAAGTTTAACAAAATTGTTTTCTTCTATACTGTATAAAAAATCTATAAAAGTTTTAAAATGGTTGCTTCTGCCAAGCAATTCGTCAATACCATCAACAATGATGATGAAACGGCCTTCACGCTTTTCGGGGTTTTTCTTAAAAAAACTGATCAGCTCGGTAAGGCTGCCGAATTTAAATTCTTTTAAAAACCAGTCTTTTAAGGTATTGCCACTCTGTATAATGGTGCTAATGCTGGTAGAATTTACCATCAGCACAATATCGTTTTTGTAAATGGCGTTTTCCGAAAAGAAAAAATACTCTACCATGTGTGCCAGTAAAATAGACTTACCCTGGCCGGGCTGTGCACTTACGGTGGTAAACTGGTAGTTGTTTTTTAAAAAATAATCGAAATCGGGGTAAAAGAAATTCCTGTTGGCTGTGGCATTAAAGGGAACACCCGAATTATTTTTTTTGGCAATTAACGAAACTTCGGTAATGGCATGTGCTTTTAGTTTTAAATCCTGCCATACACTCTGAACGGAAGTGGTCTGGTTTTCCTTGTCTTTACAGAACGAATCCCAATCGTTGTACCCAATATACTGCGAAAGGCTGTTTAAGGTAAACAATGAAAATTTGTGCAAAGTATTTGCAAAACCAAAGAAGCGTTTGATGGTTGTTTCGCTTACATAATTCTTCGTTTCCTGAAATACATATTCGGAAATGATCTTACAATGGGCCGGGTCGATATTTCTCAAACCAGATTTTATAAGGACAAACTTCCTGAGTTCGATAAGGAGATCGTTAGCGTTCATGAATTGACTGATGGGATGACTAGCGCTAATGTCATCATAATTTCACAATTGAGGAAATCTATTCAGCAAGAATGCTCTGTATGAATAAAATGAATGAAAGCGATTGCATAAAAATGAATAGCAATGGATAAGATAGGTTGCTATTCTAGGTATAGATTTGTCATAATTATATAATGCCCCTGAAAAAACATTTACCTAACAGCAGCATTAGCACATAGTAAGTCTTCTAAATTACGCCTGACATGATGAAAACCCGTACTCTTTCGTCCCTAAATGGGATATTCCGCAATACCTGTGTTGCACTCATCATTCTATTAACGCTCTTCCACTCGAAATCGTATGCGCAAACCAAAATTTTTGCAAATACCGTATCTGCACAAAGCAGGGTCGATAATGCGAACAACGCAACATTAAACGATAATACGTTTGCTTCGGTAAACTCTTATGGTGGAATTGCAGTTGGCATTGGAGCTTATAGTGGTGAGCTGGAACTCAAATACCCTGCATCGGTTGCCGCAGGAACCACCTCTTATATCAGAATAGATTTTGATGGTGATATCCTGAACAGGCTACTGGGCGGAAGCTTGGGTACCCTGCTCGCAAATGTAGGCGGAACGGTGATCCTTGGGAACCACTCTTTCCAGGTTGGTGCCCGAAACGGTGCTACAGCAGTTCCTCCATTGGGCGGCAACAGCGTAGACGGTTTTTCGTCAGATAATTTAAGACTGGTTAAAGATGCTAATGGTTTCTTTTACCTGGCTATAACGCCAACACAGGCTTACGATAGGGTATACATTAAAGATGTGACCAATGCGCTTTTACTGGGGGTTAGCAATAGTACCAAAGTTTATTATTCATATTATGTTTCTGGTACCGACCCCTGTGCCCAGGCATTTACCACAGGTTTTGAAGGTACCGGTATTACACTCGATGCTTTACAGCTGGGCAGTTCGGGCGTAACCAATGCGGAAAGGGCCATTGATGCCGATCCGAATAATTTTTCTCAATTAAGTTTAGGTGTACTTGGCGTAGCTTCATCAGTTAGCCAAAATTTCTATTTTACAACACCATCAAATCCTGGTGATGATATTAACCTCAGGTTTAGTTCTACACAGGCACTGCTAACACTGGGTCTTCTACAAAACGTATCGGTAACAGCATATAACGGTGGTACACAGGTGTACACCACTTCGGCTGCTACGTTGTTAAATTTAGATTTACTGGGTTTATTAAATAGCGGACAAGCGGTAACGGTACCATTTTCGCCGGGAGCAAATGTGGTTTACGACCGTGTTAAGGTTACGCTGGGATCGGTTTTAACGGTAAACGCTACACAAACCATAAATGTTTATGGTGTTACACGCTCTGCAGGCCGACCAACTTTTACAGCACCTGCAAGTAATGCAATTGCTGCATGTTATAATAGCACAGTACCTTTAACTGCTACCACTGCAAGTACCAACGAACTGATCTGGTACGATGCTATAGAAGGCGGAACAGCTTTACAAACCGTTGCTTATAACGGTACTTTTACAACGCCGGCATTAACCGCCAGCAAAACTTATTATGTTGCTGCCAGAAGGATTGGCTGTACAACAATATCGGCGAGGGTACCCGTAGTAATTACAGTTAACCCGCAGATTATATTTAACGGATCAACCCTAACCAATGCCACCCCTGGTTTTGCCTACTCTAAACAATTGGATGTAGCAACAGGCGGTACACCAGGTTATACTTATGCTTTAGCCGCGGGCAGTACTTTACCGGCCGGTTTAACTTTATCATCAACCGGTGCAATTACCGGAACACCAACTGTTGCCAATGCTTATACTTTTTCTGTGGTAGCAACCGATACCAAAGGATGTAAAGCAACTGCAACTTATAACTTAACGGTAACCGCTGCCCTGGTACTTACACCGGGTGCATTGCCTAATGGTATTACAGGAACTGTTTATCCAACGCAGACCATTCCGGCTGCAACTGGTGGAACCGGACCTTATACTTATAGTGCAACAGGCGTTCCTCCGGGATTAACCTTTAACCCAACTACAAGAGAAATTACCGGAACACCAACCCAGCCTGGAATTTATACCATTCCGGTTACAGTGGTTGATGCAAACGGAAATACCCTTGTATCAAATTATACTTTAAAAGTTACCGATCCTTTGGTATTGCCTACAGCTACTTTGGCTGATGGTACAACAGGAACAGTATATACCACGCAGATTATCCCGTCTGCAACAGGTGGAACTACGCCTTATACCTATTCGGCAACCGGTCTTCCTCCGGGTTTAACCTTTAACCCAGCTACCAAAGCCATTTCGGGTACACCAACAACTGCCGGAACTTATACCGTGCCGGTTACGGTAACCGATGCTGATGGAAAAACGGTAACCACCAATTATACCATTAACGTTAACAACCCATTGGTTTTACCGGCGGCAGCTTTGCCTGACGGTACTGAAGGAGCGGTTTATGCTACACAGACTTTACCAGCTGCAACAGGTGGTGTTGGTCCGTATACTTATGTAGCTTCCGGCTTACCTGCAGGATTAACCTTTAACCCAGCAACAAGAGAAATTACCGGAACGCCAACCCAGGCTGGTAATTATAGTATTGGTGTTACGGTTACCGACAGTCAGGGTAAAACAGCCAGCAATACTTATGCTGTTAAGGTAAATGGAACATTAACCCTGCCAACAAGAACATTGCCTAATGGAATTGTGGGTACATCTTATTTACCGCAAACTTTACCAGCGGTAACAGGTGGTGTTGGTCCTTATGCTTATGCGGCAACAGGTCTTCCTCCGGGATTAACCTTTAACCCAACTACAAGAGAAATTACGGGAACGCCTACACAGGGTGGTAACTATACCATTTCTGTAACAGCTACAGATGCCAATAACAATAAAGCAACTACTACTTATGCGTTAGCAGTAACCGTAAATGCTCCGGTTGTGGCTTCTGCAACAGTATGTACCGGAAGCACTGCAACTTTAACGGTTAGTAACCTGCAAGCCGGTGTTACCTATAACTGGTATGCTTCTACCGGAAGTACACCTTTAGCAACCGGCAACAACGGAACTTTTGTAACCCCAGCGGTTACTTCGGCAACTGTATTTTATGTTGAAGCGGTTTCTGGAACTGCAGTAAGTGCAAGAACTTCGGTAACGGTTTCGGTTAACCCGCCAGCTACTTTAGCAACGGTAACCACCAACAACCAGATTATCAACTCCGGACAAAGCACTACTTTAAATGCAACTGCTGATGCAGGAAACACTATTGCATGGTTTGATGCGCCAACTGCAGGTACACAGGTAGGAACCGGAACTTCGTTTACTACCCCGGCTTTAACTGCAACAAAAACTTATTATATAGAAACCACCAGTACCAACGGATGTAAAAGCGCAAGCCGCGTTCCGGTAACGGTAACGGTAATTAACGGTGGTGGTGTTACTGCTTGTAATGCGGCCAACAGTCAGAACACCGGTATTAACGGTATCTGTTTATTGTGCTCGGTTAGCGGAGCTGGTAACTCTACAGATGCCGATGCTTCTAACTTCACCAGGATTTCACTTGCTGTAGGTGTAGCTGCAACCGGCTATCAACAATTAATTTTCCCTTCAGTTGGCCTAGCTACTGATAGTATCCGTTTAGATTTAGCTTTACCAACAGGTTTGGCCGATGTTGGTCTTTTAAATAACGTAACTGTTACTGTATTAAATGGTACTACCGTTGTTAGAACAGTACAGTTAAGCGGTGGTTTATTAAACCTTCAACTTTTATCCGGTAACCGTTTTGCAGCAACTGTTTTGGCAGGTGGTGCTTACGATAGGGTTCAGGTAAGTTTTGGTGCATTGGTTTCGGCCTTAACCAGCCTTGATGTTTATGGTGCAACCGTTGTTTATCCTAATCCAACATTTATTTCTGGTTCGCAATCAATCTGCTCTGGCGGTTCGGTAGCATTAAGTGCAACTGCAAACGGCGGTACAACCTTAGCCTGGTTTGATGCCCCAACTGGCGGAACACAGGTAGGAACCGGTGCAAACTTTACTACACCGGCTTTAACAGCAACTACCACTTACTATGTTCAGGTAAGCAAAGGCACCTGCTCTAATACAACAAGGGTTCCGGTAACTGTTACCGTTAATCCGGCAATAGTATTTGCAGGTTCAACATTAACCAATGCTACAATTGCTGCTGCTTACAGTAAACAACTTCCGGTTGCAACCGGCGGTACACCAGGTTATACCTATGCTTTAGCTGCGGGCAGCACATTGCCGGCCGGCTTAACTTTATCTACAAGTGGCCTGGTAAGCGGTACACCAACAGCTACAGGTAATGCTACCTTCGATGTGGTGGTAACCGACAGCAAAAACTGTACTAAAACAGCAACCTTTACTTTAACGGTAACACCTGCACTGGCCTTAACCCCAGGTGCATTGCCTAACGGTGTAACAGGTACTGCCTATACTACAAACGGTATTCCGGCTGCAACGGGTGGAACAGGTCCGTATACTTATTCGGCTACCGGTGTTCCTCCGGGATTAACCTTTAACCCTGCAACAAGAGAAATTACAGGTACACCAACACAGGTTGGAACCTATACTATACCGGTTACGGTAACCGATGCCAATGGCAATACCATTACCGCTAACTATACCCTTAAAGTAACCGATCCTTTGGTTTTACCTGCAGCAACTTTAGCTAACGGAACCACCGGAACAGTTTATCCTACACAAACCATTCCTTCTGCAACAGGTGGATCAACCCCTTATACTTATGCCGCAACTGGTCTTCCTCCGGGATTAACCTTCGATCCGGCTACAAGAGAAATTAAAGGAACCCCTACACAGGCAGGAACTTTCACGGTACCGGTAACGGTTACCGATGCTGATGGAAAAACAGCAACCAACAATTATACAATTACAGTTGTTAATCCTTTATTGTTGCCAGCAGCTACTTTGCCTGATGGAACAGAAGGAACAGTATATGCTGCCCAAACTTTACCTGCAGCAACTGGTGGTGTTGGTCCGTACACTTATGTAGCAACCAACCTTCCGGCAGGATTAACCTTCGATCCGGCTACCAGACAGGTTTCGGGTACACCAACACAGGCCGGTAACTATTCTATCGGTGTTACCGTTACGGATAGCGAAGGCAGAACAGCAAGCAACACTTATGCGCTTAAAGTAATCGGCGTATTAACTTTACCGGGTGCAACTTTACCTAATGGTATCGTTGGTACTCCATATCCTACACAAACTTTACCGGCAGTAACTGGTGGAACAGCACCATATACTTATCTGGCAAGCGGTCTTCCTCCGGGATTAAGCTTTAATACAACAACAAGAGAAATTACAGGAACACCACTATTGGGTGGCACTTTCACTATTTCTTTAACTGCAACAGATGCTAACGGAAATAAAGCAACAACAGCTTATAGCTTAACAGTAACTGTTAATGCTCCGATAGTTGCAGCAGCAACAGTTTGTGCTGGCAGCCCTGCAAGTTTAAGCGTAAGCAATCTGCAGGCTGGTGTAACTTATAACTGGTACGCTTCTACAGGCAATACGCCATTGGCTACCAATAATACAGGAGTTTTTGTAACGCCTGCAATAACCGGCCCAACTGTTTATTATGTAGAGGCCGTATCCGGAACTGCAGTAAGTGCAAGAA